>NZ_SSNB01000003.1:368494-736988 GCF_006175905.1 Streptococcus oralis
CAATTTCAGCTTGGCGTTCCAAGACTTCAGCAATGTCAACTGTGTTTACTTGGGCAACACGGACCTTATTTCCGTTCAACTCAAAAGTCTTAGCATCGATGTCAATCAATTCGTCAGCAGATTTGCTAGCCAAGTTGGTACCAGCCTTGAGCATAGCAAGACCGTACTCTTCCAAGTTGACGCCTGCTAATTCTGCCAATTCAGGAGCAATGACTTTATCTGTTGGGTGAGTTGTTGGTGATTTCAAAAGAAGGGTATCTGAAATCAAACCTGACAGCATCAAACCAGCAATTTCTTTAGGAACTGCTACACCGTGTTCTTTGAACATGCGGTAAACGATTGAAGACGCAGATCCAACTGGTTCCAAACGCATGTAGAGTGGGCTTGCAGTTTCAAAGTTAGCCACACGGTGGTGGTCCACAACACCGTAAACTTCTACTTCAGTGATATCTGACACTGATTGTTGGAATTCATTGTGGTCAGTCAAGATGACTTGTTCTGCACCTTCTGCTTTAGCAGATGTGATGACGCGTGGTGCTTCTACACCAAAATAGTTCAAAACGAAGGCTGTTTCTTCATTAGGAGTTCCAAGTGCTACTGCTTCTGTATCCAATCCATAAGCCTCTTTTGCAAGATAAGCAAAGGCTACAGATGACCCGATGGCATCTGAGTCGGGATTTTGGTGACCAAATACTAGAATCTTAGACATGATAATACCTCTTTAAATTTATTCATCTTATTGTAGCACTTTTTTCCTCTTTTGACAAAAGTAAGAGGAGTCAAAGGACTCCTCATTAGACATCAATATCGTTAACTAGATTTTTCTCTTGATTTTCGGATAGAAATCGTTCTTTCTGTGGCCGTTTCTTTCGTTTGAGGAGAGCCTCTGCTGACATGGCTTCTTCCTTGCTAGCAAAACCCTGAGCATAGATGAGTTTGACTGGCAAGCGAGCTCGGGTATACTTGGCTCCCTTACCACTATTATGAACGGCAAGGCGTTTCTTCACATCTGTCGTGTAACCAGTATAGTAAGAACCGTCACGGCACTCCACCACATACATATAAGCCTTATGATCCATAGTAAATCTCTTGAATTTCTGACGTATAGGAACCATCATCATTGTGAACAATGAGCGGTGGCAAGACCTTGAAGCCACTCGTCGATCCATCCTTGATAGCTTCGATTAAAAGCATATTGGCTTCCTTTTCTCGTTTAGGATAGACAAATTGCAGGCGCTTGGGTGCCAAATTGTGGCGTTTGAGCATATCTAGGATATCCAAGAGCCGATCTGGACGATGAACCATGGCCAAACGACCATTAGACTTGAGAATACTCTGAGCACTTCGACAGATTTCTTCTAGGTTCGTCGCAATTTCGTGTCTTGCTAGGAGGTAGTGTTCACTCTCGTTGAGATTGGAATGAGGATCCACCTTGAAATAAGGCGGATTACACAAGATCATATCCACCTTACTTCCCTGAATGTGCGCAGGCATATTTTTCAAATCATCGCAGATGACCCGCATCTGCTCTTCCAGGCCATTCAACTGAACCGAACGCTCTGCCATATCCGCCAAGCGCTCCTGAATTTCTACAGATATTATCCGCGCCTGAGTACGTGAACTTGCAAAAAGTCCCACTGCACCATTTCCAGCACAAAAGTCCACAATTAAACCCCGTTTAGGGAATCGAGGAAAGCGTGATAAAAGAACACTATCCACCGAATAGCTAAACACCTCTCTATTTTGGATGATCTTGATATCTGTCGAAAAGAGCTGGTTGATTCGCTCTCCTGATTTTAATAATTGTTCTTCTTTCATACTTTCATTATATCAAATTATGTTAATAGTCCAAACAATTTAGATAATCGTATTTATGGCTTCTTCTTTAAATGTTCTAATGCCTCACGCGTCCAAACAGGCATCATACGTCCAAGTGGCGCAAAACCGTGCTTGATCCGATCATTTGAAAAACGTCTCCGTCTTGGCAATTGATGTTTTTCCTCTTCCAAGGTACGGATAGAAAGACTGGCCTTCCCAGTGTATTCGTCAAAATCCACCACCTGAACTTGGACTTCATCGCCAATTTTTAAAATGTCATAAATATTTTCAATAAATCCCGTCCGAATCTCCGAGATGTGAATCAGCCCTGTCACCCCTGTCTCTAACTCAACAAAGGCACCGTAGGGCTGAATTCCTGTAATACGCCCAGTCAGCTTATCACCAATTTTCATTCTAGTCCTCAATTTCAATCGTTTCAATTACTACATCTTCAACTGGTTTGTCCATTGCACCAGTCTCAACAGCTGCAATGGCATCCAAGACCGCAAACGATTCTGCGTCTACCAATTGCCCAAAAACAGTATGGCGGCGGTCAAGGTGAGGAGTTCCACCTTGTTCTGCATAGATCTCAGCGATTGGTTCAGGCCAGCCACCACGCGCAATCTCTTTCTTAGAATATGGCAAATGTTGGTTTTGCACGATAAAGAACTGGCTACCATTGGTATTTGGACCCGCATTGGCCATAGAAAGGGCTCCACGGATATTATAAAGTTCTTCAGAAAATTCATCTTCAAAAGAGTCACCATAGATTGACTCACCACCCATACCAGTACCAGTTGGGTCTCCACCTTGGATCATAAAGTCCTTGATAATACGATGGAAAATCACACCATCATAGTAACCGTCTTTTGACAGAGCAACAAAGTTAGCCACTGTTTTAGGAGCATGTTCAGGGAAGAGCTTGATACGCAAGTCTCCGTGATTGGTCTTAATGGTCGCAAGAGGACCTTCTACTGTTTCAATGTCTACTTGTGGGAAATGCAATTCTTTTTCTACCATACCAAATCCTTCTAAGGCATCAAAAATGCCATCTTCTTCTACTGTTTTTGTAATATAATCTGCTTTTTCTTTAATTTTTTCATGGGAAACACCCATAGCAATACTGATTCCAGCATAATCAAAGAGTTCCAAGTCATTGAGACCATCCCCAAAGACCATGACATTCTCTGGTTTCAAGTCTAGATGTTCCACCACCTTGGCTACACCAGTTGCTTTGGATCCTGAAATTGGCACGATATCAGATGAATGTTCATGCCAACGCACCATGCGAAGTTTATCCGACAAAGACTCTGGTAAGTGCAAGTCATCCCCTTTATCTTCAAAGGTCCACATCTGGTATATATCTGCTTTTTCATGGAAGTTAGGATCCACATCCAAGTTCGGATAAATCGGATCAATAGCCTCACTGATCAGTTCTGTTCGCGTGGAGAGTTTGGCATCATGACTGCCAACCAAGCCATATTCAATTCCCTCTCGCTTAGTCCAAGAGACATACTCCTCAACATCTGACTTGTCAATCTGATGTTGATAAATGACCTGACCTTTTTTATCTCCGATATAGGCCCCATTCAGAGTTACAAAAAAGTCAGGCTTGAGCTCACGAATCTCTGGAACGACACCGAAAATACCACGCCCAGAAGCAATACCTGTTAAAATTCCTTTTTCACGCAACTGCTTAAAGACAGTGGGAATTGTAGCTGGAATAAAACCTGTCTTTGACGTACGCAAGGTATCATCAATATCAAAAAAGACGATTTTAATCTTCTTTGCCTTGTATTTTAATTTCGCATCCATCTCTCTACCTCTTTTCCATCACTCTTTCCATTATACCATAAAGCTGATGAAATTCCTTTTTTGAAAAAAGATGAAAATCCTATCAAAAAGAGAGCCAGTAAAACTAGCCCTCTCTTTTCATCCTAGAACAACTCTAGAGCAATCATAGTAATCATCGTTGCATCATAGTAGTTGTCCAAAGGTAAATCTTGTGTGAAAATGTATTTATTTTGCTGAAGAAGTTTCAGATAACCTTCTCCCTTGTCAGATGCATAGGTAATTGGAGCCAAGAAACTACTTGCCTGGTATTGATTGAGGGCCGTTCCGTTCAAGTCATATCCGGCATAAATGCGCTGTTCTTTCATAAAGAAATTCATCATCTTTTGAACGAGTTTTTGGCTTCTTTCATCCTGACTCTGAGACAAGTGATATGGCAAACGACAAGCATTATAAGAATACGCTCCATCGTATTGAGATTCGATAGTATTGGCATCAACAAGGCGTGCCCCTGACTTCTCCGCCCAGATGAAATCTGGCAAAAGTCCAGTATCAGAATGAGAACTGATTTGCTCCAATTGCTCAAGCATCTTATCCTTAACATCTAACCACTGTTTGTTTCCAGTCAGGTCATAGAAAGATTGGAAATAGTGAGGAAGGGTATCAGACGTCCGCATCAAGTAATAATAATCGGAATCCTTGTTTGCCCAGTTCCCTACCGTTAGGACACCTGTCTCTTCATTGTAGTTGTATTTAAGAATATCATCCAAGATTTTTTTAGCTTGCTCTTGGTATTCCTGCGCCTTATCTGGCCACTGCTTGGCAGCTTCAATCAAAGAATAAGCGATATAGAGATCACCATCGGTTGCATTTTGCTTCTCAACCGTTTCGCTACCATTTGTGATCACTTGCTTCCAAGACATCAACTGCGTTCCCTCGATACGATGATTTTGGTAATAGCGATAAAGACTCTCAAAATCTGCTTGTGTCGCTTGCCCTTTTTGGGCTGCTAAAACCGTTATGAGCATGCCGTAACTTTGGGCTTCAGATAGAACTGTTGTTCCCTCCGAATCACTCGTCGTACGAACATAAGACTGATCGCCTTTTGTAACAAGGAACTGTTGGCTCCATTGGCTGTAAATTCGATTACGCATCTCGATTTTAGTTCTTCCTCTTGCTAAAAACAAGGCTAAACAAAAGATAGAAAGGATGAGCACAAACCATACATATTTTAATTTATTCGTTTTCATAGAACCTCCTATCCTGCAAATCGTTTGGTTTTAACCCACTTGGTTTCTTTTCGTCGGAGTACTTTGTCCAGCACGATCGAAGAAATAGAATCAACGGATACAACGATAAACATCTGTGCATAAGAGAAATAGGCTGCCAGGGCTAACCAGATTTGTTTAGTCGTCGCTTGTCCAAATTGACTTGCCAATGCTGTCATAATTTGCATCAAATAAAGACCAATCATGAGAATCCAGTTGAAGAGCATGAGCTGGGCGATGTAGATATTGTCCGCATCAAAAGCAAATGGAACCCTGACATCTGGGAAGAAAAGATTAAGGCAGATCGCTAGCACATTCGCTAGGAAAATCAAATCCGATAGGACAATGGCAAAGTTAAACCAAAAGAAAACACAAGAATAGTTAAAGACTTCTAGTTTAACGCGCCAGTTTGCTCTGCCAAATAAATGCTTAAAGTTTGATAGAACAACTTCGTAGTTTCCTTTAGCCCAACGTTTACGTTGCATATAGTAACTCTTTAAGGTCTCAGGTTCTTGTTGGAAAGCCTCTGAATTATAGGCAAGGGCAATCAATTTACCACTCTGCATGATTTTGAAGGAAATATCGGTATCCTCGGTTAAGGCACCATTTTTCCAACCACCGATACTCTTTACAAAGTCGGTTTGAATGATAAAGTTGGTTCCTGGAATACGCCCAATTTTAAAGAGATGCCACATCCCAACGTGGTGCACGCGCTGAGTAACAACGATTTCCTGGTTAATACAACGAGTCAAGAAATTTTGATTAGCGTTTCGAGTCTTGTTTCGACCGAAAGATGCCACATGACGTTCTGGATCCTTCATCACTTCCTTCACAAGGAAATAAAGAGCATTTTTTTCAGGCATAGCATCTGCATCATAAACACAGATGTATTCGCCTGTTGCCATCTCCAAAGCATCGTTTAGAACGCCTGCTTTTCCTCCCGTACCAGTACGGTCGATAATAGTCAGATTTCTTTCTGCATATTCAGGCATGGCTTGTACAGACAAACACTCTGCATAGGTATTGTTCGAACAGTTATCCGCAAACAAGAGCAACTCCACACGGTCGTGAGGATAGTTCATATCCAAGATAGCTTTAGCCGTTTGGGCAATAACCACATCCTCATTATGAGCAGGTACGACAATGGTGACCTTAGGGTAATAAGGTAGTGGCGAAGTGTCTACACGAAAATCACTGTGTTTAAACCAAAAGTGTACTGCTGAAAAGAGAATTACCAAACCCCAAGCCAGAGAAATCCAAATAGTAAGCAGAGTAAAAATCATTAAGATTTGACTAATCATGATTCACCGCCTTAAAATTTTTATTCACTCGATGGTAAAGCACAGTATAAGCAATAAATAGTATGACAAAACAAATGCCAAAAACGAGGCTGAGTCCCAAAGCAATTCCAAAAAATAGTTCGGTCAGAGTCATATTTTCCTCCTAATATTCTACAATTACATCCGTCTCTAATTGACGCTTTAAATGACTAGTAACATCTGAGTAATCTTTATATTTACTTCCATTCTCAGAGTTAATCACTAGGTAACCTGTTTGGAATTGAATTCCTTGGTTTCCATCTTCTCCATGAAAAACTAAACTGCTTAGCTTCTCCTGCAAACCATTCAAATAGAGTTGCTTCAAAGAATGTTGATTACTATTAGATAGAACAAGAAAATTCCCATCTGAAATGTAATAGAGCTTATCGTTGTAACTCAATTCCTTAGTAATTAACTCTTGAATGCGACTGAGCATCAGATTATATTCTTTCGGTTTAATCTGGAAAAACAGATCTTCATGGGACCAATGAATCAATAGAGATTGAACCGTAACATCACTTTGTTCAGTGACCATAGCTTGGTAATCTGCTCGAGCTTCGTCTTCCTGTTCTTGTACCTTTGAGGCCACCTTGAAAAAATAATAACGAACTTTAATCAGTATTCCAATTAAAAGCGGAAAACTGATTAACAAAAAGAAAAGTTGATTTATTGGAATATAAACAATACCAACAATTAAACAGATGATCCCGAATCCAAAACTTAAGATAAGTACCCAAGTAAGTAACAACTCAGACAAAACCAATACTGCAAACATTGCTAAAAACAAAAATAATACTTGTTCTAAAAGGATATTACGAGCATACAAAAAACAAAGCACCAAAAGAATGACCTCACAAACAAGCAAAGTCATAAGCCAGTTTTTAAATTTATTCCAGTTTTTCATTATGCCTCTTCTCCTTCTTTAAATTCAGATACAGATTCAGCCATTCCAAAATAATGTAGTATAGCCTGAACGATTCGTTCAGATGCTCTTCCATCACCATATGGATTTGGCGCCTGAGACATTTTTCTATAAAGAGTTTCATCTGTTAAGAGAGCTGTCATCGCTTCTTTCACACATACTGGATCAGTCCCAACTAATTTCAAAGTTCCTGCACGAACCCCTTCTGGACGTTCCGTCGTATCTCGAAGGACAAGAACAGGTTTTCCTAGGGAAGGTGCCTCTTCCTGAACACCTCCAGAGTCAGTCATGATAAAATTGCTTCTTGAAGCCAAATTATGAAAATCAAGTACATCTAAAGGCTCAATCAAGTGAATACGATCGTGACCAGCTAAGATATCGTTTGCTGCTTCTTGCACAGCAGGGCTAAGGTGAACAGGATAAACAACTTCAATTTCCTGATGAAGATCGACCATCTCACGTAAAGCTGCAAAGACATTTCTCATTGGTTGACCTTGATTCTCACGACGGTGCATGGTTACCAATACAAGTTTCTTATCTGGATCCAATTGATCTAGAACTTCATGATAGTAATCCGATTGAACGGTTAGCTTCAAGGCATCAATGGCCGTATTTCCCGTAATGACAATAGCAGACTCAGGGTGATTTTCCTTGAGGAGATTTTCTTTACTCTCACTAGTTGGAGCAAAATAAAGATCCGCTAGGCAGTCAGTCATCTGACGATTCATTTCTTCTGGGAAAGGAGAATACTTATCAAATGTTCTCAATCCAGCTTCAACATGCCCTATTCGAACCTGATTGTAAAAACCTACTAAACTTGCTGCAAAGGTCGTTGTAGTATCACCATGAACAAGAATTATATCTGGAAGTTCTTGCTTAACAACAGGATCAAACTTTTCAAGGATTTTTCCAGTAATGTCTAAAAGAGACTGGTTTTTCCCCATGATATCTAAATCATAGTTAGGCTGAATTCGAAATGTTTCAAGAACTTGATCCAGCATTTGACGATGTTGAGCTGTCACAACAGTAATTGTTTCAATCGCATCACTATGTTTTTGCAATTCCAACACTAAAGGGGCCATTTTGATGGCTTCTGGTCGTGTTCCAAAAACAACCATCACTTTCAATTTCTTCATTATGGTATCCTTCAACTATAATAAAATTTGACATATCAGATTAATCTTTATATCGAATTATTGCGTAAATCAATTAATTTGATTATCTTAATTATTTTACCGTCAATTAATTTATATGTCAATTTTTTCCTAAATTTATTATTGCATTTAATTTAATTTTAACAATTTGTAACCTTTTTGTAACAATATTATTTACAACCTTTAAAAAGCCTTATTTTAGGAAATTTTAAGACTTTTCAAAAGAATCCGTATTTTAAAAAACTAAACCTTATATGTTTTTTTCGATATTTATTTTTATCTTGATATTTCAAACAATTATATTTTACCTTTTTAAAGAATAGAGCAATTAATGTAAAACAAAAACTCCCTCTTTCTGATGAAAAAGGGACCGCGGGTTCTAACTATATTTTAAGGTTAAATACCTATCTTAAATCAAATCTTTGGATAGATACAAGACCAATTCTCCGATATCTTCACAAATCGCATTCATGGCCGGTTGATGGTTCTGATACCAAACTCCCGTTCCATCTGGAATATAGCCTCGTTTGATGTACAATCTCTGAGCAGGTCCATAGCCTGAGTGCAAACCTACACCCAACGTCACCTTATCGGATAAAAGCTTTGCTCGTTTTTCTGCTTCTTCCATCAAGAGATTTCCAATACCTTGATTTTGAAAAGGTTCAAAGACATTGAAATCTGAGAGTTCTGGATAGATTTCTGCAAAAGGCCCCTGCTTAGCGCAGGGCAAAATTGTGATATAACCCGCTAAAGCACCCTCAACCTCTGCAACTAAGACTTCTCTCTCCCCACATTCTTGTTCAAGAAAATATCTAGCCAAAATTTCTTCTCTACCCGCCCAACCTTGGCTAGTAAATCCTCGAGAGAGATCTTTAATGTCAGATTCTTGCATTTTTCTAATTGAACAAGTCGTCTTCATAAGTTGCTCCTTTAAAGCTTTCTCCTACCATTATAGCACGATAATAAAAATTAAAAGAAATAACCTAGTAAGAAAAAAGAAGCTTACTAGGTCAAAAAGGAGCTCTGTCCAACCGAGGCCTGAAAAAGAGGTCCCTCGGACCCAACTCGCCTTCTCATGTCCATGCTCGTGAAAAAGAGGTCCACCCGGACCGAACTCATCTTCTCATTTCAAAGCTCGTGAAAAAAGACCCGTAGGGGTCTTAATTCGCTTTCTTATTTCCGAGCTCATGAAAAAGAGGTCCACTGGACCTGAAAAAAAGACCCACCCGGGTCTTTTTTTTAATCTTCGTTTACGAAAGGCATCAAAGCCATTACGCGAGCGCGTTTGATAGCTGTTGTTACTTTACGTTGGTTTTTAGCTGAAGTTCCAGTTACACGACGAGGAAGGATTTTCCCACGTTCTGAAACGAAACGGCTAAGAAGCTCAGTATCTTTGTAATCAACATATTCAATTTTGTTTGCTGCGATGTAATCAACTTTTTTACGGCGTTTGAATCCGCCACGACGTTGTTGAGCCATGTTTTTTCTCCTTTATAGTATTAATTGTCCATTAGAATGGTAAATCATCATCTGAAATGTCCAATGGATTGGTTGCTCCAAATGGATTTTCAGAACGTGAAAAGTCTGGTACTGGATTTGCAGGTGCTGATTGACCAGCAGTTGGTGCAGAATAAGCTCCACCTGTATGTCCTTCACGCACTCCGCGGCTTTCCAACATTTGGAAATTCTCAGCCACGACTTCTGTTACGTAGACACGTTGTCCTTGCTGGTTATCGTAACTACGAGTCTGGATACGACCTGTGATCCCGATAAGAGAGCCTTTTTTAGCCCAGTTAGCAAGATTTTCAGCCTGTTGGCGCCACATAACGACATTGATGAAATCAGCCTCACGTTCGCCATTTTGACTCTTAAATGTACGGTTTACTGCAAGAGTAAAAGTCGCAACTGCTACATTTGATGGGGTATAACGCAACTCAGCGTCACGTGTCATACGCCCTACAAGTACAACATTGTTAATCATAATTTACCTTCTTACGCGTCAAGTTTGACGATCATGTGACGAAGAATGTCAGCGTTGATTTTTGAAAGACGGTCAAACTCTTTAAGAGCTGCGTCGTCGTTTGCTTCAACGTTAACGATGTGGTAAAGTCCTTCACGGAAATCTTGGATTTCGTATGCAAGACGACGTTTTTCCCATGATTTTGATTCAACAACAGTTGCACCGTTGTCAGTCAAGATAGAGTCAAAACGTGCTACCAAAGCGTTTTTCGCTTCTTCTTCAATGTTTGGACGAATGATATAAAGAATTTCGTATTTAGCCATTGATATGTTCCTCCTTTTGGTCTAATGACCCCTAGTCTTTGCAAGGGGTAAGTGAGGTTTGCTCACGATAAACTATTATACTAGAAAAACTGATAGATAGCAAGATAAAAGTGAAAAAAAGAAGATGAAATTATCTTCTTTTTGCTAGTTTATGGTTTGATACGGTGCAACATACGTGGGAATGGGATAGCTTCACGGATGTGTTTGGTTCCAGCTGCGAAAGTGACCATACGTTCAATACCGATACCAAATCCACCATGTGGTACTGTACCGTATTTACGAAGGTCAAGGTAGAATTCATATTCTGTACGATCCATTCCAAGTTCTTCCATTTTAGCGACAAGGGCATCGTAGTCTTCCTCACGCATAGAACCACCGATGATTTCTCCATATCCTTCTGGTGCAAGCAAGTCTGCACAAAGCACGCGCTCTGGATTTCCAGGAACTGGTTTCATGTAGAAGGCCTTGATAGCTGCTGGATAGTTGATAACAAATGTTGGCACACCAAAGTGGTTTGAAATCCATGTTTCGTGTGGTGAACCAAAGTCATCGCCATGCTCAAGATGCTCGTAATCAGCATCTTCATCATTTTCATGCTCTTGCAAAAGGTCAATGGCTTGATCGTAAGTGATGCGTTTAAATGGCTCAGCAATGTAGCGTTTCAAGAGCTCTGTGTCACGTTCCAAGGTTTCCAAGGCTTGAGGCGCACGATCAAGAACACCCTGAAGAAGGGCTTTTACATAAGCTTCTTGCAAGTCAAGGGACTCATCGTGTGTCAAGTATGAGTATTCAGCGTCCATCATCCAGAACTCAGTCAAGTGACGGCGCGTTTTTGATTTTTCAGCACGGAATACTGGACCAAAGTCAAAGACACGACCAAGAGCCATAGCTCCTGCTTCTAGGTAAAGCTGACCTGATTGGCTCAAGTAGGCTGGCGTTCCAAAGTAGTCTGTTTCAAAGAGTTCAGTTGAATCCTCTGCCGCATTTCCTGAAAGAATTGGGCTATCAAATTTCATGAAGCCGTTCTTGTCGAAAAACTCATAAGTCGCATAGATAATCGCGTTACGGATTTGCATAACCGCTACTTGCTTACGAGAGCGGAGCCATAAGTGACGGTTGTCCATCAAGAAGTCTGTTCCGTGTTCTTTTGGTGTGATTGGGTAGTCTTGAGATTCACCGATGACTTCGATGTCTGTAATATCCAACTCATAGCCAAACTTAGAACGTTCGTCTTCTTTGACAATTCCTGTCACATAAACAGAAGTTTCTTGGCTCAAGCGTTTGATGGTGTCAAATTTTTCAAGACCTACCTCTTCACCAAATTTTTCAATAAAGTTTGGTTTAAAGGCTACACCTTGGAAGAAGGCAGTTCCATCACGCAATTGCAAGAAGGCAATTTTTCCTTTTCCTGATTTGTTGGCAACCCAGGCCCCAATGGTCACTTCTTGACCAACGTAGTCTTTTACTTCGATAATTGTTACACGTTTTGTCATAATCTATCTTCCTTTTTTCGTTTAACTTGTCCGAAGACGTCATTACTCATTATTTTACCACAAATAGACTCTGATAGCTAGGTTCTACTAGAGAAAAATCGCGAGATTTTCGTTACAAAAAATCTTCGCTAAAAAGGCGAAGATTCTAAGTTTTATTTTTCCATAAATTGATGCAAACGACGAATAGCTTCTTTCAAAGTATCCAAGTCTGTGGCATAGCTGAGACGAACATTTTCTGGTGCTCCAAATCCGGCTCCTGTAATCAAGGCAAGTCCGACTTCTTCGAGAATAGCCGTTGTAAACTCTGTCACATCGGTATAACCCTTCATTTCCATCGCTTTTTTAACATTTGGGAAGAGATAGAAGGCTCCTTGGGGCTTGACAACTTCAAAACCTGGGACTTGGCACAAGAGAGGATAAATGGTATTCAAGCGCTCTTCAAAGGCTTGGCGCATGGTTTCAACAGAGTCTTGCGGTCCAGTTAGGGCTTCAATGGTAGCATATTGCGATACGGCAGTCAAGTTAGAGGTTGTTTGTCCTGTTAGCTTGCTCATGGCAGCAATAATCTCAGGATTTCCCACAGCATAACCTACCCGCCAACCAGTCATGGCATAGGCCTTAGATACACCGTTAATCACGATGGTTTGCTTGCGAATGGCTTCTGACAGACTAGAGATTGGAACAAATTCATTTCCGTTATAGACCAGACGTCCGTAGATATCATCTGCTAGGATGAGGACATCATGTTCAACAGCCCAATTTCCGATAGCCATCAATTCCTCACGAGTGTAAATCATACCGGTCGGATTCGATGGTGAATTGAGAACCAAGACCTTGGTCTTATCTGTTCGGGCCGCTTCTAGCTGCTCTACTGTTACTTTAAAGTGATTGTCTTCCTTGGCTTGGACAAAGACTGGAACACCTTCTGCCATCTTGACTTGGTCTCCATAACTGACCCAGTATGGTGTAGGGATGATGACCTCATCACCTGGATTGACCATAGCCATAAAGAAGGTGTAGAGAGAGAACTTAGCACCAGTGGCAAAGGTAACCTCGTTGGCTGCAACAGAATACCCATAATAGCGTTCAAAATAGGTATTAACCGCAGCCTTTAAGTCTGGCAGACCTGAAGCAACTGTATAAAAGGAAGCTCGTCCATCACGAATCGCTTCTATCGCTGCATCCTGAATGTTTTCAGGAGTATGAAAATCAGGCTGTCCCAAGGTTAAGAAAAGAACATCTTTTCCCTGAGCTTTTAATGCTTTGGCTCTTGCATCACTGGCTAGAGTGACGCTTTCTTCCATCTCTAGTACACGTTTGGATAGTTTCATATGCCCTCCTTATTGGATCACTGCTCCTGTTTCAAAGTCGACCAGATAGTACTGGTTTCCTGACTTAACTTCCCAAATCGGCTTGTCCTGATAACGACCAAAGGTGATCTTATCAATGTCGCTAGCTCCTTTTTCCCTCGAAATCGTCGCTGCCTTGTCTTGAGAAATCCCCTTATCTAGCTGATAAACATAAATCTTGTGGTCATTCTTTTCAATCAGTACGGCAATGGCCTCTTGCTTTTTATTATGTCCCAGAAGGCTGTAATAAGCTTCCGAACCATTAAAAAAATCAACCTGATCTGCCTTTTCCAATTCTGCATACTGCTTGGCCAGTTTTTCTCCTTCAACCCTAGCATCTTGATAGGGTTTCATGCTAAGCGAAATCAGGTAAAGAAAGGATCCAGTCAGCACTAGTAGCACCAGAGAAATGCCGATTCCGTATTGTAAAAGTAGCTTGTTTTTTGCTTTTTTCTGTCTTAGTTTCACTCGTCTATTTTACCATCTCTCCTCTTTTATTACAAGTGAAGACAGGAACATTCTAAGATTCTTTTCCTATAAAATAGAAGTTCTTGTTTTTCTCTCTCATTATTGATAAAATAACCTTATGAAACAATATTTGAAAGAAAAAATTTCCCAAAATCAATTAGACTTGAAGACAGCTATTGTTCTCAATAAAGCGATGCGAAGTTTCAAACCTTATGAAACCAAGGCTGCCAAAGAACACGGACTAACCCCTACTCAATTTTCCGTTCTGGAAACTCTCTATAGCAAGGGGGAACTACGCATTCAGGATTTGATCGAAAAAATGCTAGCCACTTCTGGAAACATGACTGTTGTCATTCGAAATATGGTTCGAGATGGATGGATTTCTAGAACTTGCGACCCCAAGGATCGTCGCTCCTTTTTCCTGAAATTAACACCTGCAGGACGCAAAAAAATCGAAGTGGTTCTTCCTGACCATATCGATTCTATCGTAGAAGCACTCAGCATCTTGGAAGATGGCGAAAAGGAAGACTTAATCCGCATTTTAAAAAAATTTAAAAATTTGTGAGCAAAATTATTGCTAATTAGTATCATTTGTTGTAACATAGATGGTGACAAAAGAGTTCGCTCTTTGAATTTTAAACTAAAGGAGACACGTCATGTCTAAAAAAGTATTATTTATCGTCGGTTCACTACGCCAAGGTTCTTTCAACCACCAAATGGCCCTCGAAGCTGAAAAAGCACTTGCTGGAAAAGCAGAAGTTAGCTATCTTGATTACTCAGCTGTTCCTCTCTTCAGCCAAGATTTGGAAGTTCCAACTCATCCAGCTGTAGCTGCTGCTCGTGAAGCAGTCCTTGCTGCGGATGCTATCTGGATCTTCTCTCCAGTCTACAACTTCTCTATCCCTGGAACAGTGAAAAACTTGCTTGACTGGCTCTCTCGTGCCCTTGACTTGTCTGATACACGTGGTGCTTCTGCCCTCCAAGACAAGTTTGTCACTGTCTCATCTGTAGCCAATGCCGGTCACGATCAACTCTTTGCTATTTATAAAGACCTCTTGCCATTTATCCGTACACAAGTCGTTGGTGAGTTTACAGCTGCTCGCGTCAATGACTCTGCTTGGGCAGATGGAAAATTGGTGTTAGAAGAAGCAACTTCTTCATCACTTGCAAAACAAGCTGACGACCTTCTTGCAGCCATCAACTAATCTAGCAAAAACCAGCTCGAATGAGCTGGTTTTATGCTTGTTTCACAAAGACGAGTTCTAAATCACTTGATAAATCAGGTCGGTAGTCAAAACCTGCAAAACTGAGCTGGCGAGCTTGTTCGACTGTATGGATTTGCCCCTCTATCAAGGCGGTCAAAAAGGCTCCACGGGCTTTTTTTGAAATAGTTGAGTGGATCTTCAGCTGACCTGCCTTGTCCTCCATAAATTTGAAGGTCACCATCTTTTCTCTGATTTCCTTCGAAAATACGGTTTCAAACTCTGATGATAGGAGTGAGAATATCAAGTTCTCATCTTGTAGGGCCTCATCGTAGGCTGACTTCCAATGAGTCTTTAGGGTTTTACCAGCTACTTTTAATTTCATCAAAAAGTCCAAACGGTGTGGAGCCATAGGCGACAAGGCTGGGACAACACCGTATAAAGCCGAGGTAATCAGGACATGATTTTCAAGATAGGTTTGTTCAGCCTCGGTTAAACCATCTCGTTTGATGTGGCGATACATGAGACCATCAAAGAGTTTCAAGGCTGGATAATTCTTAGCGCTCTGATCTTTTAGAGCTTGAATATGAGCATACTCTTCTTCTGCTTTCTCGGCAGATACCTTATAAAAACTTTCTAATTCACTAGCTGAGTAGTGCGCCAGTGAGTCAAGGACTGCCTGACTTTCTTCCCTCAAAGGGAGCGCTTCGATACAAGGATGGTTTGTGTTCATTTCTTTTGCTGTTGGGATTAAAATTTTCATATTGTTAGTGTAGCATATTTTTCAATCACGACCAAGAATTTCATCTTAAAAACCTCGGTTCACACCGAGGTTTCTCTGTTTATTTTGGCCATCCTAACCAGATAGCCACGAGAACAAGGGCTGTGCCAGCTAAGCTTGTTAAGATAGATAAGAATTTATCTTTTTTCTCCTTGAACTGAGAAAACCTATTTTTATACTCAATGAAAATCAAAGAGCAAACTAGGAAGCTAGCCGCAGGCAGTACTTGAGTACGGCAAGGCGACGCTGACGTAGTTTGAAGAGATTTTCGAAGAGTATTATTGTACTTTAAAGGTCTTGAGATAATTATCTTTTCCAACCTGACCTTCGAAAGATTGGCCATTTTCAAGGTAAGGAAGGTCATCTGACACTGAGGCCTTGACCTTATAAATCTTGCCATCAACTTTAAAGAAGTAGACGGTATCACCCTTGATAACAGCTGATTTAAGGTCTGAAACCACACCCTTGATGTTTTCTACCGTTTCATTATCTAGCTCGAGGTCGTTTTTATTGGCATATTTGCTGAGGAGTTCATCTACCGTAGCTGCTACGATGACGTTTTGGTACTCTACTGCATCAACCAATGCATACTCCTTGACCAAGCCTGCATTGTCCTTCAAGCCCATGATGTAGAGCGGTTTGTCGTTGAGATTGACAAGGATAGGGAAGGTAGCCTTGTAGGCTTTCTCTTGCACGGCTCCTTCAGCTGAAGCACGGGCAGATTCTTCAGTTGCAGAAGCTAGATTGTACTTGGTGATTTCACCAGTGCGCATATTTTCAAGGATAAATCCTAAATTACTTTCGTCAGCATTTGCTGAAGTCACACCCGTGTAGAGATAAATGTCATTTCCGATAGAAAGATAGTTATAACCCTCTGTCGTTTGGGTAACATTTTTCTTAGAGATCAAGGCATTCCAGAAGCCGTCTTTATACTTGCCGTTGTAGTTGATTTGTTCGATGGTTTCTTCTGCTGGATAGACACGATCCACCCATTCTGGCACTTCATCCAAGCTGTATTCCTTGGTTTCTCCATTGGTGGCGTCTAAGATAATAACAGATGAAGGACGAGGAACTCCTAGACCAAACTGCTTTTGATAAACGGTTGCTACATAGAAGGGATTGCCTTCATCATCCACCTCAAAGGATGGCGTTTTAAAAATCTTGGTTGGATACTTGATTCGAAGATGACGTTTGACGTCACGGTTAAAATACTCAGAGTCCGAATATTTCATCGGTGTTTTTAAATCCACCAATTCCGCATTTCCTGTCACCATATTAACCTTGATATACTCGCCGATTCCCTTGGATTGATTGTTGAACCATTTGATGGGATCAGCATACTCCAAAGGAGTCACCCGATAGGGTTTGCCATCAACTGTCAGCTGGGTATAGGTATCTGCTGCTACGTACTGGGATACCTTATCCGTCAGAGAGCCCAGATAACGGTCTCCAATCTTTTCTGCAGTGCTACGATCTAGGATTGGAACCTTACTGGTATCACTCTTAGGAAAATCTTTAAAATCTTTTTCTGTGATAGAGACCACATTAGCATAGTTTTTTGCTTGGAAAAAGCTAGAAGTCACAAGAGTCACCAGTCCAGCAAGGGCAAAGATAAGACCTGCGGCCAGTAACAATCCTCCACCTAATTTATTAAAATGAAATCCTTCTAGATTGAGATCTTTGGCAGCCTTGCCATGACGTACATGAACAGTTTTAAGGAGATTGGTATCCTTGCGGAAACTAAACAAAATCCCCATCACCACCAGATGCCCACAGAGAAAGAAGATGAATTCCCAACTAGTCAGATTGAAGGGTGGTAAAAAGATATACCAAGTCGTTGCGATAAAAACAAGTTCAAATAGTATGCGTTTCATCTGAGTTCCTCCTAAATAATCCGTCCTTCTAAATGATCCAATTCATGTTGGCAGATCTGAGCTGGAAAACCTGTTAACGTAATGGTCTGCTCCTGCCACTTACTATCACGATAGGAAACCGTAATCGTTTCATAACGAGTCGTCGGTCGCACCCCAGTCAAAGACAAACAACCTTCCTCTGTCTCGTAAGGTCCTTTATAGGAAAGAAGAATGGGGTTAAACATGACCATGGGAACCAAGCCAAGATTAAAGATAATCACGCGCTTCTGCACGCCAATCATATTGGCCGCTAGACCGACACAGGTCTCGCGATTGGCCAGCAGAGTATCCTGTAAATCTCTAGCCAGATAAAGGTCTTCCTGACTTGCAGTTTTCGAGACCTGCGACAAGAATAAGACATCTCGGACAATTTTCTTTTCCATTCTCTTACGCTCCTTACATCTTTACTTTATTATAGCACAAAAAGGGGCAACTTCTAGTCCTTTCCCTCAAATGCAAAAAAAGCCATCCGAAGATGACTTTCTTTTTAAATCGCATTCTTATCAAGACCAAGTTTACGTTGAACAAACTTGACGATTTCGACGATAAGTATCATTGAGAAGCTTCCAGCTAGAACAATAGCCCATTGCGATAAGTCTAGTTTGGTTACGTGGAAGATACCTTCAAGCGGTTCTACGACGATTGTTGCCATCAGAAGAATGAAGGATACCAAGATAGACCAGTTAAAGGTCTTAGACTTGAATGGTCCAACTGTCAAGATGGACTGGTAAACAGACTTAACGTTGTAGGCATGGAAGAGCTGGATCAAACCGAGTGTTGCAAAGGCCATGGTAAGGGCATCTGCGTGAATGGCTTGGTTATCTCCTACATGGACTGGATAGGCAAGAGCAAGACCATAAACGGTCAAGACGAGTGCCCCTTGGAGTACACCTTGATAGATGATGGAACTCAAGACCCCACCTGAGAAGAAACTTGATTTGCGTCCACGTGGTTTGTGGGTCATAACACCTGGCTCAGCTGGTTCAACACCAAGAGCGATAGCTGGGAAGGTATCGGTTACCAAGTTAATCCACAAGAGATGAACTGGCTGTAAGACATCCCAACCAAACAAGGTTGATAAGAAGATGGTTAATACTTCAGCCGTATTGGCAGAAAGTAGGTACTGGATGGTCTTTTGAATGTTTGAGAAGACCTTACGTCCTTCTTCAACTGCGACGATGATGGTCGCAAAGTTATCATCCGCAAGAATCATATCAGAAGCTCCCTTAGAAACCTCTGTACCAGTGATTCCCATACCGATACCGATATCGGCTGTTTTCAGAGCTGGGGCATCATTAACACCGTCACCTGTCATGGCAACGACCTTACCTTGGTTTTGCCAAGCTTTGACGATACGAACCTTGTGTTCTGGAGATACACGCGCATAAACAGAGTATTGACCAACTACTTTTTCAAATTCTTCATCTGAAAGTTCGTTGAGCTCAGCACCTGTCAAGACATGGTCTTCTGAGTCATTTTCATCGATGATTCCCAAACGTTTGGCAATGGCTTCCGCTGTGTCTTGGTGGTCACCAGTAATCATGATTGGACGGATTCCTGCTTCTTTAGCGACACGAACCGCTTCTGCCGCTTCGGCACGTTCAGGGTCAATCATCCCAATCAAACCAGTAAAGATCAAGTTGTTTTCCAGTTCTTCAGAAGTCAAGTTTTCTGGAATACTATCGATAATCTTATAAGCACCTGCGAGGACTCGCAAGGCTTGGTGAGCCATTTCCGAGTTGTTTGTGTGAATTAAGTCATTGACTTTCTCATCAATCGGAGCGACATCTCCAGCTTTATCACGAGCAACACAACGTTTCAAGAGTTGGTCTGGAGCTCCCTTGACTGCCACTAGGAATTTCCCATCTGGCAATGGATGAACGGTAGACATGAGTTTACGATCCGAGTCAAATGGCAATTCAGCTACTCGAGGATATTCCTCTAAAAATCCTTTAACATCATAGCCCTTGTCCAAGGCATACTGGATGAAGGCTGTTTCCGTTGGATCCCCGATCAGGTTTCCTTCAGCATCAATCTTAGTATCATTAGCCAAAACAACAGAACGAAGTAGTGGCATGTCCAAGCCAAGTTCAATGTCATCAGCAGAGTCATGTAGGACTGCGTCATAGAAGACTTTTTCGACGGTCATCTTGTTCATAGTAAGCGTACCAGTCTTATCAGAAGCGATGATCTCAGTTGAACCAAGTGTTTCTACTGCTGGCAACTTACGAACGATAGAGTTTCGTTTTGCCAAAACTTGAGTACCAAGGGCAAGAACGATGGTTACGATAGCTGGGAGCCCTTCTGGGATGGCTGCGACAGCAAGCGCAACTGAGGTCATCAACTCACCGAGTGGATCTTTACCTTGAATGAAGACTCCAACTACAAAAGTAACAAGGGCAATGACCAAAATAGCATAGGTCAAGACCTTAGAAAGGTTGTTCAAGTTTTGTTTGAGTGGTGTGTCCGTCTCATCCGCATCTTGAAGCATACCCGCGATATGACCAACTTCCGTATACATACCTGTATTGACAACAACACCAAGACCACGACCGTAGGTAACGTTTGAGTTTTGGAAAGCCATATTGACACGGTCACCGATACCTGCATCTGTAGCGAGTTCAACTGTCAAGTCTTTTTCGACTGGAACTGACTCACCTGTCAAAGCTGCTTCTTCAATTTTAAGTGAATTGGCTTCTAGCAAACGTAGGTCTGCTGGTACGACGTCACCTGCTTCTAGAGCAACGATATCTCCTGGCACCAATTCTTTTGAGTCAATCTCAGCCATGTTCCCATCACGTATAACGCGAGCAGCTGGACTAGACATAGACTTGAGAGCTTCGATGGCTTCTTCCGCTTTTCCTTCTTGGTAAACACCGAAGGCCGCGTTGATAATAACAACGGCTAGGATAATGATGGCATCTGCAATGTCTTCCCCACCAGAAGTTATGACAGACAAGATGGCTGCAGCCACCAAAATAATAATCATCAAATCCTTAAACTGTTCGATGAATTTAACCAAGAGAGATTTTTTCTCACCCTCTTCGATTTCATTGCGTCCATATTCAGCTAGGCGTTTCTGTACTTCGCTTGACGAAAGACCCTGCTCAGTTGCTTCAACCGACTTCAAGACCTCTTCAGGACTTTGAGTATAAAACGCTTGGCGTTTTTGTTCTTTTGACATGTGTCTCCTCCTTGACATTGTGTGCAAAACAAGCTCTCTTTTGGTTTTATGACAAACAAAAAGAGACCTGTTAATCATAACAAGTCTCGCTGTTTAAGATAGCGCCGGAAAGCATACTTTGCAGTATAAAATTCGGAATGACGACACTATCACAGGTTTCTGCCAGCTACTCCCTTGAGTAGTACTATTATATCAAAATTTGAACAATTTTCAAGGGTTTAAATCCGATGAAACAAGACTAAATTTGAATTTTCCAATGAAAACCAGTATAATGTAAGAATACTATATGACTAGAAAGGAAGCCCGATGAACCAATCCATGTCAAATCTCAAATTGGCAGAACGTGGAGCCATTATCAGCATTTCGACTTACCTCCTCTTGTCTGCAGCAAAATTGGCAGCTGGTCACCTCCTGAATTCTTCCAGTTTGGTGGCAGATGGTTTCAACAACGTATCAGATATTATCGGAAATGTTGCTCTCTTAATTGGGATTCGGATGGCCCGTCAACCTGCAGACCGTGACCATCGCTTTGGTCACTGGAAGATTGAAGATTTGGCTAGCTTGATCACTTCCATCATCATGTTCTACGTTGGCTTTGATGTTCTTCGGGATACCATTCAGAAAATCCTTAGTCGAGAACAAACACCCATTGATCCTCTGGGAGCGAGTCTAGGAATCATTTCAGCAGCGATTATGTTTGTGGTCTATCTCTACAATACACGCCTCAGTAAGAAATCCAAATCCAAGGCTCTCAAGGCAGCTGCTAAGGACAATCTTTCCGATGCTGTCACCTCGCTTGGGACGACCATTGCTATCCTAGCCAGCAGTTTCAATTATCCAATTGTGGATAAATTGGTCGCTATCATTATCACCTTCTTTATCTTAAAGACAGCCTATGATATCTTTATCGAGTCTTCCTTCAGTCTTTCAGATGGCTTCGATGACCGTCTGCTAGAGGACTACCAAAAGGCCATCATGGAAATACCAAAGATTAGTAAGGTCAAGTCCCAAAGAGGGCGTACCTACGGTAGCAATATCTACCTTGATATCACCCTGGAGATGAATCCTGACCTATCTGTCTATGAAAGTCACGAGATTGCGGACCAGGTCGAATCCATGCTGGAAGAACGTTTTGGAGTCTTTGATACCGATGTTCATATCGAGCCAGCTCCCATACCTGAGGACGAGATTTTAGACAATGTCTATAAAAAACTGCTCATGCGTGAGCAATTGATTGACCAAGGAAATCAGCTAGAAGAACTCCTTGCTGAGGACTTTCTCTATATCCGTCAAGATGGAGAGCAGATGGATAAAGAGGCCTATAAGGCTGAAAAAGAACTTAAAGCTGCAATTAAGGACATTCAGATTACCTCCATTAGTCAGAAAACCAAGCTCATTTGCTATGAGCTAGATGGTATCGTCCATACCAGTATCTGGCGTCGCCATGAGACTTGGCAAAATATTTTCCACCAGGAAACTAAAAAAGAAGACAAACAGTGACCCTATCCAGTGGATAGGGCCTTTTTGATTATTCTACTTTAAGCAAAGACAGACTATGACGGTTTGGAAGATTTGCTTTTCGAAGCTTGTTTTGCCTCTTTTCTTGCTTGACGATTTTGTTCGATACGCCATTCTCTTTCATAGTACTTCATGATCTCATAGACCCTTTCAGGAAAATCTACATCTAGTAGAATGATAGGGATGATCAAATCTGCTGACGGATGAAAAGGGAAACACCTTCTCTTCAGTAGAGCTAGAAGTGATTGGGATTTCACATTTTCCTTGTTTTTAAAATAAACTTCAATCCGATAGGAATTCCTATACTTTCCTCCAATCCGAGAGAAGGAAAATTCCTCTACATCTGCCCAAGCATAGAAATGACTGGGTTTCTTTGGATTCGGTTTGTAGTAAAACCCCTCAACTGTGCATCTCAAATACTCCTTATCCAAGCTTAACAGTCTGTATGTCTGATAAATGACTACTCCAGCACAAAAGAGGACAACTAGCATAAACAAAAGACTTATCGCATGAAGTTTGCTCCCCTTTTCCGAATACGAATAGAGATAAGATAGAGGTAACAAGACGAAAAGACCGAACAAGGTATTCCAAATGATTTTCTTGGGACTACGTTTAATGATTTTTTCTTCCATCATGCCAACTCACTTAGGTATTCATAACGTTCGTATTTTTCAAGGAGTGCTTCGTTTTTCTCATCTAGTTCTTTTTGAAGAGTAGCTAGTTTACCAAAGTCAGAGCCGTTTGCCTGCATTTCTTCTTCAATAGCAGCGATACGATTTTCCAAGGCTTCAATATCGCCTTCAATGCTTGCCCACTCCTGCTTTTCTTGGTAGGTCATGCGTTTCTTGTCTTCACGGACCTTGACCACTTTCTCCTTTTCGGCCTTTTGCACTTGATTGGCCATATCAGTTTCAAAAGCTTTTTCATCAAGGTAGTCGGTGTAATGACCAAAGAAAGGACGAATCTTGCCATCCTCAAAAGTGAGAATCTTGGTCGCTACCTTATCTAGGAAATAACGGTCGTGGCTAACTGTCAAGACAGGACCCGCAAAGCCCTGCAAGAAATTCTCCAAAACTGTCAAAGTTGCAATGTCTAGGTCATTTGTCGGCTCGTCCAAGAGAAGAACATTTGGTTTTTCCAAGAGCAGTTTGAGGAGATAAAGGCGTTTTTTCTCGCCACCAGACAATTTCTCAATCAAGGTTCCATGCATCGAACGTGGGAAGAGGAACTGCTCCAGCAACTCAGCGATGGAAGTCGTAGAACCACCACTGGTCTTGACCTCCTCTGCCACTTCCTGCAGGTAATTGATAACGCGCTTGCTTTCATCTAAGCCTTCGATTTGTTGAGAGAAATAGGCAATGCGAACCGTCTCACCGATGATAACTTGACCTTTAGTCGGCTCAAGACTTCCTGTGATGAGATTAAGCAGAGTTGACTTCCCGACACCGTTGTCCCCAACGATTCCGATACGGTCTTTGGCTTGCACCAATAGATTAAAATTTTGTAATATCGGCTTATTCTCATAAGCAAAGGAAACATTCTGAAACTCGATGACTTTTTTCCCAATCCGACTTGTTTCAAAGTTCATGGTCAAGTCTGTATCAGCAACGCCACCTGAAACTTCCTTTTTCAAATCGTGGAAACGATTGATACGGGCCTGTTGCTTGGTCGCACGAGCCTGCGGTTGTCTACGCATCCAGGCTAATTCTTGTTTGTAGAGTTGTTCTTTCTTGTGGAGAAGGGCAGCGTCACGCTCATCTTGTTCAGCCTTGAGGCGAACATAGTCCTGATAATTTCCCTGATACTCGGTCAAGCCTGCTCGGTCCAACTCGAAAATCCGCGTTGATAGTGCATCTAGGAAATAACGATCATGTGTGATAAAGAGAACGGTCTTCTTGGAATTTTTCAAAAAAAGAGTCAGCCACTCAATGGTCGCAATGTCCAGGTGGTTGGTCGGCTCGTCCAGAAGCAAGAGGTCGTGGTTTCCTAGGAGAACTTGCGCCAACTGGACACGTCTTCTTAGACCACCTGACAATTCCCCAACAGGAGTGGATAAGTCCTGAATACCTAGCTTGCTGAGAACCGTCTTGACCTGGCTTTCAATTTCCCACGCTTGGAGAGAATCCATCTCAGCCATGACCCGTTCCAAATGAGCCTGCTTGTCCTCACTGTAGTTGAGCATGATCAACTCATACTCACGAATGAGCTGGATTTCCTTGAGGTTGCTAGAAAGAACCGTATCCAAGACCGTTTTGCTATCATCAAAATCTGGATTCTGGGTCAAGTAGCCAATCTGGTAGTCATTCTTAGCGGAAAAAGGGCTAACGTCACCATCATAGCCTGAAACTCCAGAAAGGACGTCCAAAAGGGTGGTTTTGCCCGTTCCATTGACACCGATCAGACCGATTCTGTCCAAGTCATGGATGATAAAAGAAATATCCTTAAAAACGGTCTTGTCACCAACGGATTTACTTAGTTTTTCAACGATAAAATCACTCATTTTTTCTCCCTTAGGTAAACATGGATGGCTTGACGGTCATTTTCCAATTCTCCATCGACAATGGCAAACTCAATCTCTGTTAAAATCTCTCCCAAGTCTGGTCCTGGTTGGTAACCATATTCCTTAATCAAAATTTCACCGTTGATTTGCATTTCTTTCTTATCATGAATGGTCAAACTATGGTAAGTTTCTGTGATGGCTTGTGGGTTGACTTCTTTCCCTTGGGCCTGACGAAGACTTTCAGCTTGTAGAAGGGAATGCAAGTCAAAGCGGTAACAATCGCGCTTGCTCAGCTCTCCTTCTTCTCGCAAAGCCAAAATGGTCAGCAAATCCTGAACCTGCTTAGCAAACTGGCGTGAGGTCTTCCAATGTTTCAAAAATGGCTGTGCATCTTTAATCTCCAAAGCCCACAATAGAGCTGCCCAAGCTTGTTCAGAAGATTCAAAAGTGAAATCAGTCTCCAAATCAAACAGTCTGTTGAGCTTGTCCTGGTTCCCTGCCATATCTGGAAGATAGTCATAAGCTCGACTCTCAATCATGGAAGCCAGACCAACTCGCCAAAAAGGTGCCAGCAAGAGTTTATCAAACTCAACGAAGGTGCGCTCTACAGAAATTTTATCCAAAAGCGGCGTCAAATTCTTCATCGCCTCAAAAGTTTCTGACTCAAGTTTAAAACCGAGACTGGCCTGAAAACGGAAACCACGCATAATCCGCAAAGCATCTTCGTTGAAACGTTCACTAGCCACTCCAACTGCTCGCAAGACGTGGTTTTCCAAATCCTCTAACCCCTGAAACAAGTCAATGATTTCGCCTGTCTCATCCAAGGCAAAGGCGTTGACTGTAAAATCACGGCGCTTGAGGTCTTCTTCTAGCGAACGCACAAAGGAAACCGCACTGGGTCTACGGTAGTCCACATAGACATCCTCTGTTCGAAAAGTTGTTACCTCATACTCCTCGTCCCCTTCTAAAACTAAGACAGTTCCGTGCTCGATTCCAATATCGGCTGTTCGCAGAAAAATCTGCTTGGTCTCCTCTGGATAGGAAGAAGTCGCAATATCCACATCGTGGATAGGACGATTGAGGAGGGCATCTCTGACGGAGCCCCCAACAAAATAGGCTTCAAATCCTGCTTCTTTAATTTTTTCTAATACTGGTAAAGCCTTCTGAAATTCAGAAGGCATTTGCGTTAATCTCATAATAAATGTTCTAATCCATAGACAAGCTCATGACGCTTGACAACTTCTTTGATTCCCAAATTGACCCCTGTCATGAAGGAGCTGCGATCATAGGAGTCATGACGAAGGGTCAATCCTTCTCCCTGATTGCCAAAGATGACTTCCTGATGAGCTACTAAGCCTGGCAAACGAACTGAGTGGATCCGCATGCCATCAAAATCAGCACCACGGGCACCAGCAATCAATTCTTCCTCATCAGGCGCACCTTGTTGGATAGACTCTCGAACTTCTGCCATCAACTCAGCTGTTTTAATGGCTGTTCCACTCGGAGAATCTTTTTTCTTGTCATGATGGAGCTCGATAATCTCCACATTTGGGAAATATTTGGCAGCCTGCGTCGCAAATTGCATAAGCAAGACAGCCCCCAAGGCAAAGTTAGGGGCAATCAAGCCACCCAAATCTTGTTCACGGGAAAATGCTTTTAGTTCTGCAATTTCTTCACTAGTAAAGCCTGTTGTTCCAACTACTGGAGCAAAGCCATTTTCAAGAGCAAAGCGTGTATTTTCGTAGGCAACGGCTGGTGTAGTAAAATCTACCCAAACATCCGCTTCAACACCAGCCAAGTCAGCCTTATCATTGAAGACAGGAATCCCCTGCCACTCTGACTCAGACTCAAAAGGATCCAAAACTGCGACCAAGTCCAAGTCTGGATCAGCCAAGACCATCTGACAAGCAGCTTGGCCCATCTTTCCCTTAAAACCGGCAATAATTACTCGAATACTCATCTCTACTCCTGTCTAAGATACAAAGTCTGTAAGAACACAAAGTGAAAATAGGTGTTCTGATCAAGGAGTGTCTACTCCTTGGAAGAACTATCTTTTTCACATAGGGTTCCAGGCGTGTTCAATTATCAAGATACAAAGGACGTTAGCTGCCCATGAAAAATAGGGAATGGCGCTGACTTTCTACGAAAGGCAAGACAGGCATCTTTTTTCAAGAGGCAGGTAGGTTGTGTTCAATTTCTAAGATACAAAGCCTGCAAGAACAATTTAGACGATTGGTGTATAGCTCAAGGCGATACTACCTTCTCCAAGGTGGGTCCCAATGACACTACCAAAGCTAACAATTGGAATTTCAGCAGTCACACCACTCTCCATCAAAAGCTGACGTAAATCCGCTGCCTTTTGAGGAGCGTTCCCATGAATGACTGTTATACGGTAGTTCCCATCTTTTGTCAACTCCTTGATGATTTCCACCAAACGTTTGATTGCTTTCTTTTCTGTACGAACTTTTTCGTAAACTTCAATCACTCCTTGGTCATTAAAGTAAAGAATAGGCTTGATACTGAGGAGATTTCCTAAGATAGCTGCTCCATTTGACAAACGTCCTCCCTTAACCAAGTGGTCGAGGTCATCTACTATGATAAAGGCTGAATTATCAGCGATTTGGATAGCCAATTTCTCCTGAATCTGGGCAAAATCATCACCTTGTTCTGCCCACTCAAAGGCACTCTCTACCATAAATCCTAGAGGGGAACTTGTGATATGGGTATCTGGAAAGGCAATGGTCAAGCCATCATACTCTTCCAACATGTATTGGATGTTCTGATAAAAACCTGAAATTCCTGACGAAAGAAATAGTCCCAAGACATGGGTATAACCCTCATCTTTCAAAGAACTAAGAATCTCATCCAATTTGGCAATACTTGGTTGACTAGTTTTAGGCAATTCTACAGACTGAGCCATTTTTTGATAAAATTCCTCAGCAGTCAGATTGACACCTTCAACATACTCCTCTCCATCAATATTGACAGGAATATCCAAGATAAAAAGATTCTCTCTTTGCAGCGTCTTCTCCCCTAAATAGGCTGAAGAATCTGTAATGACAGCTAATTTCATGACTAAAACTCCAAATTGATCCCTGGAAGATCCAAGGCGATTTCTGTTACTTCATAAGTCAAACGGTTGAGCATGTTCAAACATGGACGTGCCAAGGTTTCGACTTCTTCTTGGTTAAATTCGCTTGGTTCGTTGACAATACGGCCTTCCACATGGTTCACTTGGGAAATTGTTCCGCTGATGACAAATTTATCAAAGACAATCATGAAACTCAAGATAACAACAAGCGAAGTCACTTGGTTTTCTTGGTCGTGTTGGAGTAACTGAAAGTTAACGTCTACCTTGGTTTCAGGAGCTCCATTTTCATTTTCCCATTCAAAGTTACGAGCATCAAAGTGATACTGGCTAACAAATTCTTGTTCTCTTTTAAGATTCATTTTTCTCTCCCATTGCTACAATTTACTATGCAATTGTACCACATTTTTATCATTTCATCTAGTTTTCTAGGCTTTAGTCAATACCGATTTCATCTTTAACCACAGCAGCAATAGTATCGACATAGTAGTTGACTTCTTCTGTTGTTGGCGCTTCTGCCATGACACGCAAGAGGGGTTCTGTTCCACTTGGGCGGACAAGGATACGGCCATTGCCAGCCATCTCTTCTTCCATCTTTTCGATGATTGCTTTGATAGCTGGTACTTCCATGGCTTTTTCTTTCATGGCATTTTCCACTCGGATATTGACCAGTTTTTGTGGGTAAATCGCCACTTCTGATGCTAGTTGAGACAAGCTCTTGCCTGTTTCTTTCATGATCTTAGTCAATTGAACAGCTGATAATTGACCATCACCAGTTGTATTGTAATCCATCAAGATAACGTGACCTGATTGTTCACCACCAAGATTGTAGCCTGATTTTCTCATTTCTTCAACGACATAGCGGTCACCAACAGCAGTCACTGCCTTGTTAATACCAGCACTCTCCAAGGCCTTATGGAAGCCAAGATTAGACATGACGGTTGTTACGATGGTGTTTTGAGCTAACTGGCCTTTTTCAGAAAGGTATTTCCCGATGATATACATGATCTTATCACCATCGACGATATCACCATTTTCATCAACGGCAATCAATCGGTCACTGTCTCCGTCAAAGGCCAAACCGATAGCTGACTGGCTTTCTTTGACCACTTCTTGAAGAGCTTCTGGATGTGTAGAACCCACATTCAAGTTGATGTTAAGACCATCTGGTGTCTCACCAATAACAGTTATTTGAGCCCCAAGGTCTGCAAAGATTTGACGAGCACTCGTAGACGCTGCACCGTTTGCTGTGTCCAAGGCCACTTTCATTCCTTCAAGAGGCGTTCCAGTTGAAACAAGGTAACCTTCATACTTACGCAAGCCTTCTGGATAATCTACCAAAGTTCCCAATCCTTCGGCACTTGGACGAGGAAGGGTGTCTTCTGTAGCATCTAGCAAGGCTTCGATTTCTGCTTCTTTTTCATCATCAAGTTTGAAGCCATCCCCACCAAAGAATTTAATTCCATTATCAAGGGCTGGGTTGTGACTTGCGGAAATCATGACACCTGCACTGGCTCCCTCCGTTTTAACCAAGTAAGCTACTGCTGGTGTTGCAAGGACACCGAGTTTGTAGACGTGAATCCCTACAGAGAGAAGACCTGCCACTAGGGCTGATTCTAACATTTCTCCTGAGATACGTGTATCACGTCCTACAAAAACTTTAGGGGCTTCTGTTTCGTGTTGGCTAAGAACATAACCACCAAAACGTCCCAGTTTAAAGGCCAATTCTGGCGTCAATTCTACGTTTGCTTCTCCACGGACTCCATCGGTCCCAAAATATTTACCCATTTTATTTATCATCCTTTTCTACTATTTTATTTAGTCCTGTTTAGACGAGTCTGGTTTCGTTTCTGAACTCGTTGAAGACGAACTGCTGGTTGAAGAGCCCGTTGACGAGGTCGTTGACGAAGAACTCGAGCTAGACGATACTGTTTTGGTTGTAATTTTCATTGTAGTATCAAATGGCATAATGACGCTTGGCAAGACATTTCCATTTTTATCAACTGCTTGTAGTGGAACAGAGGCTGAATAGTTACCTGTTATCCGTTCACTAGTCGGTAAGATGGCAATGACACGATCTACTCTAGAGAGAGTCTCCTCGTCACTAATAACCGTTACTTTTTCATCTGACACAGTTACTTTGTCGATTTTGACCCGAGAATCTATCTGACTAGGGTCAATCTCCGGCACAACGATTACATTGTCTCGTTTTGCTTTTTTACCGACCTTGACTGTTATCTTTTGCGGAGTTGCAACAGCTGTCAAACCGCTAGGCAGATTTTCAATGGTTAGAGGAACTTCGATGGTTCCTACACTGGCATTGGTTAAGTCAGCTTTGACCTTGAATTTCCGAGTGCTTTCCTGCATTTCACTCGCTAAAGCAACTCTGTTTGACCCTGTCAGAAAGACAGTCACTTCAGATGTAAAACCACTGATAAAGTACTGGTCGCTGTCATACTGAATATCGATTGGAACATTAAGGACCGTATTGGTGTAGGTTTCTGTCCGCACTTGTCTGGCACTATTGCTATTCTGATAGTTTGTTGAAGTCGCATAGACAAAGAGGATGCAGGCGAAAAAGAAGGAAGAAATAATATAAAGACTATTTTTTCTCATGTTTCAATCCTCCTAGCAAACGCTCTTTCAGACCTTGTTTCTCCTCTGATGCTGGAAGTAAGATTCTTCTCAATTCAGCTTCAAACTCTTCTAAGGTCAAATCATGCTTAAAGACTCCATTATAGGTGATTGAGATTCCACCTGTTTCCTCAGAAACCACAAAGGTAAGAGCATCCGATACTTCCGACAAACCAATCGCAGCCCTGTGACGTGTCCCAAACTCCTTGGAAATTCCAGTATTTTCAGTCAGGGGTAGGTAGGCTGAAGTTACGGCAATCCGATCTTCTCTGACAATGACTGCTCCATCGTGTAAGGGAGTATTGGGGATAAAGATATTAATCAATAACTCAGAAGAAATCTTAGCATCTAGAGGAATCCCAGTTGAGATATATTCCTGCAAGGTTCTCACGCGCTGAACTGCTACCAGAGCACCAATCTTACGGGGGCTCATGTACTCGACTGATTTGACAAAGGCACGAACCATTTGCTCTTCCGCACTAATAGGGGCATTGTAGAAGAAATCAGTAGCTCGACCCAATCGTTCCAAACCAGTCCGAATCTCTGGTGAAAAGATAACTACCGCTGCGATAACCCCATATGTGATGATCTGATTGATCAACCAGGAAATGGTCGTCAAACCAATCATATTGGACAGAATCTGACCTAAAATAAAGACCAGAACTCCCCGCACCAAAATCATGATTTTGGTCCCTGCAATCGCTTTGGTAAAATGATATAAAATATAAGTCACAATGAGAATATCTATCAGATTAGTGACTATTGTCCAAGGGCTTGAAAACAAACTCGTCCAGTATTGCAAATTGGATAATGGTTGAAAATTCATCCCTGGCCTCCTCCCTGTCAAAACACTTTCCGTACTATTATACCATTTTCTGCTCATTTTTTCCCCATCCTACTTCATTTTAAATTAAGCAAAATTATGATACAATAAACTGACTAGAAAAAACGAAGGAGAAATCATGTCTCAACTCTATGATATTACCATTGTAGGGGGCGGTCCTGTCGGCCTCTTTGCTGCCTTTTACGCCCACCTACGCCAAGCTAAAGTCCAAATCATCGACTCCCTTCCCCAGCTCGGTGGTCAGCCTGCCATCCTCTACCCTGAAAAGCAAATCCTTGATGTGCCAGGTTTTCCAAACTTAACTGGGGAAGAGCTGACCAATCGCTTGCTTGAGCAGCTAGATGGCTTTGAAACACCTGTTCACCTCAACGAAACGGTTCTTGAGATTGAGAAACAAGATGAAGGATTTAGCATTACAACCAACAAGGGAAATCACCTGACTAAAACCGTCATCATTGCTATGGGGGGTGGTGCCTTTAAACCACGTCCGCTCGAATTAGACGGTGTTGAGGACTATGAAAATATCCACTACCACGTTTCCAATATCCAGCAATACGCTGGTAAGAAAGTGACCATCCTTGGTGGAGGAGACTCAGCAGTTGACTGGGCATTGGCTTTTGAAAAAATTGCCCCAACTACTCTCGTTCACCGTCGAGATAACTTCCGCGCTTTGGAACACAGTGTCCAAGCCCTACAAGAATCATCTGTGACCATCAAGACACCGTTCGTCCCTAGCCAACTCCTTGGAGATGGTAAAACACTCGACAAACTAGAAATCACCAAAGTCAAAGCAGATGAAACCGAAACTATCGAAGTAGACCACCTCTTTGTCAACTATGGTTTCAAATCATCTGTTGGCAATCTTAAAAATTGGGGGCTGGGCCTCAACCGTCACAAGATTATCGTCAATAGCAAGCAAGAATCTAGCCAAGCAGGTATCTATGCTATCGGCGACTGCTGCTACTATGAAGGTAAGATTGATTTGATTGCGACAGGACTGGGTGAAGCACCAACTGCCGTTAACAATGCTATCAACTACATTGACCCTGAGCAAAAAGTGCAACCCAAACACTCAACCAGTTTATAAGAAAAGAACCACGGATCAACTGATTCGTGGTTTTATAGTTCTTCTGCTATAAAAAAGCAACTTACTGGAGTTTTACTTTAAAAAGCAAAAGTCTACTTTGTACCATTTAAAGCTTTTGGATATTCTTTACTTTTCGTTTCTATAGTTTCAACTACTTTTGTAGAAAATTCTCCCTTCATCGAACTATCAATGTTTTTCGAAACTTCTTTCAAACTTTCTTGAGCACTTAATAGAGAGATCTTCATATATTTTTCTGTATCTTTTTTTATAGTGGAAATACGAGCTTTTTTTGCTGGAGCCAAGATGTTTTTTATAAATGATCGTTCCAACTCTTTTTCAATATTTCTTAGAGCCTCCTCTCCTCCCGCGAAAAAATCATTAATATAATCAAATACATTCGCCATTATCGTTAACCTCGTTCTTCTAAGCGTCTTTTTTGCTCCTGAGCTCTGGCAAGCTCATCTTCTAAGAGACGGTGTTCCCGCTTGTAATCCTGTTCGAGCTCCAATTCTTCTTGTTCGAGTTGTCTTTGTCTATTTCTATACGCCATCTCGATTTGCTGACTAAAGTTGGATGCTAGTCGATTGGATTGATAACGCCATTCAGTTGTGTCTCCGCCTAGTTGGTCTAAGGAATGAGAAATAATTTGATGCTTTTCTTCAATCATATGACGCAACTGTTGAAATTTATAGTTGGCTTCCTCATACTGCTTTTCAATCTTTTTACAAGATCGCCGATAGTCATCCTCACATTCTTCAATACGCTGGCGCTTTTTCCAGATGTCATCCTGAATCATAATAAACTCTCCCACTGACTAAATTTACTAGCTAATTCTCTATCTTCATCTAATTTCTTCTGAATACCGTTTTTGATTTGCTTTTCTAATTCTGTAAAATCTTTCTCTAATTGTTTCGCAGTATCAAGAACTGGAGTAAACCTCTTTTGAATGACACCAATAGTTGTTTCATAATTCACTCCGCCATCAGAATAGGCAACCTCAGTTTCATACGGACTTAGGATAAAGCCCCAAGGAACATTACTGCAAGATACAAGCACTTCACTCGCATCTCGAACCCCATCATTATATATTTTTTTGAGAACATCTAGTTCTTCTGTTACAATATGGGAAATGCCTGATGCCGTAATCTTAGCTTGTTCAGAGTCGAGAAAGATTCGCTCATCAGATGTAAACCCATCAGAAGATAGACTCTTCTTAAGTCTTTTGAAACTCTCCATTTTAACCAGAAAGCTATTATATGCGACTGTACTGGTATTGGAGAGAATTTTTATTTTCCCATCCTTATCCAAGCGATAACCATAGGTCATATGCTGATTTACAAAATCTTCTTGTTCACTATCTACATAATAAACCATACCTACAGAACCGATACTGCCCTTGGCAGGATCTCTACCAACCATACTAATCTTATCTTTAGGGTCAGCATAGTTGTAGATACGTCCTTTAATCTGATCGACAATTTTTCTCTGTTTAGGGCTAAGGATTCGATAGATATCAGGGCCGTTGTAAATATAAGCCTGTTGGATTCGCTCGATTTGGGCCGCTTCTAGGTCAGCCATAGCATACTGAGCATCCATAGATCCAAGAGAATGCCCATAGATGTTAATCTTGGCATTAGGATATTTTTCCATGACATCTTTTAAAGCTCTGGCAGAAGCCTTTAGCTGCTCGGTAGAATTGTCTCGGTCGCTGGGATTGCTTTGCATTACAATTCTCTTGGCTATAACTGCATCATTTTCTGCCCAGTCATTCCAGACATCTGGTGCTTCATTCAAAATATGATCTGGACCCGTAGAACCACGAAAGAGGACCGTTACTTCCTGTACATCCTCAGCTTTTTCATTAGGATTTTCTACAACTGCATAAACCTGCTCGCCCGCCCCTGTAGTATTGTTGTAGACTTGGGTGACAGTACCAACACTTCGATCATATTGATCCTTAACCTCACGATTAATTGAGTTATCGTTATATTCAGTCATTGCAATCTGAAGATTTGAATCATCGACATACTTTCTCATTTTTTAGATTCCTTTAACATAGATGATAATTTAGGTGATACAGTATATCCATAAGATTCATAATTACCTGAATCATCTTTTATTAAGCCAAAGTGAAAATCTAATTCCTTATCTTTATTAAAGTATATCCTTACCATTAGCCCTCCCATTGGATTATACTCTAAAGTTTCTGTATCAATATCATATGATTTAATGATTCCATCTTTTGTTAATGCTTTAGGATCATTTGCCCTCATATGATTTTCATAAACCTTTTTCGCCTCATCGCTTGTTGCGATGGCAATCATTTCCTGTTTCTTTTGGTATTGGTGCATGCTACAACCTCCTATTGTGATTCCAATCACTGCTAAAAAACTGAATAAAATAATCATACTTTTTTGGGGTTTTCTCATGGTGCCTCCTTTATGCTATCCTATCAATAAATTAGGAATGAACTCACTCATAGTATAGCATAATTTTCCTCTACATCCTCAGCTTCTTCATCAGAATTTTCTACAACTGCATAAACCTGCTCGCCCGCTCCTGTAGTATTGTTGTAGACTTGGGTGACAGTACCAAGAATGTCATTGTTAGGAGTTCTAGCAATATTATCCAACTTTAAATTTCTATATTCTGTCATAGCTATCTGAAGTTGTTTATCATTGACATATTCTTTTTCCATAACTCTATTCTCCAAGAAGTTTTGCTAATTTCCCTGAATATATATAACCACTAGATTTTAAAATACCTTCATTATCTTCAATGATCCCAAATTGAAATTCCAAATCTTTATCATGATTCACATAAACTGTAACCTCCATTCCTCCCATGGGATTGTAATATAGGCTTTCATTATCAATTTCATATGATTTAATAACACCATCGTCAGTTAAGGCATTTTGATCCAATGCTTTCATATGGCTTTCATATATTTTCTTCGCCTCATCACTTGTCGCGATGGCAAGCATTTCTTGTTTCTTTTGGTATTGGTGCATGCTACATCCTCCTACTGCTATTCCAATTACTGCTAAAATACTGAATAAAATAATCATACTTTTTTTAGGTTTTTTCATGGTGCCTCCTTTATGCTATCCTATCAATAAATTAGAAATGAACTTACTCATAGTATAGCATAATTTTCCTCTACATCCTCAGCTTTTTTATTGGGACTTTTACAACTGCATAAACCTGCTCGCCCGCTCCTGTAGTATTGTTGTAGACTTGGGTGACATAACCTACATTTTGATTATACTGAGTATTAACCTCATATTTATCTTCTTTCATGTTAGGTTGGTACTCTGTCATTGCTATCTGAAGATGAGGATCGTTAATATATTTTTCCGGCATAACTATCATTCCTCTTTTTTATAATATTTATCACGAGTCTGCCAAAATTTAGGTGTACTTCCATAAAATGCTGAAGTATAATCTCCGTCAGACTTTTCAATTAAATTATAATCCACAAGCATTTCATCATCATTATTGATTATTAAAGAAACCATCAGCCCACCCATTGGATTATAACTTAATGAATCTTGTTTCACTTGATAAGAATGTATGAATCCTTTTTCAGTAAAAGCATGTGGATCTTCTTTCTTCAAATATTCTTCATAAACCTTTTTCGCCTCATCGCTTGTTGCGATGGCAATCATTTCTTGTTTCTTTTGGTATTGGTGCATGCTACATCCTCCTATTGTGATTCCAATTACTGCTAAAATACTGAATAAAATGATCATGCTTTTTTTAGGTTTTTTCATGGTGCCTCCTTTATGCTATCCTATCAATGAATTAGGTACTAACTTACTCATAGTATAGCATAACTTTCCTCTACATCCTCAGCTTTTTCATTGGGATTTTTTACAACCGCATAAACCTGCTCGCCCGCTCCTGTAGTATTGTTGTAGACTTGAGTGACAGTGCCAATTTGATCTCCACTTTGAGTTTTGACAACATGATCTAAATTCATTTCAGAGTCATGCTCTGTCATTGCTATTTGAAGATTTTTATCGTTTACATATTGCTCATTCATTTTTTTCTTCTTTCAAAAGTTTATTTAATTCCCTAGAATAGCCATAGTAAGCTGTGCTATAGGTTCCATCTCCATTATCTATTAAGTTAAAATTCATTCGAAGATCTTTTTTTTCGTTCAAGAGTAACCGTACAATCAAACCTCCCATTGGATTATAGGAAAGTTTTTCTTCATCAATCTCATAACTTTTAATAATACCTTCTTCTGTGAGTGCTTTTGGATCTTCTTTCTTTAAATATTCTTCATAAACCTTTCTCGCCTCATCGCTTGTTGCGATGGCAATCATTTCCTGTTTCTTTTGATATTGGTGCATGCTACAACCTCCTATTGTGATTCCAATCACTGCTAAAATACTGAATAAAATAATCATACTTTTTTTAGGTTTTTTCATGGTGCCTCCTTTACTCTATAGTATAATTCATCTATAGTATACCATAGCTTATGGAGTAGGTCTCCTTTAAAATGTCTCTCACACATTTAATAACTTCAAGAAAATAACCACGAATCAACGATTCGTGGTTTTATAGTTCATCTGCAATCTTGTTTATTTTTCTGAGTCTGTGGTTGACACCACTTTTGGTCAAGGGATTGCTCAGGCTATCTGCCAACTGCTGAATAGAATAGTCTGGATGCTGAATCCGCAACTGTGCTACCTCTTGCAAATCCACGGGTAAATTTTCCAAACCCATTCTATCTTTGATTTTACTGATATTGTTGATGGTCTTCATACTGGCAGAAACCGTTCGAGCGATATTGGCTGTTTCAGCGTTATTGGCGCGATTGAGATCGTTACGGGTTTCACGCAAAATCTTGACACGCTCAAAGTTATCACGCGCCTGCATGGCCCCAATCACAATCAAGAAATCCATGATGTCCTCTGCACGTTGGAGATAGGTAACTGCACCTTTCTTTCGCTCAATAACCTTGGCATCCAACAAAAACTGCTGAAGGAGAGAGGCCAATCCTTGGGCATGGTCCAGATAAACGGAACTGATCTCCAACTGGTACTTGCCAGACTCCGGATCTCGGATGCTACCATTTGCCAGAAAGGCCCCACATAAGTAAGCACGTCCAGCCTCCTCATCTGCTAAGATGTCAGGATCAATGCCCGTCTCCAAACCAAAGAAGGAATCCGCAAGCCGCAAATCAGCTAAAAGCTCCTGCACCCTCTCATCGGTATAGACCGTATAGACACGGTTCTTACGAAGATTGCTTCTCTGATGGTGACGAATTTCTGACTTGATGTCATAAAAATGGAGAAAAGACTCATAGAGATGCCGAGCTAGCTTGGCATTTTCGGTCACGACGGACAAGGTCAGGCCAGAAATCGAGAGACCGATACTGCCAGACATCTTGATGATGGCTGATAATTCATGACGACTGAGATGGTGTTGACCAAGAATTTCCTCTTTTACTGCAACTGTAAAACTCATTTTCTCACCTGTATGATGCGCATCAATTCATCTACAATCAAATCGCCATCATGGAAGGCTCCTCCATTTTCCAAACGAAGGAAGTTGGATGAAATCACACGGGGAACCTGTTTGCAAAGACCAGCAAAGTCATGCTCTACCTGAACCAAATACTCATCAAAACGGTTGGTATCCATGTATTCTCTAGGAACCTTTTCGATATTAACCAAGACCGTATCAATAAAAGGCCGACCTAAGTGTCGATGGAGGACTTCCACGTGGTCACTGTCTGAAAAGTGCTCTGTTTCCCCACGCTGGGTCATGATATTGCAGACATAGGCGATCTCCGCCTTAGTCTCCAAGAGAGCCTGCCCGATCTCCTCAATGACAATATTTGGCAAAATCGATGTAAAGAGGGAACCAGGCCCCAAGACAATCATGTCACTCTCTAGAATAGTATTGACTACTCGACGGCTGGCTTGGGGTGTTTCATCATCCAGGGTATTGGTCACATAGACATGGTCAATCATTCCTGGATGATCTGCAATATGGCTCTCACCCGCCACCTCTGAACCGTCTTTAAAGACTGCATGCAGTGTCAAAGGCTGATCGCTTGAGGGGTAGATTTTTCCTGTTGTGTGGAAAAAGAGACTTAGCAGCTGCATGGCATTATAAGTGGACCCTTGCATTTCAGAGAGCCCTGCTATGATGATATTCCCCAGTGGATGACCCGCAAATGCTCCGGCCTCTTCTGAGAAACGGTACTGAAAAACCTTCTCATAAAACTTGGGCATATCTGACATGGCCACAAGGACATTACGGAGATCACCTGGTGGTGTCAGCTGTTGGATATTCTTTCTTAGCTCACCAGAAGATCCACCATCATCAGCTACCGTTACGATGGCTGCAATCTCAACATCCTTTTCTCGCAAGCTTTTCAAAATGACGGGGATACCTGTTCCTCCACCAATTACCGTTATCTTTGGTTTTCTCATGAACGGTTTACCGTTTCCTTTCTTCTGTCTTTGTCACGATGGCTTTCATTGACAGGCCAGTTTTTAGCAAGGTCCTCAGCGATTCGTTTTGCAAAGGCAACACTACGGTGCTGTCCACCTGTACATCCTACTGCAATGGTTAAAACAGACTTGCCTTCTTTTTTGTAACTTGGCAAAATGGGTTCAATCAAAGCGAGTAAGTGCTGATAGAAACTTTCAGACTCTTCATGATTCATCACATAGTCATAAACTGCTTGATCCTCACCTGTCTGATTGCGGAGTTCCGGAAGGTAGTATGGATTTGGCAAAAAACGGACATCAAAGACCAAGTCTGCATCGATAGGAATACCATACTTGAATCCAAAAGACATGACCTCGATACGGAAAGACTGGGCTTGTTCTTGGTCTGAAAATTGCTCAGCAATGGTTTTACGAAGTTCACGTGGGGTGAGTTCTGTCGTATCCACCACATTTTGGCTCATGTTTTTCAAAGGTGCCAAAAGTTCACGTTCCAACTTAATGCCATCTAAAATTCGACCATCTGCAGCAAGTGGGTGACTCCGTCTGGTTTCCTTGTAACGGGCTACCAATTCCTTATCTGCTGCGTCTAAAAAGAGGATTTTGAAGTCCAAATCATCTTGGTTTTCCAATTCATCCAAAACAGCCTGAATCTCTGAAAAGAAGGAACGACTACGCATATCGACTACCAAGGCCAGTTTGTGGTCATCGTCCTTGGTCTCTACCAACTGCAAAAACTTTGGCAAGAGGGCTGGCGGCATATTGTCAATGGTAAAATATCCCAAATCTTCGAAGGACTGAATGGCTACCGTTTTCCCTGCGCCACTCATCCCTGTCACAATCACCAGGTGAAGTTGTTTCTTTGTCATCTATCTCTCCTTATATCAAAAAAAGTTTGGCAGAGCCAAACTTCAACTAGCTTATCCAATCTCTGCGATCACTTCAATTTCGACTTTTACATCACGAGGAAGACGTGCAACCTCTACAGCTGAACGAGCTGGGAACTCCTCTTTAAAGGCAGTCTGGTAAACCTCGTTAAAAGGAACAAAGTCATTCATATCGCTCAAGAAACAAGTTGTTTTGACAACATGGTCAAAGTCTGTTCCTGCTTCTGCCAAAATAGCACCAATATTTTTCAAGACTTGTTCTGTCTGTTCTTGGATCGTTTCTCCTACAATTTCTCCAGTTTCAGGAGATAGGGGAACTTGACCGCTAGCAAACAAAAGATTGCCAACGATTTTCCCTTGAACATAAGGTCCGATTGCTTTTGGAGCTTTGTCTGTATGAATTGTTTTTGCCATTTCTTTCCCTCACAATTTTTCTAATATTGCATCCCAAGCCTGATCCATCCCTGCCTTGCTAACAGATGAAAAGAGGATGAAGTCGTCACTTGGGTCAAAGTTTAATTTCTTTTTGATTGCTGATTCGTGCTTGTTCCACTTACCACGGGGAATCTTGTCCGCCTTGGTCGCAACGATGATAACCGGAATCTCATAATACTTGAGAAATTCGTACATCTGCACATCATCTGCTGACGGGTCGTGGCGGAGATCCACCAAACTGACAACCGCACGGAGATTTTCCCTAGTCGTCAGGTACTCCTCAATCATGCGCCCCCACTTTTCACGCTCCTTTTTGGAAACGCGGGCATAGCCGTAACCTGGTACATCCACAAAACGCATCTTGTCATCAATGTTAAAGAAGTTGAGCAACTGAGTTTTACCAGGTTTTCCTGATGTACGAGCAAGATTTTTGCGGTTGAGCATGGTGTTGATAAAGCTAGACTTGCCAACATTTGAACGCCCTGCAAGGGCAATCTCTGGCAGTTCATCCTGCGGATAGTGGGACTTGTTTGCCGCACTGAGCAGGATTTCAGCATTGTGTGTATTGATTTCCATAGTCTCCTCTAGGCTGTTTCTAGGATTGGTTTTTCCGTTCCATCGACAGCTTCTTTCGTGATGCGGACCAATTTCACATTTTCCTGACTTGGCACTTCAAACATAACATCTAGCATGGTTTCTTCGATGATTGAGCGAAGACCACGCGCACCAGTTTTGCGTTCAATAGCCTTATTGGCAATTTCTTGAAGGGCTTCGTCGTCAAATTCCAACTCAACGTCATCATAAGAAAGTAAGGTTTGGTATTGTTTCACCAAGGCATTTCTTGGTTCTTTCAAGATGCGAACCAAGTCATCGACCGTCAATTGCTCAAGAGCAGCAAAGACAGGCAAGCGTCCAATCAACTCAGGGATAATACCGAATTTTTGAATGTCTTCTGCGATGATTTCTTGCATGTATGAGCTGTTTTCATCAATCGCCTTGTTATTTTGGCCGAATCCGATGACTTTTTCACCCAGACGTTGTTTAACGATTTCTTCGATACCATCAAAAGCACCACCCACGATGAAGAGGATATTTTTGGTATCCACCTGAATCATCTCTTGTTGCGGGTGTTTGCGTCCACCCTGAGGCGGCACGCTAGCAACGGTTCCCTCGATAATCTTGAGAAGGGCTTGCTGCACCCCTTCACCCGAAACGTCACGTGTGATAGACACATTCTCGCTCTTCTTGGCAATTTTGTCAATTTCATCCACGTAGATAATCCCGCGTTCTGCACGTTCGATATTAAAGTCAGCAGCCTGCAAGAGTTTCAGGAGGATGTTTTCCACGTCCTCACCCACATACCCAGCCTCAGTCAGAGCTGTCGCATCTGCGATAGCAAAAGGCACGTTCAAGCTCTTAGCCAAGGTTTGAGCCAAGAAAGTTTTCCCAGAACCCGTTGGGCCAATCATCAAGATGTTTGACTTCTGCAAATCCACATCTTCAGACTCTTCACGCGTATCGTGGAAATTGATGCGTTTGTAGTGATTGTATACAGCCACTGCCAAGGCACGTTTGGCACGATCCTGACCAATCACATAGTGATTCAAGATATTGAGGAGTTCGATTGGTTTTGGTACTTCAGACAAGTCTGCCAAGACTTCCTCAGCCAACTCCTCCCGAATGATTTCCTGGGCCAACTCCACACATTCATTACAGATAAAGGCGTTGTTCCCAGCGATTATTTTCTTTACTTCTTCTTGGCTTTTGCCACAAAATGAGCAATAAACCATCATATCATTTTTCCTATTTGTAGGCATGATTTCCTTCCATTCTAATTTATCATTCTATCTAAAATAAGGTCATATAAAAAGCGTGGACACTGTTGACCAGATTGGTAAAAGCATTCAACCAGAGTAAGGCAGACAGTCCATAGCGCTTCTTACGAAAAGCCTGTGCTCCAGTCAAAATACAGATCACACACAAAAAAGCTGTAAAAAATCCAAATATACTGCGCTCCATTAGACTTCCTTTCTATCTCGGTATTCGATGGTAAAATCATAGTCGTTTTTCTCATCTCGGGTGTAAGATTTGCTTGCAACCGTCTCAAAACGAGATAAGTCAAACTCCTCAGGGAAATAGGTATCTCCCTCCACCTGAGCATGAATCTGCGTCACGATAATTTCATCTAAATAAGGCTCAAAAGCCTGAAAAATCTGCTTTCCGCCAATGATATAGAGATTTTTTTCCTGACTCTGATACCACGCTAAAACAGACTCCACATCTTGAAATACGAGCGCCCCATCTATAACTTCTTCGCTATTGCGCGTTAAAATCAGGGTTTGCCGTTTTGGAAGCAGACGACGTCCCATACCATCAAAGGTCACTCGTCCCATCAGTATAGCATGATTTAAAGTCGTTTCCTTAAAATGTTGCAACTCTGCTGGCAAATGCCAAGGGAGACGATTTTCTTTCCCAATCACACCTTTTTCATCTTGGGCCCAAATGGCTATGATTTTCTTTGTCATGCTTCCGTCCTTTTTATTGATAATACTATTTTATCAAAATTCTCCCAAAAAGGCTGTTTTGAAACGCGCGCAAAAGAGAGAAAAGGAGCAGGCTTCATTTAGTCTGCTCCTCTCGTCCCTAGGACATATATTTTTTTGCTTCTGATTCAATTTTTTCAACCACTTCTTGGATACTTAGTCCAGTTGTGTCAAGGTAAACTGCATCCTCAGCCTGTTTGAGAGGAGAGGTTTCACGATGACTGTCCTTGTAGTCACGCGCAGCAATGTCTTCTTTCAACGTTTCCAAGTCAGTCTCAATCCCTTTAGCAATATTCTCCTTGTAACGACGCTCTGCTCTTTCTTCAACAGAAGCCACTAGGAAAATCTTGAGTTCAGCTTGTGGTAAAACAACTGTCCCGATATCACGCCCATCCATGACGATACCACCTTGCTGAGCAATCTCTTGCTGGAGCGAAACCAGTTTCTCACGCACCTCAGGAATGGCAGCGATGCTTGAAACCTTGTTGGTCACTTCATTTTCACGAATCGGATGGGTAATATCAACATCTCCTACAAAAACAAGTTGCTCACCTGTTTCTGAACGTCCAAAACTAATGGGGTGTTGGTTAAGAAGCTCAAGAAGTTGGTCTACATTTTCTGCATTCAACTGGTGCTTGAGCGCTATATAAGTCGCAGCACGGTACATAGCACCTGTATCGAGATAAGTATATCCAAAATCCTTAGCGACAATCTTTGCGACCGTACTCTTGCCACTCGAAGCTGGACCATCGATAGCAATTTGAATTGTCTTCATGACCGACTCCTATCTTGTCTTAATCACATCACCTGGGTTGGCAAACCAAGATCCAGATGACATGTGAGAAGGATTTAGGGCTTCTAGCTGGGCAATGGAAATCCCTGCACGTTGAGCAAGAGCTGCTTCTCCCTCTCCAGGCTGTACTGTAAGTGTTCCTTCACCCTCTGTAGTATGCTCTTCCGAACTGCTCTGTGAAGGTGTTGATTCAGAAGAAGCTGTTTCCTCTACCTTGCTACTTGAAGATGATGATTCTTCCACTTTAGAACTTGAACTTGTAGAAGGAGACGATGCATCATAGAAGTCCTTCAAAGATGATGTACGATTGCTTCCACCGGTTGATAGGTAAATCAATACAACTACCATCGCTACAACAATTACAAAGAAGAGGCTAGCTAGAACTGTCAAGACACGATTCGCAACAACGCCTTTCCCTTTTTGTTTCCGGTGTCGACGCTCTGATCTTGTTTCTTCCTCATTGTTTTCGTAAATATCTTCTTGCCACGGTTCTTTTTCCATACCTTACTCCTTGTTTTTTTTACATTTTCTTATTACAATATAAATATGAAAGTCACACTTATACCCGAACGGTGCATCGCCTGCGGGCTTTGCCAAACCTATTCTGAACTCTTTGATTACCATGATAATGGAATCGTTCGATTTTACGATGATCCAGTCGAATTGCAAAGAGAAATCGCTGAGACCAGCGATGTTCTGGAGGCCATCAAAAATTGTCCTACACGTGCACTCCTAAAAGATCCATCGTAGGAAGCAGGAAATAAATATAATTGATTTTTTCTCATTTTTCCCACACTTACTAGTTTAGCATATTTCTAGGTAAAATTATAGTCTTTTTTGGTTATTTTTTTCCTTCAACAAGAGAAAGGTCACTTTTTTCTTTGACGAGATAGAGTGGTCTTTTTTTGGTTTCCAGATAGATCTTACTGATATACTTACCAAGAATCCCAATTGTCAGGAGTTGAATCCCTCCAAGAAAGAGAATGACAGCCATCAAAGACGTCCAACCAGATGTCGGATTTCCCAAGATAAGAGTCCGAAACACTACAAAAAATGTCATCACAAACGAAAGAAAACAAGATAGAAGTCCCGCTACAAAGGCTATACTCAAGGGGAAATCTGAAAAGTTAAGAATCCCTTCAATCGAGTAGAAAAAGAGTTGTCTAAAACTCCAACTGGTCTTGCCAGCCTGTCGTTCAACGTTTGGATAATCAAGATAGTGCGTTTTAAAACCCACCCAGGCAAAGAGTCCTTTAGAAAAACGATTGGACTCGGTCAGTGTTAAAATAGCATCTACCACAGACCTTCTCATCATGCGAAAATCACGGACACCTGAGGGCAAGGCCACTGGGCTAATTTTTTGCATGAGGCGGTAAAAGAGGTCAGCACAGAAACTGCGGAAAAAGGGTTCCCCCTCCCGACTAGTTCTCCGTGTCCCAACACAGTCTATATCTGCATTTTGGTCTAGTAAGGCTTTCATCTCAAGTAGCATACTAGGAGGATCCTGAAGGTCTGCATCCATCACGACCACCAAGTCTCCAGTTGCATGCTGCAAGCCTGCGTATAAGGCTGCCTCTTTCCCAAAATTTCGTGAGAATGAGACATAACGGACCGCAGGATTTTGCTCCCGATAGGCCTTCAAAAGCTCCAAGGTCCCATCGCTTGAGCCATCGTCTACAAATACATATTCGACCTCTGCTCCCAAGTCAGGAAGCAGAGCTTCCACAGACTGATAAAAAAGAGGAAGTACTTCCTCTTCGTTTAGACATGGGACAATGATCGAAATCATCATCTTAGTCTTCAAATCCATTTGGATGCTTGCTTTGCCAACGCCATGCGTCTTCACACATTTGGGTGATGTCGAGTTCTGCTTCCCAGCCCAGTTCTGCTTTGGCTTTTGCCGGGTCTGAGTAGCATGCGGCGATATCACCTGGGCGACGTTCTACGATGCGGTAAGGAATAGGACGTCCCACTGCTTTTTCCATATTTTGGATAATTTCAAGAACGGAGTAACCTTTACCAGTTCCAAGGTTATAAATGTTTAGACCTGAACCTTTTTGGAGTTTTTTCAGAGCTGCAACGTGACCTTTGGCTAAATCGACAACGTGGATATAGTCACGAACCCCAGTTCCATCTTCTGTATCGTAATCATCTCCAAAGACTTGTACTTGTTCCAGTTTGCCAACTGCTACTTGTGAAACATAAGGCAAAAGATTATTTGGAATGCCGTTTGGATTTTCTCCTAGGTCTCCACTTTCATGCGCTCCGATTGGGTTAAAGTAACGAAGCAAGACCACATTCCATTCTGAGTCAGCCTTGTAGATATCGGTCAAAATTTCCTCTAGCATGAGCTTGGTACGACCGTATGGGTTGGTCACTGAAAGCGGGAAATCTTCTAAGATTGGAACTGTATGAGGATCTCCGTAAACAGTCGCAGAAGAACTGAATATGATGTTCTTACAGTTGTTTTCTTCCATAGCTTTTAGAAGGCTGACAGTTCCAGCGATATTGTTGTCATAGTAGGCAAGAGGAATACGGGTTGATTCGCCAACAGCCTTCAAACCAGCAAAGTGAATCACACCAGTCGGTTCTTCTTGCTTGAAAATATCTCTGAGAGTATCAGTATCACGGATATCTGCCTCATAAAAAGGAATCTCAACTCCTGTAATTCTCTCAACAACTTCTAAACTCTTACGATTGCTGTTGACAAGATTATCCACCACAACCACTTGATGACCTGCTTGGATCAACTCAATAACAGTGTGGGTTCCGATAAATCCGGCACCACCAGTTACCAAAATCTTTTCTTGCATCTTTTTTCCTCGATTCTCGGATTATTTTTTCTTATTTTATCATTTTTGATAGGGAATGTCATTTGACATCCTAAACTATCTGCTAAAATTTCAGTAAAATCTTATTCGCTTTTTACTCGCTTGACATAGTTTGCAATTGGGTAGTTTACTGGGTCCAAAGTAAACTCCTTGTCTTGGACCAGCTGTGCTAGATGATACCCGATGATCGGGCCCGTTGTGAGGCCTGATGAACCTAGACCGCTAGCCGCATAAACACCCGCTAAGCCTGGCACCTGTCCAAAGAAAGGGGAGAAATCACTGGTATAGGCGCGAATTCCTACACGCTCACCTGATGATTTCGCTTCTGCCAAGGCTGGATAGTATGGTAAGGCTGCATCCTCCATTTGTTGGAGCAAGGTTTCATCTACCGTCAAGTTAAATCCCATGTCGTTTTCATGGGTAGCGCCTAAGGACAATTTCCCACCTGCAAAAGGAATCAAATCCCACTCCCCTTCTGGCATGACAACAGGGTAAGTTTCCATATCTTTGGAAATCTGATAATCTCGGAGTTGTCCTTTTTGGGGACGAACATCTACCTCATATCCTAAAGGTTCCAAAATGTCCCCCAACCAAGCTCCTGTCGCCAAAATGACCTGATCAAAAACGCAATCCCCGATCTGGTAGTCTGATAATAAAGGAGTCAAAGTCACTTTCTCTTTGACCAACTTGACCTGACTGGCTTCTAGCAAACAATTCACTAACAGTTGGCCATCTACTCTCGCTCCACCAGAAGCGTAGAGCAGGCGGTCAAATCCCTGCAAGCCAGGGAATAATTCATTTGCAGACGCTTGGTCTAGAATGGCTAATTGACCTATCAAGGGAGATTCTTCCCTACGCTGGAGTGCTAGTTCATAGAGTTCTTCTAACTTGGATTCATCCTTTTTCAAGAGAAAAACTCCCGAACGCTGGTAAAAGTCGATTTCCTGTCCTGACTTTTCTAAATCAGCCAACAATTCCTCGTAAAAGTCCGCTCCCAAGCGCGCCATCTTGTACCAGGCTTTATTGCGGCGTTTGGAAAACCAAGGACTGATAATTCCTGCCGCTGCCTTGGTAGCTTGCCCCTGTCCATGGTCAAAGACGGTCACCTCTAGGTCGCTTTCTTTCGAGAGGTAGTAGGCAGCTGTTGCCCCCACAATCCCTGCTCCAATAATGGCAACTTTTTTCATTGTCTTCACCTTCTAACTAGATATGGTGGAAAGGATTAGTCGATGCCTGACTAGGCAAGATATCAACAGTCCAGCCCTTCTCTGCCTTCCATTGAGTAAGGAGCGCAGCGATTTTCTCCACAAAAAGGATTTCGATATAGTGGCCCGGGTCCAGCGCCAACAAGCCATCAGACAACATATCCTGGGCAGTGTGGTAATAAATATCCCCAGTGATGTAGACATCTGCTCCCTTTGCCAAAGCATCCTTATAGAATGACTGCCCGCTACCACCACATATGGCTACTCTTGAAATAGGCTTCTGCAAATCACTATCTTGATAATGCACCATGCGAAGACTATCAAGACCAAAGACTTGCTTGACATGCTGAGCAAATGCTCCAAAAGTCTGTGGTTGAATGTCACCAATACGCCCAATCCCACGTTCTGGGCCTGTTTCCTGTAGATAAGTCGTTTCCTCAATACCCAGCATCTGGCAGAACCAGTCATTGAGGCCATTTTCAACGATGTCAACATTAGTATGACTGACATAAACTGCGATGTCATGCTTGATGAGGTCGATGTAAATCTGATTTTGTGGACGGCTGGCGACCAAGTCCTTGATAGGACGGAAAATCGGCGCGTGCTTGACGATAATCAAATCCACATCCTTTTCAATGGCTTCTGCCACTGTCTCTTCACGAATATCAAGGGCAACCATAACTCTTTGGATATCCTTGTCTAAAGTCCCAATTTGCAGACCACGACTATCCCCCTCCATAGAAAATTCTTGCGGACAAAAGGCTTCATACGCTTTGATTACTTCACTTGCTAACATGGAGAACCTCCTTAATAGCTTGAATTTTATGAGCTAGAACTTGACGTTCCTCCAGATTTTTTTCTGGGATTTGGCTAAGAGCAACCTCTAACTTGCTGACTTCTCTCTGCCACTTTTGAACGAAAACTGGGCTGACTTCTTTGGACAAGAAAGGTCCAAAGCGAACATCACTGGCTGATAGCTCCATTTGTCCCGCTTCCACCACTAGAATCTCATAAAATTTGCCAGCCTCTTCTAGAATACTTTCGGCCGCAATCTGAAAACCATGGTCTTGTAACCAGATGCGCAAGTCGTCTTCACGATTATTGGGCTGGAGGATTAAACGTTCTACATTAGCCAACTTCTGCAACCCTTCTTCTAATATCGTAGCAATCAAGCGCCCGCCCATACCAGCGATGGTGATGACCGATACCTGGTCTACCTCTTCAAAGGCTGCCAAACCATTGGCTAAACGAACTTGGATTTTTTCTTCCAATCCGTGGGCCTCTACATTTTTGATCGCAGACTGGTAGGGGCCAACCACCACTTCGCCTGCAATAGCACCTTCAATTCGCCCTCTCTCGACCAACTCGATAGGCAGATAAGCATGGTCACTCCCCACATCTAGTAACACGGCCCCCTGTGGCACAAAGGACGCCACCAATTCTAATCTCTTTGAAATCATTTTCTCTCACTTTCCAAAACTCTGTCACCTCTTATTATACCATATTTTAGCTAGCAATCTTGCACCTAAAAAGACCGCAATCCACAGATTGCAGTCTTTCTTTATTTTCTGGATTGGTAACGACTAGTTAGAATGAAAATCACGGTAAAGACTAACATCATGGCCCCATAGACAGGTAATGTTTGTCCTGTTAAGGTCGAAATTTCAAGCAACTTTTGGATCATTGGGAAAAGAGCTGTGGCTAGGAAGCCCCCTACTGACCAGACAATCAAGAGGACACGCCAGAGGGTGAATGGCATGCAGGCTCTAAATACGGATAAGAAACCGATAGACCCAAGGAGATAATAGAGTAGGGTTGAGATTTCTAACTCAGACCAACCTTGACTCGCTCCAAAAATTTTCACAAAAAGAACGCTGAACACGACCATGAGGGCACTTGGTAGGGCGCGAAGCATGGATTTTCTGAGGAAGTTTGGTTCAACAGGTTTGATATTTCTCTCAAAAGTCAGAACGAATGGCGGGAAACCTTCCACGAATTGGTCAATCATGGTAATCTGGATTGGAATGAAGGGGAAAATCAAAATCCACTCAGACCGTCCTAGAAGAGCACTGGCGATACAGATGACTGCTAACAGGAAGGAATAGATGGTCTTTATCAAGAAAATCGGTGCAATGTGAGCAATATTATTAACCACACGACGACCTTCAAAGAGAATCTCAGGAACATCATTGAAGTCTGAGTTCAAGAGAACTAGATTGGCAATCTGACGTGTTGCCGGATCTCCCTCTGCCATCACGATGGAACAATCCGCCTCACGAAGGGCCAGGATATCATTGACCCCGTCCCCTGTCATAGCTGTTGTATGCCCCGCTTTTTTCAGGGTTTGGATCAGTAGTTTCTTTTGATGAGGGGAAACACGCCCAAAAATCGCAGTCTCCTCAGCCATGGCCACCAATTCCTCATCCGTTATTTTTGAGCAATCAACATAGCTGTGATAGTCTGCAAAACCTGCCTTCTGGGCAATGCTGGAAACCGTGACTGGATTATCACCAGAGATAATCTTGAGGCCTACTTCCTGGGAACGAAGATAGTCTAGTGTCTCAGCTGCTCCTTCTCGAATGGGATCCAAGATTTCCAGCAAGGCCAGGGCCTGAATATCAGATGGTTTCTGTGGTTTGTGGTGGTCTAGTTTTCCCTGACTAAGGGCTAATACCAAGACACGTGAACCTCTCTCTAGAGCCTCTCTAGCTTCAGGGATTTCAGAGTCCAACAACATCTCAGGTGCCCCTAAAAAAACCGTCCCCAAACCTTCTAACTCCATAGCTCCCCACTTACGGTCGCTTGAGAAAGGAAGATTCGAAAGCATAGGATAGGAAACCTGACCTTGGAAACGCTGGCGAATAGCCTGGGCTGTTGGATTTTTATCCTCACTATGAGCTATGTAGCTGGTCAGAATGTTAGTAATAGCCTCATCACCATAAGTTTCCGTCAGAGGAAGAACCGCCTCCACCTGCATCTTTCCTTGGGTGATGGTGCCCGTTTTGTCCAGACAGAGCATATCCACGCGCGCCAAGGTCTCGACAGAGTACATCTCCTGCACCAAGACCTTTTTCAAGCCCAGCTTAATCACCGCAGTCAAGAGCGAAGTAATGGTCAAAAGGGCGATTCCCTTAGGCAACATGCCCAAAAGGGCTGTCGACGAATTTACAACGGACGACTTAAGAGGCAAGCCTTTTAAAATCAAGGCTTCCAGCAAGAGAGCCAGACCAAAAGGAATGATAATCTTCCCAGTAAAACCTGCTAGCTTGTCCAGCGATTTCATGATACGAGAGTTGATGGGTTTCACTGTCTTAGCTTCCAGCATGAGTTTGGAAGCATAGTTTTCTGCCCCAACATGGTGAACTTGAGCTAAAACTGACCCACTAGCTAGGAAACTCCCTGATAAAAGCAAGGCATCCACTTCCTTTTGCACCAAATCACTCTCACCCGTCAACATGGCTTCATTGACTTCCGCAAAGCCTTCTAGAACCAGAGCATCACTAGGAATCTGCTCTCCAGCAGACAGGCGAATAACATCACCCTGCACCAATTCTTCCGGATTAAGAGCGACTTCTTGGCCATCACGGAGGGTTTTGACCTTTTCCTTGGTCATCAGATTGAGCTTGTCCACCATATGTTTGGCCCGTAGCTCGGTCACAATCCCTGAAAAAGCGTTAAAGCAGATAACGGCAAAGAAGACCAGATTGCTCCAAGCCTGCACAAAGGCCAGCGCTAGGGCAATAACAAAGTTCAAAGCGTTAAAAAGTGTAAAAACATTTCGTTTAAAGATTTGCCAAGTACTGGTACTAGCTGAAGCGGTAAAGTCATTGACCAAACCTTGAGCCTGTCTTTCCTTGACTTCTCTTTGGGTTAATCCCATTATCATATTTTTATCCATAAATTCTATCATATCATTTTTTCTAGCAGAATTCTAATCCTATCCAAAAACTATCCACTGATGACTGAAAAAGTTTGCCAGTAGTCTTTTGATGAGGTATAATAATAAAAGCAAGACAATCGAAGGAGATCTCATGTTTTATACTTATTTGCGTGGACTAGTCATGCTGATCTTGTGGTCCATCAATGGCAATGCCCACTATCACAATACTAATAAAATCCCTAGCCGAGACGAAAACTATATCCTCGTCGCACCTCACCGTACCTGGTGGGATCCTGTTTACATGGCCTTTGCGACCAAGCCAAAACAGTTCATTTTTATGGCCAAAAAAGAGCTGTTTAACAACCGCATCTTTGGCTGGTGGATCCGTATGTGTGGCGCCTTTCCTATCGACCGGGAAAAACCTAACGCCTCTGCCATCAAGTACCCTATCAACGTCCTCAAAAAAAGCGACCGTTCTCTCATCATGTTCCCAAGTGGGAGCCGCCACTCAAATGATGTCAAGGGTGGAGTTGCCTTGATTGCCAAAATGGCTAAGGTCCGTATCATGCCGGTTACCTACACAGGTCCTATGACCTTGAAAGGCTTGGTTAGCCGTGAACGTGTGGATATGAACTTTGGAAATCCTATCGATATCTCAGACATCAAGAAAATGAATGATGAAGGGATTGAAATGGTTGCAAACCGTATCCAAGCAGAATTCCAACGTTTGGACGAAGAAACTAAGCAATGGCACAATGATAAAAAACCAAACCCACTCTGGTGGTTTGTCCGAATCCCAGCCCTCATCCTTGCTGTGATTGTTGGTATCCTAACGATTATCTTTACCTTCATCGCAAGCTTTATCTGGAATCCAGATAAGAAGAGAGAGAAACTTGGTTAAAAAATACAATTATCCCTTGGAAAAAGCCAAGGGATAATTCTTTTATTTGATTTTCCATTTTGGGGCCAACCAGCTGGAAAAGGCTAGGAATCGTTCAGCCACTTGCTCATGGTGTCCATAAGGATCAAAGACAAACTGACCAGTCGGATAACGTTTCTGAAGACTAGTATGGACCTGCTCAGCATAGACTGGTGCTTGAGCCAAGCGATTGGTATGATGGGCTCCTTCTGTTTGACCATTCTGTAAATACAGTAAACAGTCCAAATTTTTCACCTTTTCTTCCCTGCAATAAGTCGTAAAATCAGGATACCAAAAGGAACCGCAGATGGAGAAGACACAGGAGACCTTGTCAAAGCTGAAAAGACTGTATACTGCTGCCAAACCACCTAGTGAGTATCCTCCATAAGCAAGGCGATTTTTGTCCAGGCGATAAAGCGACTGCAACTTATCTAAAAGACCTCCAAATAAATGACTATGATAGGCATTTGCCTGACCGCCAAAATCTGGAGCTCCCTCTCTCAGAGCAGCTGCCTTCCATGGAGTGTAGTCATCTAGGCGATTTTCAGAAGTCAAACCCACTAAAATCACAGATTCTGAAAGGGAAGATAGAAAATCCAAGTTTCCATCATTCAAGAGAATAGCTGGATAGGTTTGATTGGGGGCATAGGTCGAAGGAAGACTGACCTTAACTTGAATCCCTTCCCAATCAAACTCATTATTTATTGATAAAGTCATTGATTTTCTCAAGGGAATCAATCACTGCTGGACCATAGTCCATCAACTCATCGTAAGAGATGGTCATGATTTTTTGATTCTTAATTGCAGGAACGTTTTCCAAAACTTCATTTGCTTTCATCAACTCTACTGCGTTAGCATCCAATTTTTTATTGCGGTCGCTGGTCACATAGATAATCAACTCAGGATCCATAGACACGAGATTTTCCAAGGTCAAGCCTGATGTTCCCGTTGCAACGTTTGTATAACCAAGTTGATTCAACAAGCTTTCTTGCAAAGCAGACTTGTATGCACCGAAGGTTTCATCATTATAAGCAACCATAATCAAAGCCTTTTTCTTTTCACCTTGGCTTGCTGGGTTTGCTTTCTTAACAGCGTCAATTTTAGCTTGTAATTGTGCCACGTACTCATTGGCCTTGTCCTGAACATTGAAAATCATTCCAAGATTTTTGACATCTTCTACAATATTTCCTAAATCTTGCTGAATCGTTGAGAGAGAGGCTTTTTGTGTATAGACTGGGATTTTGTTTTCATTCCAAGTGCTAACTGTCCCCAAGGATTTTTCAGAAAACATCATGTTTCGACCCATCACCGCATCTGGTTCATAAGAAAGGACTGTCTCTTGTGAGACTGTTTTTTTATCGCCAATTTGAGGAATCGTCGCGATCGCGTCCTTGTATTTGTCCGTCACAGCATTGTCAGGGTTGAGCATGCCAGCAATTTTATCCTTCAAGCCTAGCTCCAATAAGATTTCAGTAGTTGAAAGATTATTGGTGATAACTTTTTCAGGTGCCTTGTCAAAGACTTGTTCGACTTCATTTCCCTTAGCATCATATGTCTTGACCGTGAGTGGATAAGTCGTCTCTGTGCTAGCCTTTTGACTTGTTTCTGTGCTAGACTGTGTGGTAGCTTTTTCTGTAGTAGTGTTACCACAAGCTGCCATGGTTAGGGTAGCTACTGTTACGAGTAAAATGCTTAGTGTTTTTTTCATCTTGTTTTCCTTTTCATTTTTATAAATAGTGAATCATAGCTTGCTGATCCTCGGTCCAAGTAACCTGACTTTGAACTCCATATACAGTTTGCAATGACTCAGGGGTGATGGTCTCCTTTGGAGTACCTTGGTAAAGGATTTCCCCCTCCTTCATCAGATAGAGATAATCCGAATAGCGACAAGCAAGTTGAATATCATGCAGGACAGCTAGAACATTGATCTTGAGATCCTTGACAATGGCCAGTAAGTCTAGCTGATACTTGATATCTAGATGATTGGTTGGTTCGTCCAGGAGCAAGAGAGTCGGTTCTTGCGCCAAGGCGCGTGCTAATAAGACTCGCTGTTTCTCCCCACCTGAAAGAGACGAATAGAGACGAGTTTTCTTCTCAAGCATATCCACCTTGATGAGAGCATCTTGAACGAGGGCATAATCCCTTTCCTTTTCTTTCTGTAAAAAAGAGAGGTGAGGCGTTCTTCCCAGCAAGACGATTTCCTCAACTGTACAATCAAACTGCAATTGATTAAACTGAGTGACAACTGCCATTTGCTTGGCTGTTTCTTTGAGTGACCAATGCTCCAGAGGCTTTCCATCTAAGCTTATCAAGCCTTTGTTTGCCTTTTCCTGACGATAAAGGAGTTTAAGCAGGCTGGTTTTCCCGCTTCCATTTGGTCCTAGTATCGTATGAAATTGGTGCCCTTCAACCTTAAGAGAAACTCCTTTGAGGATTTTTTTCTCTCCTAGTCCAAAGTGAACATCCTGACAAATCAAGTCCATATCAGACCCTCACCTCCCTTCGCCTACCTCCAACAATGTAGATAAAGAAGGGAGCACCCACTAAAGCTGTGAAAATACCAATAGGTAGCTCTGCGTTTGGAATGATGACACGAGAGAGTACATCTGCCCATATGACAAAGAGGGCACCCAGTAAGGTCGCAACGGGAAAAAGTCTCCTGTAATTCGTTCCTACTAACCCTCGAGCTAAGTGAGGAGTAATCAGTCCAACAAATCCAATAATCCCACAGGTTGCCACTAAGACTGCTGTCAGCACAGCCACCATGGTCACATAAAGATACCAATAGAAGCGTAAGGGAATCCCCAAAGTTAAAGCAGCCTCATCTCCCATCATCATCGCATTAAAAACACGATACTGAGTAGAGAAAAATAGAAAAGCCAATCCTACTACTATAGTTGGCAGGACTAAGTCAGACCAGGTAGTCCCGGCAAGCGAGCCCATGGTCCAAAACTTAATGGTCATCACACTGTCCGCATTAGCGCCGACTGAGATAATAAAGTTGGAAAATGCCAGAAAGAGAGCATTGACCACCGTTCCTGATAAGATCAGACTAGAAGTCGTCATCCTTCCCTGCATAGAGGCAATGATGAGGACAGCGATTGTTGCCAAAATAGCTCCAAGGAAAGCTCCAAGGCTAATCACCAATTTTAAACCAAGAATGATGCTCAAAGTTGCCCCTAGAGTTGCACCCGCAGAGATGCCTAAGACATAGGGCTCAGCGATAGGGTTGTTTACCGTGGACTGCATCACGCTACCACACATGGAAAGACCAGCCCCTACTATCAGGCCTAACAATACTCGGGGGAACCTCATATTCCATACAATGGCAAGAGTTGACTTAGAAACCTCTCCTATCTCAAGAGGAAATCCCAATCTGCTCAAAATGATCCGATAGGTATCTCCTAGATCAATCGCAACAGACCCCATAGAAACAGTTAGAAAGAGCGAAATCCCTAAAACAGCTAGCAAAACACCTAAAAGTAACACAAATTGCAGGTCCCGTCGGCTTCCAGAAAATTTGGAAAGCATGCAATCCTCCTTGATAGAATAATAGAAATATGAAAAGTATACCATATTTCTATTAGATGGACAAGGATAGAGACATATATAGAAAAAGCCCTCTGAAATCAGAGAGCTGCCTGTTTATATAATCAGCGAGAATCTTTATATCACCAATTCTCCCACTGGGTTTCAACCTTCACCTCGCCATAGTTGCTTGGTGAGTACTTGCTGTCATAAATGGAGCACCAATCTTTTAAAACCCTCTGGTTGACGATTTCGTCATAGTCTTGCTCTAATTCTTCTTTGGAAATATTATATTTTCTGAGATATTCTCTTACTTTTTCTTCATCATCAATAAATTGACCTGGTTTCCTTGGCTCTTCAATGATGGCAAGTTTCTTTTTGAGTACTTTCTTTTGCATATTATAGTGTGCCGAATACCATAGGGTAATATTCGAATTAGTCTTCCTTTCAAAACGAATTGACATCCCTTTAATTCCTGAACCAAAGTTAAAATTAATGGTTATATCACTGTAGTCTTTGGGAAGAATTTCATACTTTCCAAAAGGAGTATAGGATATATTTGGGTCATCACTCGACCAATCAGGTCTGACTTTAAAGCCATCTATGTGCCTTAAAATATTATTTGACCGATAAGTCTTCTCGGTTTCTTGGTAAATCTCAGCAAAAATGTTTTTAGGTTGATTGATAAAAAAGTAGAAACAGGATGATATGATTATCACGAATAAGGCTACTAGGCCTAGCATTTTCTTCATACTATCACCAATTCTCCCACTGGGTTTCGACTTTCACCTCGCCATAGTTGCTTGGCGAGTACTTGCTGTCATAAATGGAGCACCAATCTTTTAAAACCTTCTGGTTGACGATTTCGTCGTAGTAAGAATCCAAGTCCTTGGCAGTGACACCGTACTGCTCTATGTAGGATTTCACCTGAGTTTCGTCTTCGATATAAGTTTCCGTATCTGCTTTCTTTAATCCTATTTTGACAAATTTTTTTAAATTGCGTTCTTTATGAGAATATACAGTCCACATTTTTATACTAACATTGGACTCTATCCGTTTTTCAAATGAAATTAAGCTTAATTGAGCTACGGATTTAAAATTAAAATCTATAGCAATTTTCTCATAGCTATCTGGTAAAGCATTTCCCTCATAGACGACACTTGGATAAAATCTAGAATCATCACTATACTCTTGATATTTATGTGCTTCAACATCTTTCAAATTGTTAAAGACATTATTTCCTAGATAGGTTTTCTCTGTCTCCTGGTAAATTTCATCAAAAATGTTTTTAGGTTGACGTACAAAGAAGAATAGACAAACTGATACAAGTAATATCACTATTGTTAAAACACCTAGGATTTTCTTCATGTTATCACCAATTCTCCCACTGGGTTTCAATCTTGACATCACCATAGTTGCTTGGCGAGTACTTGCTGTCATAGATGGTACACCAATCTTTCAAGACTCTCTGGTTGACGATTTCGTCGTAGTAAGAATCCAAATCCTTGGCAGTGACACCGTACTGCTCTAAGTAGGATTTCACTTGGGCCTCGTCTTCGATATAAGTTTCCGTATCTGCTTTCTTTAAACCTATTTTGACAAATTTTTTTAAAACACGATCCTTCCGAGTATAGTTATCCCATATTCTAACTCTAACATTTGGCCCAATTCGTTTTTCAAATGAGATTGAACTTAATTGTGTTTTTGTAGTAAAATTAAAACCAATTTCGATTTCAAAATACTCTTCTGGGGTATGGTCTTTATTATAAGTTCCAAATGGATAATATTTAGAATATTCTCCATCACTTGGCCAATCCGGTCTAATTTCAAAACCTTCTATATTTCTTAAAATATTATTTGACCGATAGGTTTTCTCTGTCTCCTGATAAATTTCATCAAAAATGTTTTTAGGTTGATGAATAAAAAAGTAGAAACAGGATAATACAATTATCACGAATAAGGATACTAAACCTAATATTTTTTTCATCATCATTCTCCTAATCTGCCACAGCTTCTAAACGATTTAAAAACTTGGACACTCCTGGATATTTTCTTTCAATATATGCTTTAAGAGCATCCTCTCCATCTAGCTTAATATCCGTTGGTCGCAAACTATCATAAATAGTATCTCTGACTGTATCCCAATCCTTATTTTTTAGGAATTCTCTTTCTCTCTGAAAGGAGTCTTTTTGAAGGTCAGCATAGTAAGAAGAGTTTGCTTGGTCATAGGATTGCCCCTTTTGCATACGGCCGATAAGGTTGACCGAGTCCAAATCCGCCTTGTAGTCATCCTCTCCGATACTTGGCTTCATATCGTTTGCATTAAAGGTCGTATCTCCCTCCCAGCCAGAAAGGTCCTTGACACGCTCTCTACTACCAGCATAGATATCGGCTAACTGAACTTGATTAGGATTAAGGTGAGTGGCCATAGTGATGGACTGGTGGGTGAAGTCTGCATGGCCCGCTCCGTTGTTGGAATAGGTCTTTAACTTGCTGTCCCAAAATTCGTCAAATTTATTATTTTTGCCATAAACTTTTTCATACTTAGTCTTAGCATTATTATATTCAGATTTTTTTTCTTTTAACTTTGTTATATTAGCAACTTCACCACCCGCCATCTCGTGTTGCAGTCTAAGATTATAATACAGTTCTTTGGCTTTTTCTTCTTTTAGCCCCAATTCTTGAAAGATTTCAGGAACTGGTTTTAAAGTTCTTAATTTTTGGCCTGTCTGCGGATCACTCACAAATTCGTAATAAAAATATTGCCACAATCCACCTGCCGTTTCGTTCCACTTAAAATCATTATAGTTTGCTGCACCGACGACTCGCAAAAAGATATAGTCACGGAACTCTTGACTAGAGGTTGGGAACTTCTTGTCTATCCCTTGCTTGATGGTCAAGAGCTGTTGGGATGTCTCGGCATCAAAGCCGTATTCTGCCATCATGGTTTGGACAAAGGCCTTCTCTTGACGACTGAGCTTCATGTCCTTTGTATCAGCATAGGCAGTCAGGTAGTTGGCCCAAGTCAGGTCAGATGGGACTTTAAAGACGCCTTGCTTGGTATCCCAGCTCGTTTCGATCTGAGCCAGTCCGCGACTCAGTTGCACATCGATACTAGCTAGATCATCGAAAAGCCCTCCTGAGTAGCTATCATAGGCGCGCAGGTCTCTCAAAATCGTTTCATAGACGCGTTTATTGGCATGGTGTCCTCGCATGAGTTCCACATTACTGCGTCTCAATCTCCCCTTTTCTTCACTATCCATGGTCAAGCTAGAAAGTGATTGATTGACTTCATCTAGATAGGCAATCATTTGCTCTTCCTGACGGATCTTATCAAGCAGATCATCCTCGCGCCAACTCTTGCTGTCGACCATCGTTTGGTAGTCGTCTGGTAATTTCTTGATAGCTTGAGAGAAGGTTTCTGCATAGAGTTGTCCCCCTTTGCTCAAAGGTAGCAAGACACTTGCAAAAAAACTTCTAGCCGAATCATAAGCGTCGCCCTTTAGACTCTCCTTATCCTCTGAAAACTTTTGGATGGCTGATTGCAAGGCTTGATAAGCCTCCACCTGTGATTGGCACATGGTCGCTACACTCGAACTTTGTAGTTGTGATTGTTCCAAGTACATATCAATGCCCATGCCGTTTTTCCTCCTCTCTTTCTAGTTCCTTGCGTCTTTCATAGTAGACCTCATCCAAGTCTCCCTCTAACCGGAACTTTTCTTTTTTCAAATCATCCATGTGATAGGTGAGGTTCTCAAAGATTTGGTTTTTAAGCTGGTTTCTTTGTAGGAGCGTTTCTTCCAACTGTCCTGCATATCGGCTCTGATAGGCTGACTCCCACAAATCATTTTGATAACGGTGACTAACTCTATCATAGCCTTCAAAGATTTCTATCAGTTCTTTGGTGCGGTACTTCTCTTTTCCATTGTCTTCTAGCTGGTACAAGAGTTCTCGCTCTCTTTTCTTTAACTCATCCAACTTGCTCATGCATTACTCCTAAAACCATTGGCAGCAGCCTTATCTAGCGCCTCAAAATCACTCGCTACAGAGTGGAGGCGTTCAGAAGTTAGGGTGACAGCAGCTGTAATCTGACTAGCTAGATTTTGAGCTTTTGTCAGACATTGATGGGCCTTGTTATTCCCTTGAAGAGTCGTTAGGTCATCTTGACTAGCCACAGCAATAGCTGTTAAAGATTGACAAGCATTTTTCAGCTGACTCGCATAGGTTTGAGCAATATTTAGATCACTTTTTACTGTTGACATGACTGTTTTATCCTTTTTCTAAATCCCTAGTGATAGGTTTACTTCATTTAGCTATATAGGCCTATTATACCATGTTTTGAATACAAGCCCTCATTTATACTATATTTAGATAATAGAATCATCTTATAGAGAAAAAGCTACCCAATGGAGTAGCTTCATTATTATAATCTGCTTAATTGAACACGGCCTAACCACTTGGCAAAAATGATAAAATCTCCCCAAAGGGAGATGATCTAGTTTATTTTACCTTACAGTGCTAGGAACCGTAACCGAAGATTATACTTGAGTATATCGAGGTAAGGTGACAACATAAAAAGCCCTCTGAAGTCAGAGAGCTGATTTGAGCCCGGGCTAAAATCCTAGTGAAACAAAAAAATCTACACGATCAGAAAAGTCTCTATCGTGCCATTTTCATACATGATGTATAGTCCAAGTAGAATGAATACTATGGGCACAATGATTCGCTCGTATTTTTCAATTGTCTCGAATATTAACGGAATAGAGGATAACATCCGACTAATCTCGCAAAAGATAATTATGCCGATTACAAACACAAGCAACGCCACGAGGGTCTGTGACCAATCTAACGAAGCAAAATAAGGTATATAGATACCTAAATTATCTCCGCCAGACGCAATTGTCAGCAATGTAACTGTCCAAAACAGTTGATTTGCCTTGCTTTGTTCTAATCTTTCAATAATTTCTTCCTCTTCTTCCTCACCTTCTCCAACAATTGCAAAGCGAATCCCTAAATAGATAGGGATTAAACCAAGCAATCCAACCATCCATTCTTCAGGCACGAAATTAACGACATAAGCAGCAACTAAACTCGCCCCTACAAGTAAGCCTGTTCCTAGATATTGCCCCGCATAAATATGCCATTTCTGTTTATTCTGTGATAGCTGTGCAAATAAAATAATTAAAATAATTAAATAATCGATACTGGTGGAAATATAAACACCAATAGCAGATATGATTGTCTGTCCCATAAAAACCTCCTGTATTAGTTAGTAATAAATCAGCAGATTTTAGGAGAGCACAGACACATTAATTTTGCTATCGCTAGTGGGTAATGTCGAACGTAGGAAAGCATTTTACTCCTCCTCAAAACGTAGTTACAAAGTAATTTCTAACTGGAATTCGGTGACTACTTCCATGTAAAGTATAACATACTATACTTTACTTCGTAAAGTGTGGGCTCTCCGAGGGGGCTTGCAGACAGCTACTCGACTTTTCAAGCCGAGTAGCTGCGCACCTTTATGGTGTAATTAGCTGATACCATTTGAGGTTTTTGTAGTCTCCAAAATTGTGACCGATAAAACTGCGACACCCGGGGTATGCGCATCAACCCCGTTTTTGTAGTCTCCAAAATTGTGACCGATAAAACCTCAATAAAAAAGCCCTCTGAATATCAGAGAGCTGATTTGAGCTTGGGCTAAAATCCTAGTGAAAAAGATAAAACTCCTTGTGTTCATCGAACACGGTGTACTTTCCCTATTTTCATACGGATTTTTAACGCCCTTAGCATCATGATTCTTGCTGGATAAAACGTTTATAGACTAAGCGGCAAGCCGAAGATTGTACAAAAATGTTAGTGAAACAAAAAATCTCCCCGAAGGGAGATGATCTGGTTTATTTTACCTTACAGTGCTAGGAACCGTAACCGAAGATTATACTTGAGTATATCGAGGTAAGGTGACAACGCAATGTAAGTGGAAAATAAAGCAGATTAGCGACGAAGTCCTAGAGAGTTGATCAACTCACGGTAACGGTTAACGTCGTTTTTACGCAAGTATGCAAGCAAGTTACGACGGCGACCGATTTTCTTCATCAATCCACGGTAAGTAGCGTGGTCTTTTTTGTGTTGTTTGATGTGTTCGTTAAGGTGGTTGATTTCCCAAGTAAGGACAGCAACTTGAACCTCTACTGAACCTGTATCACCTTCGTGACGTGCATATTGTGCGATGATTTCATTTTTTTTCTCTTTTGAGATTGCCATGATGTTTCTCCTTTTTATTTGGCTTCATCCGAGTGACAGGTTGGCATGCCTGTAACCAAGAAGAAGTTATTTGTCTTTACGACAGTTCTTATTCTACCAAGAAGCAGAGACTTTGTCAACTGATTTACTGTTCAAGACCGTGAATTACTCTACTGATTTCAGGGCTTCGAGTATATCTACCTTTCTTACAATCAAGTCACTCCTTACTATCATTATAACGCTTTTTCAACTAGTTGAAAACTAGGAGCAAACACAAGAAAGCCTAGGAATCCTAGACTTTCTGTTTATAAATTATTTTCCAAGGTAGTATTCAGAAACCACGTTCAATTTTTCGTCAAATTCGAATACCAATGGTGGGAAGTTAGGGATTTCCACGTCCATGATTTCATCGTCTGACAAGCGTTTGATGTGTTTTACAAGGGCACGGATTGAGTTACCGTGAGCTCCTACGAATACATTTTTACCATCTTTAAGTGCTGGAGCGATTTTGTCTTCCCAGAATGGAAGGGCACGTTCCAAAGTCACTTTCAAGTTTTCAGCATCTGGGATAACTGAGTCGTCAAGTGAAGCGTAACGACGGTCAGTGTGAGCTGAGTGCTCATCGTTACGGTCCATGTTTGGAGGCAATACATCGTATGAACGACGCCAGATGTGAACTTGCTCATCACCAAATTGTTCAGCAGCTTCAGCTTTGTTTTTACCAGTCAAACCACCGTAGTGACGTTCGTTCAAACGCCATGATTTTTCAACTGGAACCCACAATTGGTCAGAAGCTTCAAGAGCCAAGTTTGTTGTTTTGATCGCACGTTTCAATACTGAAGTGTAAGCTTGGTCAAATTCGATACCAGCTTCTTTGATCAATTTACCAGCGTCAATCGCTTGTTGTGTTCCTTTTTCAGACAAATCAACATCAGCCCAACCAGTGAAAAGGTTAGCTTTGTTCCATTCAGACTCACCGTGGCGAGCAAAAACCAATTTTACCATTAGATGGATTCTCCTTTTATTTTTCGAGGTTGCCCTCGTTTATCTATTCTATTTTACACAATTTTTCACAAAAAAGCTAGTTAAAATCAACTAAAAAGAGAAGAGTCTCAACATGACTCTTCTCTCAGCAATCTACTTCTAAAAATTGTTTTTGAAACACAAAGACAACCCTTTCTGGGGCTGCTTTCGCTAGACTATCAGACAAGGCCACGGACTTCTTTCAAAAATTTAGAAAAAGAAACAGCTCCTTTAATGATTAGCAATCCACCTATCCACTCGGTAGCTGAAAGAAATCCCATCACACCACCTAGGATATATAAAATAGAAGACAGCTTTGGAAGTTGTTGATCTTCTTCGAAATAGATTAGCATAAAAGTGCCTAATGCGATTACCAGAATTTTAAAAAATGTCAGGAGCAAAGAAAAGGCAACCGTGACGACCAGCATTTTTGAAGGATCTTTATAGATGAGGGCCCCAGTATAGGATAGAAAAAATCGTAGGACAGGCCCCAAAAGTAAAGTTATTCCTGCCACCATACCCAGTCTCCAGTTTAGTCGAACCAATCTAGTTATCTCCATAAGAACCTCCTTCTCTCGTAGCTATCATTCTACCATATTTGCCTTAGAAACGAAAGGACTTATCCGGCACAAACCTATCTCAAACCAGCTTTCTAACATGGGTATCAAGCTATAAAAAGAGAAGACCAGTCGATCCTCTCTTTTCATTTTCCAGCCCTTATTTCTTAAAAATAGAGGTTCTGAAGTCTTTTGTTTGGTCAAGATAAGCTTTAAAGATTGCTCTCTTCAACTTATGAACTGCACTGTCGATTTCTGGATCATAATTACTCCAACGTGGAGCATCAGCATCCTTGAGAACAGCTTGATCCATGAGATCCTGCAATTCAGTCACACTATTGATGGTCTTGGTCGCATAGTTTGGCCATGGTTTTGTTGGATCTTTAAAGGTTACCTGCTTCAAGTTCCCAAACTGTTTCACACGTTCATTGTACATAGCTTTCTTGAAATCCGCCCAAGAAGGATACTTCCCTTCAAATACCTTGTCCAGTACAAGATCATCTGTCACCAATCCTCGTTCTTTACCATAGAGATTGATGGTTTTACCTTTTTGTTTGGCAACTTCTTCGTATTGGTTTGAGATATAAGGTACCATTCCATCCTTAAAGCCTTTGGCAGCCAGAAGTTCATAAGCAATCCTACGTCCCATAAGGTCACCCGGTGTTCCTTTCTCACTGCTGAGAGCTGAATAAATTGGGGCAAAGAGTTTAATGGTATAGTAGCCATTTCGTTCATACTCGCCAGACTTGTACTCACGAGCTGACAAGATGTTATGGTCAATCAAACTCTCAAAACTGGTCAATTTTTGGGCATCTTCTTCTGTCAATTCTTTGACTACGTTAGTAGCGTAAACCTCATTTCCATCTACTGGATCTTTCACATACTTGTTCTCAATTTTTCTAAGAGCTGCCATCTTCTGGTAAACACTTAGTTTCTTAACGATTGCTTGCCCTTCGAGATATTCTAACATGTAGATAAGGTCAAACATGTTGTGAACATAGTTTTGAAGATCTGCTGCGTTTTGGAATCTTTCTGTCGGATCCAAGACTTGCAGACGGGAGCCTTCTTTACTATCTGATGTTGAGTGTTTCAAGATGGAGTTGATGGTAATGGTTGCGTCACTTGGTTGGTCAGGGGCTTGCAATAAGCCTTTTGCGAAGAACTCTGGTCCCAAGCCACTTCTTCGACCATAGCCACCAAGGTAAATATCCTGATCCGAATCATGAGTCATCTCATGGGTATAGGTAATGGCTCCATCCTTGTCCAGCATACGGTAAGACATATAGTAGACGCCATCCCCTGTTGCGTAGGCTCCATGCTGGTTGTGTACTACCTTATTGCCAACTGGGCCAAAGAAGTTCTTCATGGCTGGATTGGAACCATCAAACTTAGCCTCCACTGTAGCTTTTCCAGATGTTGTGTCATCACCAAACTTATAGGCATCATAAAGGAGAATCGTACGATAGAGTTTTTCACGTCCCTCATTATCTAAAATGCGATACCAATAATCGTAGTGATCTCGCTGACGTTTGGCAGTTTCACGCGCATTTTCTTCAACAAAATCATTGAGAGCCTTGCCTGCTTTATGTTCACTATTGCGGTAGCGATCATAAGCTCCAAATCCTAGACTAGACATAGTTGAGATGACAAAGACGGATTTTTCTGGCAAGGTTAGAAGAGGCAAGACCATATTGCGGTATTTCCATGTGGCACTAGTGATGCGGTCATAGACACCGATAGAATACTTGCTACCAGCCTGTCCTTGCTTCGTTTTGACCTCTTCGATAGTGGATTTTTCTTCGACGATATAAGCCTTGGTCTGTGATTTAAACCAGTCATTGTTGCTTGTATCTGGTAAAAAGACTTTTCGGTAATGTTCCAGCGTGCTAAACAAGTCTTTCGTTCCATGATGGCTGGAAAGACTGATACCATAAGTATCGACATTGTTTTTAGCAAGAAGATTGTTAAAGCCAGATTTACCTAACTCAATCAGAGTATCTAGTGGTGAAGCATTTCCCTTACCAAAGAAGTCCAGGTGGTACAGAACCAGGTCTTTGACGTTTACCTGACCATAGCTGAAGTTATACCACCGTTCCAGATAGGTCAAACCAAGTAGCAAGGCTTCCTTGTTACGTTTGATTTTATCTACAAGATAACCTTCAGTGACTGGGTTAGCACTAGCCAGTCCAGCATCTGCTGACAAGAGTTTCTTCAAACTGTCTTCCAGATGTTGTTTTGTTTTGGCGAACTGGTCTTCTAGATAGAGCTCAGTCTGCTTGACGTTTGGAGAAATACCAAGTGTCTTTCTAATTCCTTCTGAGTGGTAATCAACATTTTGTAAGTCAGGTAAGACTTGTTTGATGATAGAGCTTTGGTCATACAAGAATTGGTTTGGCGTATAGAGAAGACCCGTATTTCCTAGACTATATTCCGCTAATTTGGCGAAATCATCCTGGTAATGGAGATCAAGCTTTTCAGATGAATGGTCCTTGTAGTGAAGCAAGAGTTTGTTTGCAGTCTCTTTGTTGGAAACAATATCTGTGATTACTTGGTCATCCTTCATCATGACTGCTGACAAGAGTTCTTTTTGATATAAAGGACTGTTCTCATTGACCAAGTTTCCATATTTGACGATGGTTGCTTTGTTGTAGAAAGGTAGCAATTTTTCAATATTCTTATAAGCCAAGGAGCGCTTAGCTTGATAATTCGCCACCTTAGAAAAATCACTGTCTTTTTTGCCACTTGTTGAGAGGGGCTCAACTGTTGGTAGAGTGAGAGGATTGATGGCTGCTTTTTTGCTTTCGATTTGGGAAGCATCTAGCATTGTTCCTCTTTCTTCAAAGGATTCCTTGCTGACGACCTCATCCTTGACTAAGGTGACATTGTAGACTCTGTTGGCCTTGCTGCTGAATGTGTCCTTCACCCTCATTCCATTATAGTGGTAACCGGTAATGGCATTTCCGTTGGTTACATTGACATCACTGAGAACATTGGTCAATCTTCCAGCATGCTGTTCCTCATTAGTTTTTCGATCCCACAAATAGCCTGCTACTCCCGCGACTCTACCAAAGTGCTTGGCATTGTTAATATCGCCTTCAGCATAGCTATCTTGGATTTGTGCATCCTGATCTACTAGACCTGCAAGCCCACCCACAGTCTGATCTGAACTATTTGTGTTGGATGAAATGGCTACTGTCGCTTTTGACTTAGTCAGCAAAGCTCTGCTTCCTGTCAAATGACCGACCAAACCACCGATATTGTAGGCAGCAGTCGTCTCATAAGTGTTGATAATTCTTCCCTTGAAACTGCTCTCTGTGATACTTGATTGATCTGCCTTAGCTAGCAAACCACCGATACCACGTTCACCAGCCAGAACACCATCGACATGAACTTGCTGAATCTTTGTGCCATTCTGAGCTTCATATGCCAGTGAACCGATATCATCTTTCCCAGAAATGGTGACATTTTTCAGGCTTAAATTTTCTACTGTGGCACCGCTCAAGGTTTCAAACAGAGGCTTTTTCAAGTTGTAAATAGCAAATCGCTTGCCATCTTTTTCACCGATCAACTGACCAGTAAAGCTGCCCTTGATATAGGATCTTTCATCAGGTCCCAACTCCACTTCGTTGGCGTTCAAGCTAGCTCCCAAATAATAAGTACCAGAGAGATTCTGCTTGATAGCTTTGACGAGGTTACTAAAGGAAGTGAAGGTTGTCGTTTCCTCTGTAGCCTTCTTAGCTAGGTAGAAGGTGAAATTATCGACATATTTATTTTCTAGCTCTTGCTGGAGTTTCTCAGCCTTGGCTGTGATTTTATAAACTGGCTGGCCATTTTTCGTTTCTGCCGTTATTGAAGCGACTGGTAGATAGACATCTTTATATGACGAGGATTTAACCTTAACAAAGTAAGTGTCTGAATTACTTGGGACACCGTCTAAAGAAACGTGTTGTTTGTAAGTACCATTGGTCTGACTGTACAACTCCAGATCCGTAACATTTCTTAGCTCAAGCGTCTTCTCTGGATCTTTTTCTTTTGGTTTTTCTGTTGGAGTTTCCGGTTTTACTTGCTCGGTATTGCCCGTATACTCTGGAAGAGGAGCAATTTGTTCGGGTTCCACAATGGCCCCTGCTTGCTCACCTTTATACTCTGGTAGGGAAGACTGGATCTCTGGTTCAACGATAGCACCAGCCTGGGTACCCTGATACTCAGGTAGTGGAGCGACTTGTTCGGGTTCCACTATCGCACCTGCTTGCTCACCTTTATACTCTGGTAGGGAAGACTGGATCTCTGGTTCAACGATAGCACCAGCCTGGGTACCCTGATACTCAGGTAGTGGAGCGACTTGTTCGGGTTCCACTATCGCACCTGATTGAGTATCAGTATATTCTGGTTTTTCAGCTGTCTCAGGGGCAACAATTGCTCCAGCTTGAGTTCCTGTATACTCTTGTGTAGGTGACACCTGTTCAGGCTCTACGATTGCTCCTGACTGCTCGCCTGTATAGGCTGGTTTGTCAGTTGTTGCTGGTTCCACCAAAGCCCCTGACTGGACTCCCCCAACCTCTGGCTCAACTTTTTCCGGTTCAACGATAGCACCAGCTTGGGTTCCTTGATACTCAGGTAGCGGAGCGACCTGCTCGGGTTCAACGACTGCTCCTGCTTGGGTGCCTGTATATTCTTGTTTGTCAGCTGTTTCAGGGGCAACAACCGCTCCCGATTGCTCGCCTGTATATTCTGGTAATGGAGCCTGAGTCTCAGGCTCTCCTTTTCTTGCAGACTGAGGTGCTTCACTCGCAGCTACTGCCTTCTTAGTCCCTTTTTCTACTATACGTGGCAAGGCTTCTTCTACCTTGGCTGAGAGAACTTCCCGAGAAATTTCTTGGTTTTCAACAGTGAAAATGCGAACGAGTTCAACCTTTTTCCCAGCACGACCTTCTTGTTTGACATGGATGGTTCCCTCTGCTAGATCTGGATTTTCTTGAACCACTTCTGAAACATCTAGTTTGGTCACAATTTCTTGGTCCTTGTATAGGAGCTCTGGTTTATTCACGCGACCTGCCAAGACTTCGTCTTGAGGATCTACACTAGCAATACCAGACGGCTTTTGATTGGATGAATCTTGAGATGGGATAGGCTTGTCAGCAGGGCTTGTTGGAGACGGAGTTTTTTGCTCATCTCCAGCCTTTTGCCCACCTTCACTGGTCTGAAAATGAGGTTGAACCGTGTAGTCTAGTTTCTGACCTCTAGTAGCAGTTTCTTGCAGACTAGAGTCCTTGTCTTGCTTAATATAACCTAGGTAGGTATAACCCGATAGGGTGCGTGGCAAAGGCAGACTATCTCCTTGGGATAATTGGTATTCCTGATTGTATTGTAGCAAAAGCTGATTTTCAATTGCCTGAACCGAAGAAGCCAAACCACTGCCCATCCCTGTTACTAAAATAAGATTCAAAAGGGCTTTCTTTTTGCCTTTCTTCTTCGACACTACAAAAATAAGAAGGCCAATCGAAGCCAAGGCTCCACCAGTTAAAACACTAGTAAAGCTATTCTGCCCCCCTGTATTGGGCAACTGACCTAGCTGAGCTTTCTCATCCATACGGTAAACTAGATAATAGGTACTCTCACTGTCTTCAGCAATCTTCGGAATGTCCTTGACAATCAAGTCCTTTTCTTGCCCACTCAACTCCGTATCCGTCACATATTTGTAGTGAACAGCTACATTTTCTTGAGCAAATACGGTTCCACTACTCGCAATGGACACAAAAAATAGGCTTGAAATCGAAGCTGACACAAGTCCAATTGCTAATTTTCGTAAGGAGAAACGATGCTGCTTCTCTCCAAAAATCTTTTTCATTCTATATCCTCTCGCTTTTTAACCTCTATCAAGAAAATAACTAGCATTATATTTTGATATAGGTATTTCACATCCACCATTATACTATAAAAATACTTCCTTGTCTCAAATAAATTCTTTGAATTTCATGAAAGTAAAAGCTTATTTATCCTGTAAAGTTTATCTGTCGTTGATGACGAAAAAAGAAGGCTAAGCGCCTTCTCTTATTTGAAAATATTCCTAACAAAAAGTCATTATTCTTGAATCTCGAATTTTTTCAAAAGTCCAAAATAGAGGGATCCACCAATGATTGTCAGAATTCCTCCTACCCATCCCAAGAATGGGATCAATCCAACAGAACCACCTACGATAAACAAAACAGACGGTGCAGGGGTCACACGTTCATCGTCCTTGTAATAGACAATAGACACAATTCCTAAAACCAAGACAGCAATTTTTACCAATGCCAAAATGATTGAAAAAATCGTCAATATACCAACTGTTGCATCAGAGTCCTCCGTCGCCGCAGCAGCCCCGACAGCTATCATAAACATAACAAGAGGTGCCAACAGCAAGACGATACCTGAAATAAGACCAAAAATCGCATTTACGCGAGCAAGTGCTTTTGTTTTCATCCGAATCTCCTTAAAAAATTTTTACAACTATCATTTTATCACATTTTCATGAAAAACAAAAGAAATTTCAAAACGAGTATACTAGATGGTGAATGATTTCAAATTTCTCTCCAGACATTTAGAGTAAAAAATAGGTCATGTATCAGATTGTTTGTAAATTCATTCGTTTTTGTACTAAGCAAGCCATTCACCTAAAAAAAGAAGATCACTTGGATCTTCTTTTTTCGTGTCTATCTTTGCAAAAAGCTTATTTTTCAAAGATAGACTGTCTGAAGTCGTCTGTCTCACGAAGATAAGCGTTGTAAATCTTCTTCTTGAGCAGGTTGACCCAGCTAGCTTCGACACGGCTAGTAGCATTGGTAATGTTGCGCACATCCTCTGCCACTGCTTCATCCATCAACTGCTGCATCTCTGCATAAGAGCGAATCGTTACTTTCTTAGTACTGTTTGGATTTCTAAGTTCGTACTCAATAGTGATTGGTTTGAGCTTGGTTAGCTTATCAATCCGCTCTTGGTACATAGCCTTCTTGAAGGCTACCCAGGAGTCATATTCACCCTTGAATACATTTTCTAAGACTTTCTGGTCCGTTACCAGACCAACATCTCTTCCGGACCATCCGTCCCACGTTTTCTTGCCTTCATCAAAGGCTTCTTGAGAGTACTTACCAGAAACATAAGGAACAAATCCATCATGGTAGCCTTTGGCGGCTAGTAATTCATAGGCTGTGCGACGGAACATGACATCACCTGGAGCTCCCTTCGGATTGCTCAAGGCTGAGTAGATTGGTGAGAAGAGACTGAGACTGAGGTAGCCATTTCGACCATATTTTCCGCTTTCCTTGTTCTCACGACGAGTGATAACATCATTTTCAATTAGAGAGTTAAAGGTCTTTAGCTGCTTGATTTCTTCAGCAGTGAAGGTTCGTGTCTGGTTTCCAGCGTGGGTTTCCTTACCATACTTATCAGTAATATAGTAATTCTCCATCTTTCTGAACCACTGAAGTTTCGCATCATCACTCTGTTTCAGCATAGAAGTACCTTCTAGGTAATCCAGCGTGTAGATCATGTCAAACATACCATGGACATAGTGTTGCAGATCTTCTACATTTTGAACACGTTCCTTGAAATTATAGGTATGCATACGTGTCTTAGAATCCTTGTCCACCTTGAAGAGAGTGTTGAGCGTAATAGTTGGTTCATCTGCGCTCGGCGAAGACTGCAAGAGTCCGCGAGCATAGAGTTCCGCACCTAGTCCCTCACGACGACCATATCCTTCAAAGTAAATAGCACCATCAGAATTATGAGTCATTTCATGGGTGTAGACAGAGTTTCCATAGTCTTCTAACAATTTAGCTGCATCAAAGTGGGTTACACTTCCTGTCGCATAAGCATTATAGCCCTTGCTAGGATACCACTTACCAGCTGGTCCGAAGAACTCCTGCATAGCTAGTGATTTTTTGTCATTAGATGGAGCCCAATATCTTTGACCATTCTTGTCAACCAATGAGAATCCATCATAAACCAAAACAGAACGGAAGAGCTTGTCCTTGCTTTCATCGCTTAGAATCTTATACCAGAAGTCATAGTGATCGCGCTGGTATTCAGCTGTTTTTCTCACTCGGTCTTCGACAAATTCCGCTAGCTCTGCATCTGTGCGGACCCTGTTATTAGCATCAAGGCGATAGCGATCATAAGCTCCCATAGAGAGGGTAGACATATTAGAGATCGCATAGACACCCTTCTCCGTCATGGTCAAGAGTGGCAGGAGCATGCCCTTGTGTTCCCAATTATCTGCAGTAATCTTGTCATAAACACCAACAGAGTACTTGCTCTTACCCTCGGCTGCATCCTGAAGCTGTCTAGCTTCTGCTACATCCGACTTGGCCTCAACGATGTAGGCTTTTGTATTGGTTTTGAGCCATTCATTATTGGTCCTATAAGGCAGGAAGAGCTGACGATAGCCTTCAAGATAATTGAAGAGTCCTCGTTTACCAGTTGCTTCAGAGAGCGAATTATCATAAGCTGTATAGTTATTTTTAGCCTTGAGATTCTCCAATCCTGACTTCCCTAAAGCAATGATTGTATCTAAAGTCGAAGTATCATTCTTACCGTAGAAATCAAACTTGTAAACCGATAAGTCCTTAACATTAAAGTTATCATAGTTGATATTGTACCAACGATGAAGATAAGTCAGACCTAATAGGAAAGCTTCTTTATCAGCAAGAATCTTCTTAACAAGATAATCCTTAACTACTTCACCTTCAGTATTGATAGCCTTATCCATAGCCAGCACTTTGCGAAGCTCACCTGATAGCTTGCTTTTCACTTGCGTAAATGCGGTGTCTAAGTATAGTTCATCTAAAGAAGTATCTGCTGCTACTCCGAGAGCTGTTCGCATAGCTGGCGAATCAAGAACGACTTTGTTTAGCTCTGGCAAGACTTGATTTAGAATACTAGTATAATCTGATGCAAAGGCTTCTGGAGTATAAAGAAGGTCTAACCCCTTGATACTATACTCAGCAATGCCTCGATTTACGAAATCTCCCTGATAAGATATTTCTAGGTAATCAATGGTATTGTCCATGTAGTGAAGCATCAAACGATTGATTGCTGTTTTATTGCTATGAATATCTGTAACTACTTGATGATCCTTCATTGGGACAACATCCAGTAGGTACTCCTTATTCAACTTATGCTCTTTCGGAATCTTGTTCGCAAACGAAACAATGGTTTCTTTATTGTAGAAAGGAAGCAGTTTCTCCATATTTGCATAAGAATATCCGCGGTCAAATTGAGCATTGTTTACTTCACCATAGTCGACAAAACGCATATTTAGATTCGTGTCATCTAGGCTAGTTGTTATGTCCATAGCAGTCAGTTTTTCTTCCATTTCTTCTTGAGTAATTGTAGAAGTAACAAACTGATCGTTTTTCAAGGTTTCACTTTTGGCAACTTTATAGGCTTGCGTAATGCGGTCGTTTTTGTATCCCTGATCCCCAGAAATACTATAAACATTTGTACCGCTAACATTACTGATAACATTATCAACCAAACCATTAAAGTAGTTCGAGCCGACCACTCCACCGATTTGACCATTAGTGGTTGAATTATATAATTTTCCTGTCACATAAGATTTCGTGATTCGAGCATTGTTTTCTAGACGTCCAACCAAACCACCAATGCGTTGTTCATTTGATCGTGCACCACTAATAATCGTTACATCTGCTTTACTTTGGCTAAGAAGAGATTCTCCTCCTTTGAGGCTTGCAACCAAACCACCTACGTTATAAGCTTTGATGTGTTGATTGTTAGATAGGATGGTACCAGTAAAGGAACTATTGGTAATTTTCGTATTGGTTCCATTAACTACAAGACCAGCTACGTTAGAAGCGTTGCCTACTACCGATACTCTTCCCTGAACAGAAACGTCAGTGATTCGAGCATTCTCCGCATTGCGTGCAAGTGCTGCTGAGTCATAGGTACCCACGATATTCACATCTTTAAAGTCGATATTGGTAATAGAAGAGCCGTTCTTCAGATTTTCAAATAAAGGTTTGGCTAGATTATAGATAGCGTATTGCTTACCATTATGACTACCTGTCAGACTGCCGGTGAAGTTCCCTTTGAGGTAGACATAATCCGCAGGAGCTAGGTTGACCTCGCTCGCATCCAAATCAGCTCCCAGAACATAATTTCCTGCCATATTTCGCTTCATGGCGTCTACCAATCCAGCAAAGCTGGTGTAGACATTTTGCTGACTAGGGACTGCCTTACTGATGTAGAAGTCGTGCCCAGACTTGTAGACCGCTTCACTTTCTTGGACGAGTTCAGGAAGGGTTACATTAACCTTATAGACTGCCTTGCCATCTTTCTCTGCTTCAGAAATGCTGTGAACTGGTAGGAGAATTTCCTTGGATTCACTTGATTTGATTTTGACGAAGTAAGTAGACAGATCCGTAGGCATAGAGCTCATCGACACAAAGCGCTTGTATTGGTCGTTTTCTTTATGATAAAACTCAACGGAATCAATATCACGGAAGGCAATCTTCTTGTATTCTAACTCAAAGTTACGACTGTCTGTTTCAAACTCAGTAAAGCTGCCATTATCCAGTTCATAAGTCAACTTGGTTTTTAGAGTATAGCCTGTGTAGTAGTCTAGGTCGCCAATTTTCAAGCTGCCAGCAAAGTTGGTAATCGAAAGAGTGCGAACTAGCTGGTCTCCCTGATACAATTCTGCAGTCGCTGAACGGAAGGACTGGGTCTGGTCTTCCAATCTATATTGGACCGTCACCGACTTATCATCAACATTCTCGGTTAGACTTAGAATGGAAACCGTTGGCTTGACCTTAGGCACTCCATTTAGAGCTTCTTTGGCTGCTGTCAGGCTAGCAAGAGCTTGGTTGACCTGTACTTGTGTAGCAGTTTGATTGTTCAGAACTCCTTCTGCTTTGGCTAATTCGTCTGTATAAGCTGTCTGCTTATCTGAATCAGCATTCTTATATTTCACAGAAGTTTTAACAGTTGGATTTAAATCGTATTCAGTTTGAAGAGCTGTTTTGACAACATCAAGACCGCTTAACTGAGCTTTAGCTTGATTGATTTGTTCCACAAGTTGGTTGACTTCTGCTTGGCTAGCTTGAGATTGGCTCAGAATAGCTTGACCAGCCGTCAAAGCAGCATCATAGTTAGCTTGATGACTCTGGCTATCGTTGAAATAACGGGCCTGAGCTTTAATCTGATCCGCTTCTGCCAAGAGATTATGCAGTGAAATTAAATCGAACTCCTCTAAAGCTTCCGCTTTCGGTGCATCATTTGGTACCATATTTGGTTTAGCCGTACCGACTTTGACAATTTGCGTTACAGGAGCTAGTGTTTCCTCATTAGACAATTCTTGACGGTCAACAACTTGACCATTGGAACTGTAAACACGAGTCTTGATAGTTCGTTCGCCTTGGACACCCGGAGTCGCGATTTGGCGGGCATCTCGAACTAATTCGTCCGTCTGTTGCTCCTCGATGGTGAAGGCAATCTTTTCAATGCGAGTTTCGTCAGTATAAGTCAACGGATACTCTGGCAGAGCTTCCGCTTTCGGTGCTTCATTTGGTACCATATTTGGTTTAGCCGTACCGACTTTGACAATTTGCGTTACAGGAGCTAGTGTTTCCTCATTAGACAATTCTTGACGGTCAACAACTTGACCATTGGAACTGTAAACACGAGTCTTGATAGTTCGTTCGCCTTGGACACCCGGAGTCGCGATTTGGCGGGCATCACGAACTAATTCGTCCGTATGTTGCTCCTCTACGTTGAAGGCTATTTTCTCTACACGAGTTTCATCGGTATAAGTTAGCGGATACTCTGGTAAAACGTCCGCTTTCGGTGCTTCATTTGGTACCATATTTGGTTTAGCAGTTCCGACTTTGACAATTTGCGTTACAGGAGTCAAGGTTTCTTCATTGGATAACTCTTGACGGTCGATTTCCTGACCATTGGAACTGTAGACACGAGTCTTAATCGTGCGTTCGCCTTGGACTCCTGGAGTTGTGATTTGGCGGGCATCTCGAACAAGCTCATCCGTTTCTTCTTCACGAATTGTGAAGTTAATTTTCTCAACCCGAGTTTCGTCGGTATAAGTTAGTGGATACTCTGGCAGAGCGTCTGCTTTCGGTGGATCATTCGGTACCATGCTTGGCTTAGCCATTCCAACTTTAACAATTTGCGTTACGGGAGCTAGAGTTTCCTCGTTGGACAACTCTTGGCGATCAACCTCTTGACCGTTAGAACTGTAGACACGAGTCTTAATCGTGCGCTCTCCCTCAACACCTGGTGTTGTGATCTGGCGAGCATCTTGGACCAATTCATCCGTTTCTTCTTCACGAATGCTAAAGTTGATTTTCTCTACACGAGTTTCATCAGTATAAGTCAACGGATACTCTGGCAGAGCGTCTGCTTTCGGTGCTTCGCTCGGTACCATATTTGGTTTAGCTGTTCCGACTTTGACAATTTGCGTTACTGGAGCTAGGGTTTCCTCATTAGACAATTCTTGGCGATCGATTTCCTGACCGTTAGAGCTGTAAACACGAGTCTTAATCGTACGCTCACCTTGGACTCCTGGAGTCGCAATTTGACGAGCATCACGAACCAATTCATCCGTTTCTTCTTCACGAATGTTAAAGTTGATTTTTTCAACGCGCGTTTCATCTGTATAAGTCAGTGGATATTCTGGCAGAGCGTCTGCTTTCGGTGCATCATTTGGCACCTTGCTTGGTTTAGCCGTGCCGATTTTGACAATTTGCGTTACTGGAGCCAAGGTTTCTTCATTAGACAACTCTTGACGATCGATTTCCTGACCATTGGAACTGTAGACACGAGTCTTGATGGTCCGTTCGCCTTGGACTCCCGGAGTCGCGATCTGACGACTTCCTTCTGGAATCTCATCTGTATATTGCTCGTCAATAGAAAAATCAATCTTTTCTATTCTAACCTCATCATTTGTAGTCAATTCCAACTCAGAATTCTCATGAATAGTAGCTGTATCAGGATTTGTGCCATATTCCGTCAATTCTGGAATCTCTTGAACTGGAGGCGTCTCGGGACTAGTGCCATACTCTGCCAATTCTGGAACTTCGTGAACTGGTGCTGTTTCTGGAGTTGTGCCATATTCCGTCAGTTCTGGAATCTCTTGAACTGGAGGCGTCTCAGGACTGGTACCATACTCTGTCAATTCCGGAACTTCGTGAACTGGGGATGTCTCAGGATTTGTGCCATACTCTGCCAACTCTGGAGTCTCGTGAACTGGAGCTGTTTCAGGACTAGTTCCATACTCTGCCAATTCTGGAGTTTCATGAACTGGAGCCGTTTCAGGACTAGTTCCATACTCTGCCAACTCTGGAGTCTCGTGAACTGGAGCTGTTTCAGGATTAGTTCCATACTCTGCCAATTCTGGAGTTTCATGAACTGGAGCCGTTTCAGGACTAGTTCCATACTCTGCCAACTCTGGAGTCTCATGAACTGGAGCCGTTTCAGGACTAGTTCCATACTCTGCCAACTCTGGAGTCTCATGAACTGGAGCCGTTTCAGGACTAGTTCCATATTCTGCCAATTCTGGAGTTTCATGAACTGGAGCCGTTTCAGGACTAGTGCCGTATTCTGCTAATTCTGGAACTTCGTGAACTGGGGCTGTTTCTGGAGTTGTGCCATATTCTACCAATTCTGGAGTCTCGTAGACTGGAGTTTCTTTTGGTATCGAGTTAGTTGGAGCTGTTCCAACTAAAATAATTTCAGAAATAGGTTCAAGCGTCACTTGATCAGAAATCATTTCACTTTTCACGATTTCTTGACCCTTACGATAATGACGAGTCACTACTGTACGTTGACCTCGAACACCTGATTGTATAACTTTTGATTGTCCTTGAGCCAATTCATCTGAATACTGGTATTTTGTCTGATAAGGAAGTTCTTGAACCGACTCCTGCTCGCTAATTTTTAGTTCTGGCAAGTCATAAACGGGGCTTAGAAGAGCAGACTCTCTCTCCTTGGCAGCTATAGCTTCTCTTTCTTCCTCAGTTAAAGCATCCCCCTTATCCGAAACAATCTCTTTTGTATTCGGATTTGTTTCACTCGGTTTAAGTTCACTTCCCTTCTCTTTCTCCAAGTCCAGTGTCGGATTTTCCTTCTGAGCAGAATGAGCTAAATGACTATCATTTTGTTCTTCATTCTTTAAGTAACCGATATAGTCGTAACTATCAATTTTCAATGGCGCTGGCAGTGCATCTCCAAGACCCAAGTTAAGACTTTGATTATATGCAGCGAGTTCGATATTCGTCACTGCTAAGACTGTTGGAGATAGCAGTATGGATCCCATTCCAGTTACCAACAAGATCGAAGATAAATACCTCTTCCCATTTCTGCCTCTAACAACTACAAGCACTAGTAATGCAAGACCCATCGCTGTAAAAGTTGATTCCCAAAGACCGGAGTGACCTGTCTTAGGTAATACTCCAGATGTATCCCCTTGAGTAGTCGGACGATAAACTAAGTAATAGGTCTCTGAAGCATCCTCAACATACTTTGGAATCTCCCTAATCAAGGCACTCTTCTCTACCTCCGTCAATTCAGACTCCACTACGTAGTGGTATTTAACCTGAGCAGACTGCTGATTTTGAATTTCTGCTGCTTTCACAGAAGTCAAGCCCCCAGCCATTTGCCCATTCAAAAAGAAGCTTCCAATAGTCGCCGAAACGAGCCCAACGGACAACTTTCGGAAAGAGAAACGCTGTCGTTTTTCTCCATAAAACTGATGTTTCATTCTCAAAATTTCCTCTTCAATATATTATTCAATCCTTTCTATTCTACCTGATTTCACTTGATTATTCAAATTATTTGTCGCGATTTTTAGAAGCAACACATGCTTTTGAAAAGTACCAAAACACGACTCCTATTTTAAAAAATCTCAGAAAATCAACTTAAAACTTTTCCTACAAATGTTGAATTTCTACATCTTTATCCTAAGCTTTTACCAGCAAAAAAAGAGAGAAATGACTTTCTCTCTTTTACCTTTCCTCTCATCTTAAACTATGAGAAGACATATTTTTAATCTGATTATTTCGCTTCAAATCCTTCTGCAACTGCATCCGCAAAGTTTTCTTCTACGATGCTTGCACAGTGATCACAGATGACTGCATGGTAGCTGCGTTCTGCTGTTGTTGGGTCGATACGACGGCAGCGGTCACATACTTCACCTGTAGCGCGTTCAACTGTGAAAGCTACATCCTCAAAGCTAACTGCACTCTCTGGAGCTACACCTTCTGCGATGGTCAATTCAGACACGATTAGAAGTTGAGCTACATTGCTGTTTACTGCTCCAAGAAGAGTTTTCACCACTTCATTTGGATAAACTGTCAAGTGGGCTTCGAGTGATTTACCGATTACTTTTGCATTACGAGCTTCTTCCAAGGCTTTTTGAGCTTGTCCACGGAAGTCCATGAAGGCTGACCATGTATCCAAGATTTCTTCTTGGTTGGCAAAAGTTTCAGCTTCTGGTAATTCAGACAATTGAACAAATTCTTCAGCTTCAAACTCAAGATAGGACCAGATTTCCTCTGCTGTGTGAGGAAGGATTGGTGTCAAGAGTTTGGTGATTTTAACAAGGATGTCATAGAAGACAGTCTGCATTTGACGGCGTTCGAGTGATTTGGCACCTTCGATGTAAACAACGTCTTTAGCAAAATCAAGGTAGAAGGCTGATAAATCAACGTTGATAAAGTTCACCAAGGCCTTGTAAATTGTCAAGAATTCAAAGTTTGCATAAGCATCACGAATAGTCTTCACAAGCTGGTTAAAGCGGATGGTCATGTACTTATCAACGGAACGAAGCTCATCGTAAGCCACTGCGTCTTGAGCTGGGTTAAAGTCAGATGTGTTAGCAATCAAGAAGCGAAGAGTGTTACGGATCTTACGGTAAGTTTCAGAGACTTGGCTCAAGATATCCATAGAGATACGCACGTCGTTGCTTGAGTCCACACTTGTTACCCAGAGACGCAAAATTTCCGCACCAAATTGTTTTTCAACATCGCTTGGAGCAATGGTATTTCCAAGAGATTTAGACATCTTCTCACCTTTACCATCAAGGGCAAAACCTTGTGACAAGATTTGTTTGTAAGGAGCAACGCCATGGTTAGCAACAGATGTGATAAGTGATGAGTTGAACCAACCACGGTACTGGTCAGAACCTTCAAGGTAAAGATCTGCTGGATATTTGAGTTCTGGACGGTTGACCACTACTCCATTCCATGATGAACCTGAGTCAAACCATACGTCCATGATGTCTGTTTCTTTTTTGAACTCGCCATTTGGTGAACCTGGATGAGTAAATCCTTCTGGCAAGAGGTCCTTAGCATCACGTTCCCACCAGATGATAGAACCGTGTTCCTCAAAGAGTTGAGCTACATGTTCAATCGTTTCAGCTGTCATGATAGCTGTACCATCTTCTGCGTAGAAGATTGGAAGCGGAACACCCCAAGCACGTTGACGAGAGATAACCCAGTCGCCACGGTCACGAATCATATTGTAAAGACGAACTTTCCCCCATTCTGAGTGGAACTTCACTTTTTCAATTTCATCCAAGATTTCTTGGCGGAATTTAGATACAGAAGCAAACCACTGTGGAACAGCTCGCCAGATGATTGGTTTCTTGGTACGCCAGTCAAATGGGTATGAGTGAGAAATTTCTTCCTGAGCAAGGAGTAAATCACCCAGTTTTTCGATAACAGTCGGCACAACCTTGTCATAGAACTGACCCGCAAATTCAGGACCAGCATTTTCCATCATAATACCGCGTTCGTTAACTGTTACAGCAACTTCAAGGCCGTTGGCAACACCGACATTGTAGTCGTCCTCACCAAAACCAGGGGCTGTATGGACAATACCAGTACCAGAGTCAGTCGTAACGTGGTCACCAAGGATTACCAACTCATCTACAGCCGTATCCCATGGGTGGACTGTTACGATGTGATTCAATTCTTGACCACGGTAGGTTGCCAAGACCTGAACATCAGCCCAACCAAATTTCTCAGACAAGCTAGTCAACAATTCTGAAGCAACTACAAACTTACGAGATTCACCAGCTGGTTGTACCAATACATAATCAATATCTGCTCCAACTGTCAAACCACGAGATGCTGTGATAGTAAATGGTGTAGTGGTCCATACGACAATATAAGTATCCGTATCTAGAACACCTTTTCCGTCTTTGACGCGGTTAGCATAGTAAAGGGAAGTTGAAAGCAAGTCATGGTACTCAATTTCCGCTTCAGCAAGGGCTGACTCAGAAGACCATGACCAGTAAACTGGCTTGGCACCACGGTAGATATAGCCTTTTTTAGCCATCTCACCAAAGACACGGATCTGAGCTGCTTCATAGTCTGGAGTCAAAGTCACATAAGGATTTTCCCAGTCACCAGAAACACCCAAACGTTTAAAGTCTTCACGTTGTTTATCAACTTGAGAAAGAGCGTACTCGCGGCAAAGTTTCAAGTACTCAACCAAGTCCATTTCTTTGCGTTTAACACCCTGTTTTGCCAAGACTTGTTCGATTGGCAGACCATGAGTATCCCAACCTGGGATGTAAGGAGCGTAAAATCCAGACATAGACTTAGAACGAACAATAATATCTTTAGAAATCTTGTTCATGGCATGTCCAACGTGGATATTTCCGTTTGCATACGGAGGTCCATCATGCAAGGTGAAATGTGGTTTTCCTTGGTTCAATTCTTGACGACGTTGGTAAAGTTTTGCTTCTTCCCATTCTTTTTGCCAAACTGGTTCTTTAGTTGGAAGACCAGCACGCATAGGAAAGTCTGTTTTCCCAAGATTGAGGGTTTCTTTAAGTTTCATTGTTACTCCTTTAATTTAAAATGACAAAATAAAAACCACGATTCGCAAAAAGGACGAAAATCGTGGTACCACCTTTGTTCGAAAAAAGACAGGGTCTCTTTTCCTCTTTTCCCGTAACGTGGGGGACGTCCAGTCTTACTGCTTTCGGACTGGATTGCTTGAGAGGATAATCTAACCACTAGGGACTGCAGGACTCACACCATCTCCCGCTCGCTGAAAATATAGTTGGTTAGACCTTGTTCTCACATTTTCTTATAGGATAAGAACAGATTCTTTGTTTGCATCGTCTTCAGTTGCTGCAGTAGCCTCTACCTCAACTGGCTCTTCATGCTGGTCACTTTCTTCTGTCTGTTGATTTTGTTGAGCTTCAAACTCAGCTAATTCTTTGTTGCCAGCCTCGATACGAGCTTGCAATTCAGCAACCTCTTCTGGTGTGAATTGACGAGTCATATCAATTGGCTCTTCCTCAGGTTGTGAAGGAATAGTTTCACCAAGAACTTCACCCACCACTTCTTTAAAGGCTTCATCGCTTGTTTGAAGATACGTTGCTGTTGGGCGAAGAATGTCTTCCCAATCTGATGACTCAACAATAGCCAATTGACTTTCAATCGTAGACTTGAGGCGTTGATGGAATACACGACTCTTGTTCTTCAACTCTTCTGTCTCAACAGCCACTTTCTTAGCATTATCTGTTGCCTGACGGAGAATTTCGTTTGCCTTGTATTTCGCTTCTTCAAGCAAACGCTGAGCGTCTTGTTCAGCTTGTTGAATAATATTGTTTGAACGTTCTTGAGCAGCTTGTTTGACACGCTCAGCTGTATCTTGAGCAATCAGAACTGACTGACTCAAGGAATCTTTCATTTCATCAAAGTAAGACAAACGTTCTTCCAAACTCTTGATGTGTGTCTCTTTGTCGTGATTGCTACGAACCAAGTCTTCATAATCACGAACAACGATATCAAGAAACTCGTCTACTTCTTCTGGGTCAAAACCTCTAAATCTTGTACCAAAGGTTTTATCTTTAATTTCTAACGATGTAATTGGCATACTTTTCCTCACTTACTTAATAATAATTGAATGCTTAATTTTATCTTGTCTTTTTTTGTCTGTCCATTGTCTTTGACAATTTTTAGACGACCAAACTTTCTCACACTGATCAAATCTCCAACTGCAACCTGGTAATCACTTTTTTCAACCAGATGATAGTTCACCTGGACAGATTTTTTCTCAATCAGTTGACTAGTTTGATTTCTAGATAATTTCAAGGCACTTGATAAGAGGGCATCCAATCGAAAACTCGAAACTAAAATTTCTCGTTCTCTATAATCAATTTTAGATATAATCCTATCGGTAAAAGGACGTTCCTCCAGCGATACAGGAAGTCTGCCAATCTTTCTTATTCCATCCTGAAAAAGAGGAATGAAATCACGATTGACAAAAATCTGTGCTCTCTTTTCATCTACCAAGATATCACCAAATAATTTACGGTCAATCCCTAGTTGGTTGATGATTGTTCCCAATATTTTTCCATGACTCAGTTGTTCAAACTTACTCGGATAGCAAATTTCCAACAAGGCCATTTCAAAGTCTGATATCTCCGGTTCAAAGTAATCTGGATAGAGAAGAACTCGAACCGACTCTGTCGGAAGAACATCACCACTACTTTGGCAACCCAGTCCATATGTCCCAGCTAGCACCCTCAAGATCTGTTCCTGATGGGGATTGATAAAAGGAGTAAGTACCGGCGCATAGGTATCTTCTACCCGCTTGATCCACTCTAATCCCTTATCAATAAAGGGAATATCATCTTGGGAAAAATGCTGATAAATGGCTCGATTTGCTGTCATAGTAATAGGACTAGTCGTGTTAAGAGATTTCCAACAAACTGAATCAGAATCAGCGCTGCCCAAACCGTAAAATCAAGACCAGCAAATTGTAGATTGAGCTTACGAAGGGGCTCAATAACTGGGCGAGCAAGTCTGATAACTAAGCGACCTAGCTGGCTTTCATAGGCATTTGGAAACCATGAAAGAAGAGCAAATGCAACGAGAATGATGGAATAAATGCTAACCGCATTTTGGATTAAACGAATTAAGAAAATCATTATCTTGCTCTATTTCGTTTAATATCAAAACCAAACTCAGCGCTTTGTGATTCATCTGGAAGCTTGATATCCTCAATATTCACGACAACGTTGACAGGCGTCAATAGATACATCGTACTCGCAACTTTTTTCATATTTCCAGCCAAGACATGACGGGCTCCATCCAAGTAATCAAGGCAACGACGGGCTTGTACTTCTGTCATGTATTGGAAATCAATCAAAATACTTTCATTTCCAGCCAACAAATCTACAATTTCAGTTGCATCTTCATATTTTCTTGGATAGCGAACGTCAATTGTCACTTTCTCATCTGAACGATGGCTTTGCATTGCCAATTCTTGCTGTCGCGCATGAAGACGAGTGATATTTGCATCTTTAGCTGATCCTGACTGAGCAGGTGCTGGTAATTCTTTAGAAGATGAGATGGCTGGGCTAACTGTTTCCTCTTGTTGAGTCTGGTAGTTAGTCGTTTCTTCTCCGTCTTCTGTAAAATAATCTATAAATTTATCGAATCTATCTTTTAAAGACATAGCTCTCTCCTATTTAAAAAATGCTGTACCGATTCGAACAAAGGTTGAGCCGAACTGAATCGCTTCTTTAAAATCACGACTCATTCCCATGCTTAGCTCTGTCATCGGCATATTAGGGATTTGTTTTTCTCTAATTTCTGCTTGCAGAGCCTGCGTATCCTTGAAAATTTCTTTCAATTCATCACTGTCTGCCTCAAAAGGAGCCATGGTCATTAAACCAACATACTCAATCTGATCTAACTTAGCCAATTCTGGCAAAAGTTCTAGCAATTCTTCTTTTGAAAACCCATGCTTGCTTTCTTCCCCAGAAATATTGACCTGCAAGAAACACTTGATAACATGATTTGTTCTCTTTTGAATTTCCTGGGCTAACTTTAAGGAGTCTAAAGCATGAAAGTAATCCACAAATGGGATTACTTCTTTCACTTTCCGTCTCTGTAGTGTTCCTATTAAATGCCAAGTAACTGGGTAATCTTTCAAGGCCTGATATTTTTCTAAAAATTTATCAACTCGATTTTCACCTATATGACGGACACCAAGCGGAAGCAAGGCTTCCGCTGTTTGTACATCTACATACTTTGTCACTGCGATTACTGAAACAGCATCTAGAGCACGGTTGGCTTCTTGACTAGCATCAGCTATTTGCTGAAAAACTAATTCAGTATTTTTTTTCAAATTCATTGATTAACGATTTTTGAAGAATGGAGGTGTATCCAATTCATCTTCATCTTGTGAAACTGGTGTTTCGAAGCGTTCTACCGGTGAAACAACTGGATCTGTTTGGCGAACAATTGACTCACGACGCAAGTCCCAGTCTCCAAAAGCAGACGCTTGGTTTGTTTCAAAGCGACGTGGGCTTGATTTAGGCAATTCTGCTGTCTCTTCCAAGTCGAATTGACGGTCAAATGTGTGTGCTTGAGGAGCTTTAGTTGATGGACGTCCAACTGGTTGGTTGTTACGAGCTCCAACTACTTTTTCCACGCGCTCTTGACGAACACCTGTCGCTACAACTGTAACACGGATTTCATCCTTCATGCTTTCGTCAATTGATGTTCCAAGCCAGATGTTTACACCTTGGCCAGCTGCTTGGTTGACAATTTCTGAAGCTTCTTCTGCTTCAATCAATGTCAAATCAAGACCACCAGTAACGTTGACGATGACATCCTCTGCACCATCGATAGTTGTTTCAAGAAGTGGAGAGTAAATTGCTTTACGAGCTGCTTCAACAACGCGTTCTTCACCACTACCGATACCGATACCCATAAGGGCATTCCCTTTGTTTGCCATTACAGTTTTCACGTCAGCAAAGTCAAGGTTAATCAATCCTGGGTTTGTGATCAAGTCAGTGATCCCTTGAACACCTTGGCGAAGAACGTTATCTGCTTCGCTAAGAGCTTCAAGAAGTGGCGTTTTCTTATCAACGATTTCAAGCAAGTTGTTGTTAGAGATAATCAACAAAGTATCAACATGCTCGCGAAGTTCGTTGATTCCTTCTACAGCGTACTGGCCACGTTTGCTTCCTTCAAATCCGAAAGGACGTGTCACGACACCAACTGTAAGAGCACCAAGATCTTTAGCGATACGTGCAATAACAGGGGCTGCACCTGTACCAGATCCACCACCCATACCTGCAGTGATAAAGACCATGTCCGCTCCAGTGATAGCTTCCGTCAAAGCTTCTTCACTTTCTTCTGCAGCTTTACGTCCAACTTCTGGACGTCCTCCAGCACCCAATCCACGAGTCAATTTAGGACCAAGTTGGATAACTGTTTCTGCTTTCGTACTGCTAAGGGCTTGCACATCAGTGTTGGCTGCGATAAATTCTACACCAGCAACACCTTCGTCAACCATGCGGTTAATGGCGTTACCACCACCACCACCGACACCAATTACCTTAATAACTGCGCCTTGAGCTGCTGCTGTATCAAATGAAAATGTCATAATTTCTTATCCTCTTTTATTCATCAAACATGCTTCCGATCAAACCACGGAAACGTTCTGTTAGCTTCGGTTTACTTTGAGAACTTGCTTGGAATTCTTCCTTCGGAGCAACTGGAGCTTCCTGCACGGTTTCAGCTGGAGCTGTTTGTGCTGGACTTGGTTGCGCTACAGGATTCAAACGTTGATTTGGAATGCCAAAGTTGATTGGTTTTTGACGAAGGAATTCATCTCCTTTAACTGCTTTTTGAGCAAGAAGATTGACTTCAGTCAATTTACCAGCAAACTCAGACAAGCTAATCACGTGCGCAAATGCAGGGTTGCGAATTCCAACTTGATTTGGTACATAAAGTTTTACGCGAACACCAAATACTTCTTGGGCTAATTCAACAATTCCTGGCAAAATTGCATTTCCACCGATAAGGACGATACCTCCTGGCAAATCTAACAAGTGTCTTCTTTCCAACTCTTGTTTGATTTGGTCAAAGATATGTTTGATGCGTGCTGAGATAATTTCTGCCAAGTAGCTTTCTGTCACTTCAACAGGTTCTACTTCACCGATTACTTCAACTTGAAAAGTTTCGTTACTTGCTAGTGGAACATAAGCTTCACCGTAGTTGAGTTTCAAACTTTCAGCAATTTTTTGAGATGTTTTCAAGACTTTAGAAATGTCTTTAGTAACGTAATCTCCACCTTCTTGGTAGATATTGGTGAATTGCAATTCTTGGTTACGGATAGTGGCTACAGTAGTTTGACCTCCACCCATATCGATGACAGTCGCACCAAATTCGCGTTCGCCTTCATTGAGAACGGAGTTCACAATTGCCAAAGGTGAAATAATCACATTATCAACATGAATACCTACACGCTCAACTGTCTTACGAAGATTGTGTAGAATTGTACGAGGACCTGTGTAAAGCAGACCACGCATTTCCAAGCGAACACCCATCATACCACGAGGGTCACGGATTCCTTGGAAACCATCCACGATGAATTCTTCTGGAATAAAGGTAATCACTTCACGGTCAGGAGTCATGCTCTTTGTCAAAGCTGATTTGACAACATTTTCAACATCTTGATCTGTGATTTCTTTAGTATCTGAAGTTACAGGAATCATTCCTTGTGTTGGTTCAACCTGCAAGAGGTTTGCTGGAAGGCCAACGTTAACAGACTTAATAGAAATACCAGCTTTCTCTTCTGCCTGTGTGATTGCGGATTTGATTGCTGAAGCAGCTGCTTCAATATCAACAATAATTCCGTCTTTTACACCTTTACTTTTGGCATTACTAACACCAATTACATTTACTTCGCCATCTCTATGCTCAGCTACTAGCACTTTAATCGAGCTTGTTCCGATATCTAAGCCTGTAAAAAAACCATCTCTAGTCATTACATCGCGTCCTCTCTGTCTTCCAAGTTTCTCACTTCTATTTAATAACTATGTTTGGGCATAGCTATTCAAAGAATATTATAACACAAAAAATCCAATCGTGCTTAGTTTTTGATAAAATTCCTGCATGTTTTTTGAGAAAATTCTAGAAAAATTCTTCTTCTAAGAGATTTTTTGAAGTTAACGTTCACAATTTCCTTTCTGCTTCTTAAAAACCCAAAAAAGAGAAGATCATTTTAGATCTTCTCTTGAATAAATTCTTCCGATTTTTGTTGTAAAAAATTTTCTACTAATTTCCCTGTTAAGCGAATTGCTATCACGATAACAGTCGAAACAATGAGATAATTTAAGGGTTGGCCGAAGCTTCCAATAAGTGGTGGTTTGTTTAAAAATCCATAATCCCCATCTACAACTAAATTGACAACCCATATCAAGCCATTTAAGGCGAAGGTAATCACAGCCACATTCTTCAAATCGAGAAGGGATGGCTGATAGTTTCTAAACAAGTATAGAAGCGCATTTCCTAAAAGGGCAACATGTCCGATAATGAAGGACAAAATGGTCACGTGTGGAAATGGGTAGGGATCAAAGAGAGGGTAAGCCAGTGCTGCTGTTGCTCCAAAAGTTCCTAAAAGAGCAAAGTACTGTTTGTACTTGGATGTTCCTGGAATCAAGAGCATCACAAACATGGCGATACGGCAATGATAGAAGGGTAAACTTTCTGACAGAGGCATGAGATTTCCCCAATACCAGCTATACAGAACAATCAGTTGAACAGACTGAAGAATCTGAATAAAACGCTGGTAAGCCACTTTGTCGCGAAAACGATAAGAAGCATAGAAAGTAAGAGCCAGTAAACATAACAAACCAATGTACCAGTGAAGTTCAAACTGGGGCGGTTCTGATATCTGCGTGGTAAATAATTTATCCCACAAATTCATATTCTATTCCTCGTTCATCTAGCCGGAGCAGTAGAAAAGTCACTGCTCGACCTTTTTATTTTTTTGAAAAACTTGATTCCATGCCATGCATAGAACACTTGCGTCTTAAATTCGCAACCTATTATATCATTTGTATTGCAGAAATGCACCTTGCAGACACCCTTTTTTGATTTGTCAACTTCTCTAGCATAAACTAATCAACATATTGGTCTCTTTGTCCTTTATAAACTTGCCAGAGAATCTCCATTTGGTCCTTGGTGATGCGTTTTTCAGATAAGACTGGCAATTGGTCAATGGCAAAAAATTGAAGGTCAGCAATTTCTTGATTCTCTTGAAATTGTCCATCAAGAAGCTTACATTCAAAGACAAACTTTGCATATTGTTTGCTCTGCAGTTGGAAACGATTGGTATCAAAAACTGCAAGTAACCTTTCAGCTTTTGCTGTAAAGCCGGTTTCTTCTTCAATTTCTTTAAGAATATTTTCGGTTGGAGAATAGCCAACTTCACCAAAACCACCTGGCAAAGCCCAACTATCCTCTCCTTTTCCTCTAACTAAACAGACTTTTTCATCCTCAACAATCCAAGCACGGACGTCCATCAGAGGAGTTGCATAAGCGGACGTTGGTTTCAAGACTTCTGCCACTTCTTCTGCATCGAGGTCTGATACCTGATTCAACATTTCAGATAACAGGATTCGCAAGTCCTCGTAGCGCTCACGGTCGAAAGGATCTTTTGTAAAAGTTAATCCAGTATCCGTAATGGCTAGCATTCTTTGCAGATACTTGGTAAAATCACTTGCATTCATTTTCTAAACTTTCTACCAACTTGGCTAGATTCATGGAGTTAGAGCCTTTAAGCAAAATTTGGTCATTGGCACCGAGGCTTTCCTTGACTTGCTTGACAAGGTCTTCAAATTGGTCCTCGTCAGCTGTTTTCTTAAAATAGAAAACGTGGCCGATTGGAAACATTTGACTGGCAAGTTGTGCCAATTCGGCAATGTCTTCTCCATAGAAAATAACGGTATCCAGCACATCTGGCGATAGGCTTAAAATCATCTGGTTATGGAGTTGGACTGACTGGTCGCCGAGTTCCTTCATGTCTGCCAAGACAGCGATTTTCTTGCCCCCTTCATTAGCTGGAATGGCAGAGAATGTCTCCAAAATCAACTTCATAGCAGTTGGATTGGCATTGTAGACATCTGACAGAATATCTGCTCCATTGGCTGCCTTCTTCCACTCAGTACGATTGCGGGTCAATTCTAGGTTCTGAAAGGCCTGACGAATTTGCTCCTCTGAAACTCCTTCTTGTAGAGCCACATAAGCAGCAATCATAGCATTGGTGGCATTGTACTTACCTGTCACTGGCAAATCGAGGGCTTGTCCCAAGAAATTGGCCTTAAAGGTCAGACTATTCTTGCGCTCAACCAAGTCTGTGATTTCCAGCTCTGCTCCTGGCCCAAAACGAACCACCTTTTTATCTGTAGGCAAGTAGTCCTCTACAATCGAGTCAGCTGGTGCCAAAAGCAAAGAACCTGGTGCCATACCATCTGCAATCTGCATTTTTCCTTTGGCAATCTCAGAACGGTCTTTGAAAAAGGCCAAATGAGCTTCTCCAACCAAGGTCACGATGGCTGTCTTAGGATGAGCCAATTCAGACAAGAGATGGATATCACCCAAGTGATCCTGCCCCATCTCCAAGACCAACTTTTCTGTCCCCTCAGGCATATGGAGAACCGTGTAGGGAAGTCCTATCTCGTTATTGTAATTGCCTTGTGTCTTGTAGGTCTTGTAGGTCGTTGACAATAAATGCGCCAACATATCCTTGGTCGTCGTTTTTCCATTTGAACCCGTTACGGCAAAGACATCAACAGCCGTTTTCTCAAGATAGTAGGCGGCTAGTTGTTGAAAGGCAATCAAAACGTCAGCTACTAGAATGTAGGGATGATTTGCAACCTCTTTCTCAGACAAGGTTACTGCTGCACCATTTTCAAAAGCTGTTTCGATAAAGTCATGACCATCGCGCGCACCTTTGAGTGGCACAAACAAATCACCTGTCCCAATCAAACGACTGTCAAACTCAGCTTTTTCTATCTGGGTGTCCTCAAAGATGCTGACATCATTTTTAGCACCAACAGCTTGGGCAACTTCATGGATTGTTAATTTCATTTCTACTCCTTTAAAAAGGGTTGAAGTCCGAGAACTCGACTCACCTTGCAGTGATAGTTCCGGCTTCTACCCTCTCTTTCATTTTATAGCAAATGCGCTTCGCGCTTGTCAAAACTTTGCTTAGCAAGGTCAACTAAACGCTCGATTAGTTCTGGGTAGCTGATTCCCATATTGTCCCAAAGTAGTGGATACATAGACCACTGGGTAAAACCTGGCATGGTGTTAAGCTCGTTTAGGAAAATCTCGCCCTTATCTGTATAGAAGAAATCACAACGAGACAGACCGAGGCCACCGATTGCACGGAAGGCTGTTTCTGCATTATGACGCATGACAGCTGCCACATCATCACTGATTTTAGCCGGGATGTCCATGGTAATCTTGTTGTCGATATACTTGGCATCGTAATCATAGAAGGCAACATCCTTGACCACTTCACCTGGCAAAGTGCTCTTCACATCGTAGTTGCCCAAGAGACCAACCTCGATTTCACGCGCATTCACCCCTTGCTCTACCAAGACACGGCTGTCATATTGGAAGGCAAGTTCTAGAGCTTGGCGGAGTTCTTCTTGGTTTTCAGACTTAGAAATACCGACACTGGAACCCATGTTTGACGGCTTAGTGAAGACTGGATAAGTCAATTTTTCTTCAACTTCAGCGATTTTAGAAGTCACATCATCTCCTTCGACAATGGCCACATAAGGAACTTGAGCGATCCCGACAGATTCTAAAACACGCTTGGTCGTGATTTTGTCCATAGCAAGGCTGGATGACAAGATATTGCAGCCGACATAAGGCATTTTCAAAACTTCTAAAAATCCTTGAACAGAGCCGTCTTCTCCCATCGGTCCATGAAGAACTGGAAAGACCACAGCGCCTTCTTCGTAGATAGCACTTGGCGCGATTTTCTTGTCCCAGTCAATAGTCGCATTGGTCATGAGACGATCCTCTTGACCTGGAGTCTGGCTAAATTCTTGCGTTTTGATAAAGTCACCTGATTGGCTGATGAAGAAAGTCTTGACTGTGAAACGATCGTAGTTGACCGCACGCATCACACTTTCAGCTGAAAGGACAGAGACTTCACGCTCTGCACTACGCCCACCGTATAAAAGAATAATCGTTTGTTTCATATTGCTTGTCCTAATTCTAATAGAATACTCGTTCTTTAGTATATCATATTTGCTTCTTTTTTGAAACTTGTATCTAAAAAAGCCCTCATTTGAGAGCTGAAATTTTACCTATCCACCACTTGAGCTTCAAAGTGTGCTGGCTTGTCGTCTACATTGGTGATGGTAATCGTGTAGGGAGTTTCTTCCGTCACACCAAATACTTCCTTTATTTCCCCTTGAACCACTATTCCATCACTTTCTAAATAGATACTTTTACTCTTATCATTTGATAAGTCTTTGCGCTCTGTGCCATCTTTGGAAATAATAATCTCAGTTATTGACTGCTTCTCAACATTATAAACTGTATTACTTCCATTCATACCCCATCCTTTTCGGCCCGATAATTTTACTTTAGCATCATCCTTTTTTTCTAAAATCAATTCTGAATTATACTCCAGCTGCTCTGTTTTAGAAAAAACTTTCAATTCAACACTTTGACCTGGTTGCAGAGTATACTTGCCAAGATTTTGTGCCCATAGAAAAAAGAGAATTGTAGCTGTCAGAACTCCAACAAGTGCTAAATTGCAACCTAAATTCCAATTTGATTTTCTCTTCAAGTTCATTTGTTACTCTCCTTATAGTCATTAATACCATCTTGAATTGTCTTAGCATCTCCTGGATTATCTCCATAAGAATTGTTTCATGGCAATCCGCCATTATAAAACTATTACATCGTCGTTCCGTTTGTTATTCTATTCTCCATGTATCCTTAACTGTCACTTCTCCCCAATTATCTGGTCTAAAACGACTAGAGTAGATAGTGGTCCAGTCTTTAAGGACTTTATTACGGAGTACATTATCTGCTTCCTTGCGAATCTCATCAACAGTCTTTCCATGATCCGCTAGAAAGGCTTCTACTTGAGACTGACGAAAATATCTCACGCTTTTCTCATCGTGATACCACATATAGCGTTCTAATTGTTGATTGTTTACATTGTACAGATATTCTACATTTATAGTTGTCTCTGAATCTGGTATTCTCAAACGCATTTCCAGGTTAACTTCTGTCATACCCTGAAAGTCAAAATAAAAATTATAACCTAGAGAATGAATAGTATTTGGTAAGTCTACACTTTTATAATTAATAGCATATTTATATAAATCTTGAGATCCATTATCGATAATTTTTAACCCTTTTAACTTATAAAAAGCTCGACCTTTCCAGAGAAAGGTATAATTGTGATAGTCACTTTCTTCGTAGTATATTTCATCAAAAATATTGTGAACTCTCTGATATTTATAATACTGAAAACCAGAGAGAGATAATAATAATAATAAAACTATTAGCAACGAAAAAATTACAAATTTCCTCTTCTTCATCCAATCACCTCGTCTCTATCAACTCTTGATTACCTGTTTCAATATTTCGAATGAAATTATAAGTACTTGGGTAATTTTTTTGTAGCTTATCTACGGTATCTTTTTCTAGTAAAATTCCTCAATACGCCCAGATGTTCATAAAGCATTGTAATGAGCAAGAAGCCACTTTCTCTGGTAAACTATCCATACAAAGTCTGATACATCTTTTCCATGAAAGCCTCAAGCTCTTTTTGAACAATGTTTAATAGGCGTTCTTCTTCGGCTTGAGAGATGTTCACACTCTCTTTTATATTGTTTTCATTAACTTGAAAGTAGCTGCTAGAAACTAAATCAAAGTTCTTATCCAATTCATATAGTACACTAGTTATTTTACCATCTATCTCTATTCTAAAATAAGCTGTAACCCCATTCCGTCCAGGATTTGAGATATCCAAATCGATGTCTCCTTTTATCCCTATGGAGTCAATTCCTCCATCCAATCGAATAGCTCCATCAGGAGGAACAACATAGCCCGCTTTACGGATGTCAGACGCATATCTTTCTGATGCCATCAAACGTTGTAAGACGGCTATATTGTCCCTCTCTTCAAAAGAGGTTTTTAATTGCATATATTCTTGGTGGTTTTGATACTGAAAATAAAGATTCAAGCCAGTAACTAAGGCAATTACAGATCCAATCACGATTAGTATTTTTTTAAGTCCCGACATTTTTTACTCCCTCTGTCTAAGTAATCATAGAAGTGTTGTTCATACAGCATTGCGTTGAGCAAGAGGCTACTTTCTCTGGTAAACTATCCATACAAGGTTTGATACATTTTTTTCATGAAGTCATCAATCTCGCTTTGAACACTTCTCAACAAGTAATCTTCTTCGGCTTGTGAGATAGAAACAATCTCTCTTTTCCCGTTACCATTTTGCTGAGAATAACTAGAATCAATTAAATTCAGATTTTTATCTAAAATAAAAGTTATATGTGTTTGTTTTTCATTAACTTGTGTAATGAAAAACAACTGAAAATCCTTAGCATCTTTTTTTGGAGGGCTAATTTTCAAGTGTAGTTCTCCTTCTATTTCTAATGGATAAATGACTCCATCCAAACGAATAGCTCCGTCAGGAGGAACGACATAGCCTGCTTTTCGGATGTCAGACGCATATTTTCCTGATGACGTCAAACGATGAAGAACTTCAATTCTTTCATTTTTTTCAAAAGCTTCTTTTAAAGCACTAGATTGTTGGAAATGATTGTAAGTAAAATATAAAGGAATCGCTAATAGGAACAAGGACAATACAATCAACCACTTAAACTGTTTTACTTTATCTAACATTCGCCTTTCCTCTATCAACACTCTCTTTCAAATAGGTGGGATTATCAGTTCTCACTCGTCTTCCTCGTCGTCCAACTCTACCTCTCCATGGATTCGGATATACTCCCTCGCGCTTCCTATCCAATTCTTCCCAGAGAGGCTCGTCTATGGCTTTCAAAACCTTTATCTCTTCTAAACTAATATCGACTGCTTCGTCGTAGGTCATATTCAGTAGGTCTTTATGTTTCGTTTTGAATTCTTCAACACTCAGCCATGTTTCTTTGTCGTCTTCGCTGATTTGACCGTCAATGACAGATGCTACCTCAATCGCCATGATATAGAGCGCTCGCTTGTCAACCGTTAGAATATCCTTATGAGTCGTGATTATTCGAAGATAGTCTCCTTTTTCTCGCCCATCACTTTCATAAGAATCTTCAAAATTTAAATTTAAATTTTCACGCTTAAAAGTCGCCCAAGAGTCTTTTCCTATTCTAAAATCAGCCATTCCCCAACGCTCATCATTTGAAGAAAATTTATCTAGAGTTAAACTCAAATAAAAATTATCATCAAATGCATAAGAAAAACCAACTTTCACTCCCTTACGTTCTTTGAACCACATTTTCCAAGGATATTCCATACAGTTTTGGTATATACTAGTTTCGTAGTTGCCTTTAAGATATAGTTTCACTCGTCGTCCTCATCGTCATATACACGTTCGCCATGGATAGCTATGTACTCTTCACGTTTTCTATCCAACTCTTCCCAGATGGGATCATCAATAGCGTCGATTATTTGAATTTCTTCTAAGCTCATCTCATTTGCTTCATCAAAAGTCAGAGATAAGATATCTTGGTGCTTTTCCTTGAATTCCTCGACTGTTAGCCATGTTTTCTTATCATCTTCACTAATTTTCCCATCAATTGCAGTCGCAATTTCAAGTGCCATAATATACATAGCTCGTTTATCAACTGTTAATACATCTAGATAATTCGAAGCGATTCTTAGATAAGCACCCTTTTCTCTACCGTCGCTTTCATAACTTCCTTCATAATCCAAATCAATATTTTCATATTTTTGGGAATTGATTGCACTGCCCCCTTTTGCCTTGACATCTTTCCAACGAGAGCCACTTGCTCCCCACTTATCTAACCGTAAAGATAAATAGAAGTCATTTTGCAACATCTCATCATCCCCGACATTTGAGAAACTTATTTTTTTACCATTTCTTTCTTTAAACCACATTTTCCATGCGAGTTCTCTGTAGCCAAATGACACTTTTCTAGTATAATCACCTTTGATGTATATTCTCACTCGTCTTCCTCATCGTCATAAACACGTTCGCCATGGATTTTGATATATTCTTCGCGAAGGCGTTCTTCCTCTTCCCATAGAGGATCTCTTACCGGTACCATTGTCTTTAATTCTTCCAAACTGATTTCAACAGCTTCATCATAAGTCAGTGAAAGAACATCCTTGTGATATTCCTTAAATTCTTCTACACTTAGCCAACTTTGCTTACCGTCTTCGCTAATCTGACCATCAATGGCAGATGCTACTTCAATAGCCATAACGTATAAAGCGCGCTTGTCAACCGTCAAAACATCTATATGAGATGTTGCGATACGTAGATAATCTCCACGTTCTCTCCACTCTGTAATGAAAGTTTTTTCAAATTCCAATTGAATATTTTCATCAGAAAACGAATTCCAAGGATCACTCTTGTCATATGGTATATGATTCCATCGTTTATCATTAAATCGCCATTTATCAAATTGAACTCCAAAAAAGAAATCATCCTGTAACATAGCATCATCACCAAGATTGGAGAAACTTATTTTCTTGCCATTCCGTTCCTTAAACCACATCTTCCAAACAAGCTCTCTAGTTGTGAAGTCTATTTTTTTCGTAAAATCACTTTTGATATATAGTCTCATAAATCTGAGATATCGCCTCCATGTGCTAGTATATATTCTTTTCGACGATTGGCTTCTTCCTCCCAAAGAGGGTCGTCTACCACATCCATCGTTTGAATTTCAGTCAAACTTAGTTTATTTGCTTCTTCAAAAGTTAGAGATAGAATAGCCTCGTGCTTTTTCCTAAACTCCTCGACTGTTAGCCATGTCTTCTTATTATCCTCGCTAATTTGCCCATCAATCACCTTTGCAATCTCAAGCGCCATAATGTACATAGCTCGTTTATCAACTGTCAAAACTTCTAGATGGGTGGTTAAAATACGGAGATAGTCTCCCTTTTCATTATAATCCGTAGCAAATGCATCTTCAAAATTAATTTCAATACTTTCCTTAATATGTGAAAAGAGTCTTCGTACCCCTTCCTTTAGGGGGACACTAGACCATCTCTTATCGGCAGTGCCTTTCCTCAAGGATAAATTTGAGAAAAAATCTTCTTGTAATGCATCATTGTTCCCAGCATTTGAGTAAGAAATTTGCTCATCTTCTGGAAACCACATTTTACCAGCTAGTTCCAAATAGCCATAAGGTACTCTTTTTGTATAATCACCTTTTAAATATAATTTCATTGTTCACTCCTTATTGCGTCAAGTATTTAAAAGCTTTCCACATATTTTTGATAACTTCTTCTTTAGCTCCTTTTCCAAGTCCATTTAGTTCAGATTGTTCATTTACCCAGTTTACAATATCCTGCCTACTTGAAATAGTTGAGGCTTCAATATCTATGTCGAGGTTATAACCTGACTTTCCACTCCCCGATTGAACTTGGATTTTCCCACTATCTGGCTCCGCATCAACTCGAATATTATCGACTTTTTTACCGTTAACTCGTCCAGAAATTTTTTTTCCAAAAGACTTACTCGTCGGTTTATTTGCCTGCCAGCTGTTGTAGTTGCTAGAATAATTAACCTGAATTTCGCCATTTAGTAAGGCCGTATTTGTAATAGCTGATAAGCTAGTTACTGCTCCACTAGATATCAGTACATTTCCATATTGTACCACTGATACAGATACTGCGGTACCAACTACGATACTTCCTCCCATTGTTGGTGGACTAGCCATTATACTCAATGTTTCGAGAGCACCACTCGCAAAGTAGACTCCTAAACCAGAGAAAATTTGAGCTACTCCACTCCAAAATTCGACTGAATTTGCTTCAAAGTTTTGGGCTTTTAGTTCATCAAGCTTTTTGTTAACCAAATGAGTATAGTCAGCATCGTATTTCCCGTTTTTTGAAACGACATAGCCTTGTTCCAAGGGGGAAATTTCAATGATATTCCCCATCTCATCAATCTTAAGAGTGTGATTGTAGTCGTCAATTATTTTATCCCATTCGGACTTGTCGTGGCCTTTTAAACGCTTCTTTAATTCGGCACGATAGTAGGCATCTCCATTGTCCGATAGCATCATATCTCTAGAAGCTTTATTGAAGTTCAGAATCCCTGCGAATTTCGATACTTCCTTAAAAGATAATATATTTTCCACCCCAAAAGAAAGCAGGCCAAAGCTATGGAATAGTACAAGATTTTCTGAAGCAAGTGATTTAAAACAATTTTTCTCATCTGATTTAAAACTGTATGTAACCGACTCATCGCATTATCCGAACGTTGTTCCCAAACAGTTACTGAAGTTCCTGTCCTGCTTTCAATAATAGTATTATTATCGGCTACCAATTTCCAGTATTCCCCAGAATGACGAAGCCATTTCTCTCCATTTAACCAACTAATTTCAACACGCTTGTTTCCCTGTAATCTATTGTTGTAACTGAACAATACTTCACCCTCTTTAGATGAAATCTTACTTTCAATTTGATTATCGTTATCAATAACATAAATAATTCCTATGTTTTGACCGTTCTCTTTAGATTTTTCTAAATGAATATGTCTATCAATATCATTCCAGTACTTTTCATATTTATCTTGAATCAATTCAATCATACTGCTTTTAACTTCCATATTAGAAAATGAATAATATTGATAGATTGGCTTAACAATGAACAATACAATGTAAAAATGAAAAAATAGGATATACTTACTTTTAATTCTCATTTACTTCTCCAAAGCAACTCCTTTTTTACAAAACATTCTTAAGAATTGTTTCATGGCAACCTGCCTTTATAAAACTATTACCTCGTCGTTCCTTTTGTTATTCTGTTCTCCATATATCCTTAACTGTCACTTCTCCCCAATTATCTGGGCTAAAACGACTAGAGTAGATAGTGGTCCAGTCTTTAAGGACTTTATTACGGAGTACATTATCTGCTTCCTTGCGAATCTCATCGACAGTCTTTCCATGCTCCGCTAGAAAGGCTTCTATTTGAGATTGCTGAAAATATCCTGTACTCTCATCATCATAGTACCACATAAACCGTTCTAATTGCTGATTGTTTACATCGTACTGGTAATCTACATTTATGGTTGTCTCTGTATCTGGCAGTCTCAAACGCATTTCTATCCCAACTTTCGTCATCTCCTGAAATCCAAAATAAAAATAATAACCTAGAGAATGAATAGTGTTTGGTAAATTTACACTTTTATAATCAATAGAATGTTTATATAAATCTTGAGATCCATTATCGATAATTTTTAACCCTTTTAACTTATAAAAAGCTCGACCTTTCCAGAGAAATGTATAATTGTGATAATCACTTTCTTCGTAGTATATTTCATCAAAAATATTATGAACTCTCTGATATTTATAATACTGAAAACCAGAGAAAGATAATAATAGAACCATTAACAATGAAAAAATTACAAATTTTTTCTTCCTCATCTAATCACCTCATCTCTGTCAATTCTTGATTACCTGTTTCAATATTTCGAATGAAATTATAAGTACTTGGGTAATTTTTTTGTAGGTAGGCCATACACTGTTCTTCATTAGGTAATTCAAAATGCGATTGCATTCCCGATTCTTCCACATATTTCATATTATCTGGTAGTAATTTTGTGAAAATTTTTTGTTTAATTTCTTCTACCGATTTATACTCTACAAATTTTTCTGCACGAGTGTATTCGCCTCGTTTCATTTCTGAGTAATACTCATTTGAAGCTTCAATATATGATATTTTTTTTCGTTTCATTTTTTGAGTGATATTTACCGCATCTAAGTCTGCTTTATAATCGTCATTTCCAAAACTAATATCATCACTATCAGTAAGCGTCGCATCACCTAACCAACCTGCAAAGTCGCTAACATTCTCGTGTCCAAATTTTGTTAAATCACTTCCTCTAAGTCTATTATTTAAGTTCGATGCTGTAGTAATAGAGAAATGAGCAAAATCTCCTTTTCCATAAAAGGAAGAGTACTTTTCATTCCATTTTTCCTCGAACATCTCGTCGGTCAATTGAACACCATAGACTTTTTCATAAGTTGACTTATATTTTTTTCGTTCATCAACGTTCATACCAGCATAGTTTCTATATATTCCTGAGGAAATTTGACTTTGTAATCGAATATTATAACGTAACTTGGTTATTTGATTATCAGTTAATCCCAAATGTTTCAACAATGTTTTACCATCAAGTGGGAGGCCAGTTATATCCGAAGGTGTGCCAGCAACGTCCATCCAACTGACATCACTAATATATCCTTTAGCCTTATCTTTCATTGATTCACCACTCTCATATCCTTCTGAATATATAAAACTTCCTAATGTTACTAACAAAAGTTGTTCCCGTTCTGTTTGAGATAAATACGGGAATTTTTCATCAATCAATGTGGATATTTCAGTAATCAGTCCACTCATCTCTTTATCAAAGCCATACTGTTCAACTAGCATATTTATAAATTTATCTGATTTATTCTCTGCTTTATAATTCAATGACTCAATCTTCACATCCTTCATCTTCTGCACCCAGCTCATGTCCAGACCGTCCGCATAGTAGTTACCATCGCTATCGACAATGATTTTGCTCAGTTGTGTGGCTCCTTTGATGGCTAAGCTAAGGACTTCTAGACTATCACTGAAATACTGGGAAACCTGTGAGACAAAAAATTCTAGTTTTTCAATCTTGTCTTCCAAATCCTGAATACCTGACTCGATTTGAGACTTGGTATTGTAGAGGATGGTTTTTTCAGAGAAGGCTTTCCCCCAATTGAGACTAAAGAGGTCTGTGATTTGATTTAGCCAGTTCTCCCTCACTTGAATCTGAGCTTCTACGATAGCTAACTGCTCTTCCCTCAGCTTTTTCAGTTCCTTGAGCTGGTCTAGGTCCAAATCACCATATCCAGAAACCTGAGCATCCGCATGTTTGTAGGATGTCAACTCTAGTTGGATATCGTCTATCGCCGCTTGGAGCTTTTTGATACTGGGGATGATAATGTCTGTAAAGAGACCTTTACCAGCTGTGTAGGCTGCTCCTGTCAGTTCACCTGAGTCCAAGGTTGAAATGAGGTGGTCACAACCACTAGATAAGCGATCTGTCACTTCATTCGCGACTTGGAGGTTGTTAGTCATGGCCTGAATCAATTCTTGGGATTCTTGTGCGCTGTATTTTACTCCCATGGTAGCCGATTCCTTTCTGCTATCAGTTCTTCTCTGGCTTCATCGAAAGAGCGACGAGCCTTCTTCGTTTGTTTTTCCAACGTGTCCAGCTCCTCTTCTACATAAGAGTTGACCTGTCGCTGAATGGTTCTACTATCACTTTCGATTTGCTCTATCACTTGACGAGAACTGGGTGATAGAGTCAATAGAGTAGCCATACGATGATTGATACTCTGGATTTCTGAGTGAAAGTGAGTTACCTGCTGTTCATATTGTCTTTTTAGAGTCTGAAGACTTTCTTCCTTATCTTCTATCTTGACAATCTTACGCCAAATTTCTGTGCGCTTTTCTTCATTTCTATCTGCCATTCCTTAGTGACTCCATCTCTTAGCTTGCTCTATATCACGTTTTTCAATCCTATGAGCAATTTCTGGAAACTTATTTGCTTGGGTCAAAACAGCCGCGCTGAAATCACTGACCGCCTGAAGCATTTGATTGCAGGTCTGACGTCCCGCTTCCATTCCAGGGATTCCAGATGTATATGAAAATTCTACCTGCTGATTTTGTTTGTCACTCGTGTCATACCCGACCAATTCATTAATAGCTGCCTCTGCTGCTATCGTGCTAGATTTTATCTTTCCACCCATACTTCAAACTCCCCTTATTTATGATATATTGACCATATCATAACACAAAAATAGTACGATTTCAAAACAAATCCTAAGGGCAAATGCGCTCATCTCCTTAGAATAAACTCTATCGCTCAGTGAATGAGTTTGACAAAGGCGGCATTAATGATTTTGGAGATCCCTTTTCTGATGCCTTATAGTTTGAGTAGTTTTATTAGCAAGGTTTGTCCTCCCCTCGTGAGAAACAGAAAAAAACAAGCCCTAAGAAAAATTCCTAGGGCTTGTCTTATGTGTCAAAATGAGCTACGTTTTTACTGACTCCTACAACTCTGTCCGATTTTCAATGGCTCGTAAGAGGGTGACTTCATCCGCATACTCGATATCTGCTCCCACGGCTAGTCCTCGTGCTAGGCGAGTGACCTTGATGCCAGCTGGCTTGAGGAGACGAGAGAGATACATAGAGGTCGCTTCTCCATCCGCTGTCGCATTGGTTGCCACGATCACTTCTGAAACCTCACTATCCATAAGACGTGTCATGAGACTCTTGAGGTTGATATCGTCTGGGCTGATACCATTCATCGGAGAAATGAGGCCGTGCAAGACGTGATAGAGGCCGTGGTATTCTTGGATATTTTCCATAGCAGCCACATCGCGACTATCCTCTAACACCAAGATCGTTGTCTGGTCTCGAGTCGGGTCCGTACAAATTGAGCAAGGGTCATCATCCGTCAAACGACCACAGATGGAACAATAGGTCAATTCCCGCTTAGCAGACAGGAGATTTTTGGCAAATTCATTGACATCGTCATCAGACATTCCAATAGTATAGAAGGCTAGGCGGGTAGCCGTTTTAATCCCGATACCTGGTAACTTTGAATAGCTATCAATCAGCTTGGCAATAGGTGTTGGATACAGCATAAGTTCCTTTCTAATTCATTGGATGGTGTTGGTGATAAAGATTGATAATGTCGCGTGCAATCGAAGGTCCGACACCGTTTGTAAGGTTGGTGTTATGAGGAAAGACGACCGCGACCGCGATTTGGGGATTTTCGGTCGGTGCATAGGCGACCGCGTTGGTATTATTGGCTTTTTGACCACCATTAACGTAACTTTCGGCAGTACCTGTCTTTCCACTGATGGAAACGGCTGCGCCATTTGAAAAGGCACGACCAGTTGTCAGAGCACTCGTTCCATGCGAAACTTGATAGAAACCTTGTTGCAAGATAGCCATATCTGATTCTGAGATATTGACCTTGTTCAGTTCCTTAGTGGCTGTTTCTTGAACCAGACTACCTAGGCCACCTTGGTCATTGTTTCCATAAACCCCTTCAACGATGTGAGGAGCTAAACGCACACCATTGTTTGCAATGGTTGCGACATACTGGGCTAACTGCATCGGTGTGTAGTTGTCAAACTGACCAAAGGAATTATTGATATAGTTCCCTAAATCAAATTCTTTTGGCGTAAATCCTGTGGATTCATCTGGGAGGTCAATCCCTGTTGAAGCTCCGAGTCCGTATTCCCCAAAGGTTGATCGCAATTTGCCCATTGCAGTCTCTAACTGTCCCGTTGCGGCCACCATGTTTGGTGTGTAGGTCTGTCCCATGATTCCTAGCGCAGTCTGAACCATATAGGTATTAGAAGAGTATTCTAGAGCCTCAACTGCTGTGATAGGGAAAGAGCCATAGGACAAGGTGTACCATGAATTGATTGGGGCCGAACCTTGGAAAACAATCGGCTGGTCTGTCAAGGTTTGATTACCTGACAAGACTCCATTTTCCCAACCAGAGCTGATGGTCGCTGCCTTAACAACAGATCCTGGCACAAAGACATTGGTTATCGTTCCAAGCGAATCTGAACTTAATTTCCCGGATTCGACATCATGCTTGACACCTGACATGGCCAAAACTGCACCGGTTTTAGGATTGAGGGCTACAGCGTAGACTCCTTCAGAGTATTTGGCTCCACCGTTACCCAACTCTGAGTTGAAGTAGCTCTTGAGTAGGTCGTCCACACCATTCTGGAAAGCTAGGTCAACCGTTAACTTGATGTTGTTTCCTTTGCTTCCTTCTTCGATATTTTCCACACTTTCCATATTTCCGTGTTTATCGAGGTGGATTTCTTTGACGGAGCGTTTGCCTTGAAGAACATCTTCATATTGCTTTTCAAGATAGGAAGTTCCCACTCGGTCATTGAGAGAATATCCTTTTTTGAGATAGGCATCAACTTCTTCTGCTGGAAGTCCTGACTTTTCATTTGAAACGCTACCGACGATCGTCGATAAAGAAGTGTCCAGTACTTTACGATCCCATGAGGTTGAAATGCTGATACCTGGTAATTCCTTGGACGCTGATGCAACGAGAGCAACTTGTGTATCATCTAAGGCATCCGTAGAAATGGTTCCCGTTGCAAAATTTTCAACAGCATTGAGCTGACTAAAGAGATAGATTTCCTTTTTCTGGTCATCTGTATAATTAAGTTGACTCACGTCAATGCTTTCAACCGCATTATTGTAGAGGGCCGCTTCTGGTAAGCGATTTCCATCTGAATCCAGGCGTTTGTCACTTGGAAGGGCCTCGACTGTCTTCTTGTAAATTTCTTGGTCAGCCAAGTAATAGTCCGCAATCTGTCGATCTGTCAGATCAGGAGAGGTTACATTTACATATGTGAGGAGTTTCTTGGCTGTCTCCTTCAATTCAGCTGCTGTCATTTTATTGTTTCGTGTGAAAGAAACAACCTGCTTGACAGTGTTTTCTACCAAGGGTTTCCCTGCCGCATCATAGATCTGTCCACGAGCTGAACTGGTTGTTACCCTTGTTTGGCTGGCTGAGGCCAATTTTGTTTCATAAAAATCCTTATTGATCACCTGCATGTATAACAATCGACCAATAATGGCCATAAAGAGCAGGATGACAATCGCAAATAATAAATTAAGCCGAATCGGAATCGAATGGCTATTAAATTTTCTCATACAACTAAGACTCTTTTCTAGAAAAATTTCTGATTTTTACCTTTATTTCCCCTAAAATAATAGAGTAAATAGGTGAAGCTCAGTACATTTCATTGTACCATATTTTACGGAGAAACTCTTGGAAAAGTCGAAGCATTTTTTGACTTTTAACTGAAAATGCCTTTTTATTTGGTTATCCTATTTTCTATGATATAATGATAGTAATAGTTAGGAAAGCGTTAACTTTTAAGACTTTGACTCATAAAAAGGAGCCTCATGAACAAGCCAGATATCGCAACCATAATCGACCTCCATTTTGAAGAATTAACCGAGCTCGAGCAAGAAATCGCTCGCTATTTTTTGCAAGCTGAAACGATCCAAGATGATCTCTCTTCTCAGCAAGTTACCCAGAAATTACATATCTCCCAAGCAGCCTTGACCCGCTTTGCCAAAAAGTGTGGTTTTACAGGCTACCGAGAGTTCGTCTTTCAATACCAGCATCAGGCTAGTAAACCGGACACTCATTCGCACAAACACAGTCCTTTGACCAAACGTGTTTTACGAAGCTACAGTATCATGAGAGAACAAACACAGGATTTGATTGACGAAGAACAACTGGAACGAGTTGCCCAATTAATCGATGACGCTGAACGAGTTTACTTTTTTGGGACGGGAAGTTCTGGTCTGATTGCCCGTGAGATGAAACTGCGCTTTATGCGTCTAGGTGTTGTCTGTGAAGCTTTGACCGATCAGGATGGCTTTGCTTGGACGACTAGTATCATGGATGAAAATTGTCTGGTACTTGGCTTTTCTCTCTCAGGCACTACCCAATCCGTCCTCGATAGTTTGCTGGATGCCAAGGACATGGGAGCCAAGACCATTCTCTTTACCAGTTCTCCTAGCAAAGACTGTCAGGCCTACACCGAAACAGTCCTTGTCGCAAGTCATAGTCAATCTTCTTACATCCAGCGTATTTCCGCTCAACTCCCTATGCTCATTTTAATAGATTTGATTTATGCCTACTTTTTAGAAATCAATCGCGAGAGCAAGGAAAAAATCTTTAATAGTTATTGGGAAAATAAAAAGCTCAATGGCTATCGTAGACAAAAACGCGTTAGAAAATCCTAGTTTGGCTTAACCAAACTAGGATTGTTTTGTCTTGATACTCTTCGAAAATCTCTTCAAACCACGTCAGCTTCGCCTTGCCGTACTCAAGTACTGCCTACGGCTAGCTTCCTACTTTGCTCTTTGATTTTCATTGAGTATAAAATGATAATTGGAGCATAGGTGATCTTCCATTCCGTTTTTGAATGTTTGACAACAAAAAGGAAGTATCGCTATTTACTTTTACTTCCTCTTTAATGGTTTTATTTAATTGTTTCGCTTCTACAAACCGAGATTTGAATATATGAGTATAAAGATCTTATATTTTAATAATTACTCTAATTAAACCAGTGGATTAAATGTCTAATATTTCTAAAATCTCTCCATTTTTATATTTTAACTCTATTTTTTCAATCAGTTCTTTTCCTAAATGTTTACTAAAGGTGCTTAGTTCTGAAGAAATCTCAAAAATAATATCATGTTCAACATTATCTGGAATAAAATCTGAATTATAACTATCTTTATTCGACCAATAATTCCAATTCACATCCGTTCTTTCATAATAAACATAATTTTGTTTTCTTGTAACATATACTCTTTTATTAGTTAATTTTCTTCCGTCTTCAGATTTGAAAAAATCAGAATATAATTTCATGCCTTCAAATTGCTTATATTCTCTGATTTTATTATTTGAAACGTTTAATTTTATTTCTTTATATTCCATAATTTACCTCCATATATTCAAAAATTGGACAAAAGTGAAAACCAAGGAACCCAAGGAAAACAAATTCCAATTTGTCAAATTCTCGTTCATCTCATTATATCACTTTTTTCTTTTTGGATTAGATTTAGGATTTAGAAAAAAAGTAGAGTGCTTGTACCGTCTTCTAAGGCTATCTCCTCTCATATATTTTTCGATGGTAGGAATTCTGCTCCTATCGTTCTTTTTTGTAATTCTCTTTGTCTTTCCACTGCTTTTCATATACTTGACGTTTTTTCTATCATCAAAAAAAGAATTAAGCAAAACAGTTTTCACTCAAGTAGTGATTCAGTGTTTTTCTTAATTCTATAGTTCCAAACTAGGATTGTTTTGTTTTGAAATGATAATAGGCTCCCAACATACCTGCTGTATTTTGGTGATGAGCAAATTCCAATCGTGTTTTTTCAGCTAGACTTGGTACCAAGGCCGCCTTCAAAGCTGTGCGGATCTTCGGCTTGAGGATAGCCTCTTGCCCCATGATACCGCCACCGAGAATGACCACTTCTGGATTGGCAACGTAGCAAATATTTGCCAGACCTTTCCCAAGGTAGTCTACCATGCGGTCAATACCAGCCATACAAATCTTGTTTCCTTCAGTAGCTTCCTTGAAAATGCGTCGGCCATTCCACTGATCAACTGGATCACCATGAGCTGCTGCCACATATTCTACCAAAGCTGTCGTAGAAGCCAAGTCTTGGAAAGCTCCATCCTGCATATGCATATAACCGACTTCGCAGGCCGAATTGCTAAATCCATGGAAAACCTTGCCATCTATAATCAAGCAACCACCGATACCGGTTCCAATGGTCAAGCAAAGTGTGACACTCGCTCCCTTGCCTGAACCAGATACTGCCTCAGCTAGACCTGCACAGTTGACATCATTTTCAATTTCGCAAGGAATGGCAAAGCTCGTCTCGATTTCCTTTTTGAACTGAGTTCCTGCGTAGTTAGGAATTTGAGGACCAGCATAGAAGATTTCACCCTTATCAGGATCCACCATTCCTGCAGAAGAAATGGCAACACCTGCTACTGGGCCTTTTTCTAAATAGCTGGAAACGATATCTTTTGTCTTTTGTAAAATATGCGGCCCACCCTTTTGCGCCTCAGTTGGCATTTCATGCGATTCAACAAGTTGACCTTCTTGGTTAATCAAACCATATTTGATGTTGGTTCCACCAATATCAATTGCAACGTAGTGTGTCATAAATACCTCCTTATGGATTAGAGGAAGCGCTCCTTGGTTTCACGAATCAAGGCTGCAGCTGCTTCTACAACTGGACGATCTTCTTCAGTTACTGGTGTCAATGGTGAACGAACTGAACCAATGTTCAAACCTTCATTGATCTTCAAAACTTCTTTGATGACACAGTACATATTTCCATGTGCAGCAGTGAGTTTGCCAATGATTTCGTTGATAGCGTATTGCAATTCACGCGCTGTTTCCAAATCTTTCTCAGCAATCAACTCATTAAGTTTCAAGAAGAGTTCTGGCATCGCACCATATGTACCACCGATACCGGCTTTAGCACCCATGAGGCGTCCTCCTAGGAACTGTTCATCTGGACCGTTAAAGACGATATGGTCTTCCCCACCAAGGCTCACAAAGGTTTGGATATCTTGAACTGGCATAGAAGAGTTCTTCACACCGATAACACGAGGATTCTTCAACATTTCAGTGTAAAGACTTGGAGTTAAAGCAACTCCTGCCAATTGAGGAATATTGTAGATAACATAGTCTGTATTTGGTGCTGCAGCACTAATGTCATTCCAGTATTTAGCAACTGAGTACTCAGGCAAACGGAAGTAAATAGGTGGGATTGTTGCGATAGCATCTACTCCCAAGCTTTCCGCATGGCGAGCAAGTTCCATACTATCCTTTGTATTATTGCAAGCTACGTGAGCAATGATGGTCAATTTGCCCTTAGCAACTGCCATAACTTCTTCCAAAATCAACTTGCGGTCTTCCACACTTTGATAGATACATTCACCTGAAGAACCATTGACATAGAGACCTTGAACACCTTTATCAATGAAGTATTGAACCAAGGCACGCGTACGCTCTGGACTTACTTCTCCTTGATCATCATAACATGCATAGAAGGCTGGAATGACACCTTCGTATTTTTTCAAATCTGACATAGATTTTCTCCTAAGATTTCTTTTTTCTGCTAAGAGCAGTTCTATTTTTTACAAGTTTAGTATACACCTTGTGAAAATCGCTTTCAATATCTTGTATACACTTAGATTTTAGTTTCTACTTGTATTTTAGAAACTGTAACGATTGAAAGTAGTTTCAGAAACAAGCCATCCTACTGGTATTTGGCGAAAATTCTCTCCATCAATCCTGCTTGGAGAAAGACCAGCAAACCAAAATCAAAGAGGATAAAGGCTGACCCACCCAAAAGGAGAGTGAAGGCGGATAGATAAAGAACCATCACAATAAGAAAGAGAATGGCTAACATGAGGAAGAACCATGGAAAGTTAAAACTTGCCAAGATAAGCCCTTTTTGCAACACTTCTTTCCAAGACAAATCATAGCGCGCAGCGATGGGATAACTAGCCAACATCACGAGAGTGAGGAAGATGAGAATCCCCAAACAAATAGCTTTCACAATCTGGAAAGGCAAAGCAGTCTGACCCCAGAAGAGATAGAGATCTAGAAGGCTTAATGACACAATGCCTAACTCCAGCAAACCTAACTGGAAACCCAGTTTCAGATTTTGCTTGAAGGCTCTTAGATAGGTTCTGAAAACTGGAACTCGTCTGCTTCTCTTAATCTCAAACATGGTCTCGTAAAGGCTGATTTTCGCCACTCCAATCGTCACGATGGGCAAACAAGAGACGACAAAAATAAGATTGACTGTCACGATATCCAAGACCTTCTCACTGAAACGCATGAGAAAGTTATCTGTATCAAATGCTGCCTTGATAAGGCTCACTCCTTTTTGTGCCATGTTTACTCCTCCTGATTCTTTTAATCAATCAAAATTTTAAAGAGATATTTGCGAACATTTTCTTCCATACCTGCGTAGCCATTTGGCTGGTGAGGCTCCCCTGGAAAGAAAATTGCAAAATTGTGATAACCCAACAAAAGTGGGTAGCGTTCATGACAATGGACAAAACCAATGTCACTCGCTTCATCGAATGCTACTGCCTCGTCTTTGATACGTGAACCGTAGCTCGAATATTCATGTCCTTCTACCAACAAATGCAAATCTGCATAGTTCTTATGATGCTCAAACTGATCATTTTCAGCTTGATTGAGGACATTTTCCTGAACAACTAGAAAGACCTTGTCCCCGTCAATCTCATACTTACCTAGTTCGAAAGAATCCTTACGGTGCTGGTAGAGATAGTCGATAGCCTTATCTAGATTGGGATGAATCCCTTTGTAAAAGGTGATGTTTTTCAAATCGTCAAAAATCATACTGTTTCCTTCATTTCTGATAGTTAACTAAAATCATAAATTAAGTTTATAAGTGTCTGACAAAACTTCACGAAGTAACTGCATACTCTCCATTTTGTAGACACTTATAACTCTGTATTCTCTTATACTCAATGAAAACCGAAGAACAAACTAGAAAGCTAACTGAAGGCAATACTTAAGTATATCAAGGTGATGCTGACGTAGTTTGAATTCGATTTTCGCAAGGTCTTATCCTTTAACAGCTCCCATAGTGATACCCTGAGTGAAGGATTTTTGGAAGACAAGGAAGACGGTTACGATTGGCACGGCTGCAAGAGCTGCACCTGCCATGATCAAACCATAGTTGGTTGCCATTTCGGCCTGCATGGTCGCAACCCCGAGTGATATGGTCAAGTTTTGACGTGAAGTCAACATAACCAACTGCATAAAGTAGTCGTTCCAAGTATTGATGAAGGTAAAAATCGCAAGAGCTGCAAATCCTGGTTTCACGATAGGGAAGGCTACGCTCCAGAAGGTGCGAATTTCACCACAACCGTCGATTTTAGCTGATTCAAGCAATTCTGTTGGAATATTTTCACTGAACTGTTTCATGAGGAAAACCCCAAATGGCCATCCAATCAAAGGCAAGATAACTGCCCAAAGAGTATCGTGAATTCCCATGAAGTTAACGATACGTACCAATGGTACAAGGACAACTTGTTTTGGAAGAGCCATGGCAGCAATAAAGACTGCAAAGAGGATGCGTTGACCATAGAAACGTTTTTTAGCCAAGACATATCCTGCTAGAGATGAGGTTGCACAAACTAGGAACATGGTTACCAGTGAGATAAATACAGAGTTCCACATCCACTGCATAGCAGGGTTTTGCACCATGAGTTGTTGGAAGTTCTCCATGGTTGGCATTTTAGGGAACCACTGTGGCGGAATCATAATGGTATCAGGCTGTGATTTGAAGGCCCCTGTCAAGATCCAGTAGAATGGAAAGATGAACAGCACGGTCAACAAGAGCAAGATAATCGTTGAAATAACAGTGAAAGCTGTTAAGGGTTTCTTTTGTGTAGGTTGCATAACTGTCTCCTTTCTTTAGTATTCTACGTCGTTTCCGAGGATCTTGAATTGAGCAAAGCTGACAATGGCAATCATCACTGCCAAGAAGACACCGATGGTATTTGCATATCCGTATTCTGTCAATTGGAAGGCTTTTTCGTAAAGGTAGTACATGAGTGTACTTGTTGAGTAGTTTGGACCACCAGAAGTCAAGAGCTGAATCAAAGCGAAACATTGGAATGAGTTGATAGTCGTAATAATCGCGATGTAAAGAGTTGTTGGAAGAAGGCTAGGCCATTTGATCTTCCAGAAGACTTGGAATTCAGTCGCACCGTCTACACGCGCTGCTTCAACAAGTGAGTTGTCAATATTCCCCATAGCAGCGATATAAAGAATAATCGGTTGACCAACAGATGTTGTCAAAAGGATGATCATAATCGCTAGCAAAGCCCAGTTTTTGTCACCCAGCCAAGAAATGTTTTGGCTGATGATGTGGCTTGACTTAAGGACAAAGTTTAGAATCCCTGATAGTGGGTCATAGATCCATTTCCATACAACCGTTACGGCAACACTACCTGTAACTACAGGAAGGAAGAAGACGAAACGATAGAAAGATCGAGCAATCGCATTTTGATGATAGGTTTGAGATGCTACAAAGAGCGAGAAGAGAACCACAATCGGAACAGATCCAATAACCAGGATAACGGTATTGATCAAAGACTTCACAAAGACAGGGTCTTTAAACATGCGAATGTAGTTGTCCAAGCCCACAAACTCAAATTTCGTCATGGAGTAGTTAAAGAAACTTGTAATGAATCCCATAATCATAGGAGCCAAGACAAAGATGACAAAGAAGAATAACACTGGTGCTAGGAAAGCGTAGGAAATCACTGTTTCCCGCATACGAATTTTATTGACTTTCACAGTCGGCACCTCTCTTTCAAATAGAATAGTTTTTGATTTTCTTGAACTGTTTTAAAACCAAAATGAAATTTTTTAAGATTCGCTTATGTAAGAACTTCATTTTAGTTTCGTGACAGTTCCTACCATTTCAAACAAAAGTCCCCCTTTTCTTACACCATAGTGCACAGGGAAAAGGGGGGAATCAATCTGACTTAGTGCTTATTGTTTTGTAGCTTTTTTGATAGTTTCGTTAGCTTTTTCAGTGAAGGCTTTCAAAGCATCTGCTGGTTTTTCGTCACCATTTGATACAGATTGCAACATTGGGAACCAAAGTGTTCTCATTTCAGCAAATCCATCGATAGTGTTGTAATATGGTGAGTAGTATTTAGTCCAGCCACTGATTGTTTCCATACGTTTGTCTTCATAAAGTTTGCCAAATGAAGTACGAACTGGGAAGGCACCTGTACGAACTACGTCTTTAGGACCCCATTCTTTGTCATCTGCGATGAATTGAACGAATTTCTTAGCAGCTGCGATTTTCTTATCGTCTTTGTTGTTAAATACTGCAAATCCGTTTACAAGGTATTCAAGAGATGGTTTACCAGAGTCTGATGGGAATGGTACTTCTACCACGTCTACCTTACTTGCTTCCAAGAGTTTCGCTTGGATACCGTTTTGAGCTGGTGCCCAAAGGATTGTGTATGATGTTTGACCGTTGGCAAAGTTTTGGATATCTGCTCCACCGTCAAATTGTGAACCGTTGTTCAACAAACCGTCTTTAATCCAGCTAGCAGCTTTTTCAAGTCCTTTGACGAATTTAGGATCGTCTGTTGTATATTTGGTTACATCTTTGTCTGTTACAGAACCGCCATAAAGGTTTGCGATGAAGGCACGTGTTCCTTGGTCTCCCCCTTGACCAGAACTGAACAATGAACCTGGTGTATAGCCTTTATCTTTAAGCGCTTTCAAAACTTTTTCAAAGTCATCAGTTGTCCAACCTTCTTTAACAAGGTTTGCAACTCCAGCATCTTCCAACATCTTCTTGTTCATGGCCATATAGAATGGTGCTGAACTGATTGGATACATGTAAGCTTTGTCTCCAGCCTTACTTGCTTGTACGATGTTTTCGTTGTTAACATCTTTGACGAATTCGTCTGTGAAGAGGTCGTTCAACTCAGCCAATTTACCATTTTTACCGTATTGGATGATACGTCCTGGTGCGTCAAAGAGTACGTCTGGCGCTGTTCCTGCTTCGATAGCTGTTGTGATCTTTTCTGGACCTGACTTGAAGTCGATGGTTTCCAATTTCACTTTTACATCTGGATTTGCTTTTTCAAAAGCTTCGATGATTGATTTTTCATAAGTTCCAACACCGTCACCCGTTTTTTCTTGTGTGAAGACTGGGAATGCCCACCAAGTGATTTCTGTTTTTCCGCTATCGCTACTAGAGCTTCCAGCATCTTTACTTCCACCAGAGTTACCACAAGCAGCAAGGCCAAGAATCGCAGCACCCGCAAGTACTGTACAAGCTAGTTTTCTAAATTTCATTTGTATTCTCCTAATTGATAAGCGTATCCATATTGGATAGTGAGTTTTTTAAATTTGTATACGTTTTCATTTTGTCCGACGCATCGACCACTCTCCTCTTTTTTGAGATTGTGTTATTTAAGACCGGCAACAAAGCGTTCCGTAATCTCTTTTGGTCTAGTAATAGCTCCACCAACCACGATACCTCGCACCCCATATTCAAGGATTTGCTTAGCTTGTTCTGGTGTATGAATTTTCCCTTCAGCGATGACATCCACTCCTGCTTCACAAAGTTTTTTGATCAGTTCAAAGTCTGGACCATCTACTTTTGGACTATATGAAGTGTAACCTGATAGGGTTGTTCCAACAAAATCAATTCCTGCTTCAACTGCTGCTATACCCTCTTCAAACGTGCTGGTATCAGCCATTAAGAGTTGATGCGGATATTTTTCTTTGACTTGTCGGATAAAGTCCTGAATTTCCAAACCGTCGTAACGTTCACGTTTGGTACAATCCAGAGCAATGACCTCGATGTCTAGTTCAGCCAGTTCATCCACTTCTTTCATCGTAGCTGTAATGAAAGGCTCCTGTGGCGGATAGTCACGCTTGATAATCCCGATAATCGGGAGTTTCGTAACCTCCTTAATCTCCTTGATATCGCGAACACTGTTTGCTCGGATACCGACTGCTCCACCTTGCTCAGCCGCTTTGACTAGCAAGGGAATGACTCCTCCCGCTTCTGTATAAAGCGGTTCGTGAGGAAGTGCCTGGCAAGAGACAATGATTCCATCTTTGATTTGTTCAATCAAGGCTTCTTTGCTGATCTGTGGCATCCTCTTTCCTCCCTTTCTTGTTCTTATGGGCTTATTATATATCATTTGTTAAGCGCTTTCAATAGTTTGTGGTAGAATAGATTTCAGTTTCAAAACTATTTTATAGAACAGACTATCCTGAAAGTAGTTTCAGACCTCTTATGATTTCGAATCAAGCTGAATTTAATAAAGAAAGATAGCAGGCTGAAAAACCTGCTATCTCTTCTGAGACTTATTCAAATAGCTTTTGCTTATTATTCTTTTCTCTTCTTACCAAATGCAAACAAGGATAAAAGAACACCTGCAAGACCAAGGGAAAGCAGTGAGCTTGTTTCCTTGCTTCCTGTATTTGGAAGTTCATCTTGTTTAGCGGCTGGCGCTTGATAGGTCACATCTTGGACTAGAGACAGTTTGTTGTCTGCAGCTACTAATACTAGATTGGTGTCTCCCTTGTACTCTGGCACTTCAAGGACTGCTGCCTCAGCACCATTGACACCACCCTTATACTCTGGCAGGTCATTTGAAGCTGCCAAGACAAAGTTAGCACCTCCTCTATATTCCGGAAGCTCGTTTGAGGCTGCTAGAACAGCATTGACTCCACCCTTGAACTCTGGCAGTTCGTGGACTGCCGCTTCAACAGCGTTGACCCCACCTGTAAATTCAGGCTTATCTACTGTTGGAGCGGGTTCTTCACTTGCTGTTGCCAATGGACCTGTGTACTCTGGTACCTCTGACACAGCTGCTTCTTCTGCATTAACACCACCTGCGAATTCAGGGTTTTCTACTGTTGGAGCGGGTTCTTCACCTGCTGTTGCCAATGGTCCAGTGTACTCTGGTACCTCTGACACAGCCGCTTCTTCTGCATTTACACCACCTGTGAACTCTGGAACCTCATGGATAGCAGCTTCACTGCCATTAATACCATCGCTTAGTTTAGAGCCAGCTAAAGAAACTGGTAAATTGTGCATGCTTTCAATTGCACCCTCAGCTAGACCTGTAATTCTTTGACCCATATCCTCTGGATCTATTGTGAATAGGAGAGTTTTTGTATCGTACTGGGTCATAAAGGTTGCTGTCTTGCCATTTGCCAATTGAAGGGTCGGAGCCTTGTTTACCAATACTTCCGAATCGAACTCCATGGCAATAATACCTGGCCATTTTTGGATAGCATATTTTACTTTTGCTTCTTTAGGAGAAATTCTTTCCTTAGTCAAGAAATCCCAGTTAAATTTCTTAAAGGAAAGTGTGTACGGAACTCCTCCAGGAGCATGGTGTTCATATAAAAGTCCAAATTCATCTGGCCCGATTTGTTGAAGTGAGTTATAAGCATACTCACCTTCTTGAATCAAATGGTGGTGCAACCAAGTTAACTGGCCATCTTCTTCAACACGAGCCACTCGAATATAACCATTTTTACGACCTGGACCGTTCGCATTTGCCAAGAGAATATATTCTTTGCCATTTTGAACCGTGTGAGTCGCAGCCATTTGAACATAAACATCTGGCACGTCGTAACGTTCAACATTATTGTCCCAAGTTAGACCACCATCATGACTGGTTGCAACCTGTAGATCTCCTGTCAATCCACGCATAAAGAGTTTGAGGTCCCCATTGTTTAACTGAACAACTGAAGCTTCCGTATTTTGAGCATAATAATTGCTCATGGTGCTTGAATCAACCACTGTACCATCATAAAGTGTACGATTGTCATTGACACCACCACCCATATGCCAAGTCTTACCATGGTCGTCTGAGTAGATGATTCGAGATGATTGGGAACCATTGAGGTGGTTGGTACGGTTAGTTGTATAGACAGGAACGACGATTCGGCCTTTATGTGGTCCAGTACGAAGGGTTATCCCCACTCCAGGACCTACACCTAAGAATTTCATCCAATCGGCTTTGACCATTGGAGTAATATCTTGAGGCGCTGACCAAGTCTTCCCGTCATCATCGCTGTAGGACATCCATAGATAACTATCCTTGGCAATTCTAAATGGAGAAGTTTTGTTTGTTGTGAAGTAGATATTTCCTAGTAGCTGGTCACCCCTGTATAGGTCGCCCTTATCGCTGTATGCTGGTTTGACAGGATCTACAACAACGCGGTATTCCGTTGCCTTGCCATCTGGTGTATAGACAGTCCCATTTTCTCGAATAGTATAGGCTCCCCGTTCTCCTTCTCGGTAGAGGATTTGATAGGTTTTGCCATCGATTTCTTTATAGGCTTCTTCTTTTTGAGAAGACATTCCAAAGATTCCTTTTCCTTCTGGGAACATGTCATAAATGGCAAAGATGCGTTTGGTTTCAGGATCTTGAGTCAAGGTCATATCGATATTCACTGGTGAACCGATTGATGGGTCAGAAGCTCTTGGATTGTCACGTAAGTTGGTAATGGTTACTCGATCACTCCAAGTTTTACCATTATCTTCACTGCGTCTAATGACCATACCGATATCACCCCAGTCACTCGAATGGAGACGGCGTTCATCTGCACCTGCAATCAGCGTTCCTTTATCAGTCTTGAGAAGAGCTGGAATACGATAACTCTTGATGCCATCTTTGTTTGGTTGGTTATGCATTCCCCCTTCAAAGACATCTTCTTTCTCAGTGACTTTTGCGCCCTCAGGGAGTTTCTGTTCTAAATCACCTCTTTCAAATAATTGACTTCGTGTTTGAACTTCATCTGGGCTTAAAGCACGATCGTAAACAGTTAGGTTTCGTACTTGTAGGTTTGATGCCCAAACTGTTTTATTGCCCCGTTTGGTTGCTCCAAGTTGAGCTTGATTAACATCTGGCATATCTTTAATGAAGTTACCAGATTTGAGACTTGTTCGAGATAAGACACCGTTCACATAGAGACGAACTCGACCATGAGGTAACTCTGCTGTCGGTTGTTCGACAGTAAAGGTCACGGAATTCCATTGTCCAGGGCGAACTTTCAAAGGAGCATCGGTATACTTATCATAGAACTGCTCTCCGTTAGCGCCACGCCCTTCAATAAGAGCTGTATTATCAAGGACCGACATAGTAAAGTACTCATTTTCCTTGGTTTCACTGGATACAGAGAAGAGATTGTAAAAGCGTGGAGATGATGCATCTGGTTTGAACTCCATGTGAACTGTAGCATTTTGAAGTTTCTTTAGTTTATCTAGTTCACTTGATAAATCAACTCTCTGACCATTTGCTGCATTGGTTTCAACATCTTCTTTTTCAAGGACAGGATTAGCATTTTTTAAATCTCTTGAGTAATAGTCACGAGGAATAGCCCCCTGATCCTCTGATTCCTCTTCCTTATTTGCTTCTTCTGCAGGGGTTTCCGTAGAGGATGGAGTTTCTGACTCTGCACTCTCATTTTTTTTCAAATGATCTTGGTCCACCACAACGCCGTTGTCTTGAGCTGCTGCCAATTTATCAGCCAAATCCTTATCCAAATGAGCAAGATCTCCCGAGGACACTTCTTTTGGCAACTCTGATAAACCTTGACCAGGTTCGACAGTTTCTGTATTGGCTCCTGCTGCATTGGCTTGCTCTTGAGCTAAGACTGGATTTGCTCCAAATACCACTGTACCAATCACTACAGATGCCGCCCCAACTGCAAATTTTCGAATTCCGTATCGCTGTTTCCGATCTAAAGATTTGTAATTCATGTTTGTCCTTTCATTTTTCATAAAATAAAGCGCTTTCTTTTTCTTTAAAAATTTTTATTGTCTCTTCAAGAGACAAGTTTTACAAGAAAGTATCCAACTCAATGAGAGCTCCCAATCCTCTCCCATTTCTGCTGAGCCATTCTTTAAGCGCCCAGCAGCCTTTTTCCTCCTTTCACAAGTGACTTTTCCTTTATTATACAATAAAGTCTTATATTTATATCTGTGTTCCCACAGAATAGATTTTACTTTTAAGAATATTTTAATATTTTAAATTTTCTAAAAGTACTTTCAGAGTTTGGACATAAAAAAGAGAGCTCCTGGGCTCTCTCATTCATTATCTTACGTACTTAAAAGGAATTTCACTACCACAGAGCCAGTTATAAACTTGGTCATTGACAAAAACATTCATAGCTTCGTGGGCATACTCAGGCATGATGCGATAGGCCTTGTCGCAAGTTAGGCGGTTGTAAATAGCAAACTGGGTAATAGGATAGCAGACATCGTCGTCCAAGCCTGTAATCATCTTGACCTCACCATGAATGCGATGGGCAAGATTTTTCACATCGATATAGGCGAGGGTCGCCATGATTTCCTCCTCTGTTTCATGGAAAGGATCGTGAAACTTGAAATAACGGAAGAGTTCATCATATGCTTCACTGGTATTGCCAATCTCAAGTACTCGTCTAAAGTCGGACAAGAAGGGATAGATGGCAACTGTTCGCTGAATCCGAGGATTGAGCGCTGCTGCAACTAGGGCTAAAGCCCCACCTTGTGAGGCACCATAGCTAGAAAGTCTTTTCTCATCCACCTGAGATAGACTAGCAACAATTTCAACCAACTGGTAAATATCCAGATAAACATCCTTATAAAAGAGATGTTCACGACCTTCCACAGCACCACGGATGATATGTCCCTTAACAGTATTTCCTAACGGAGAGCGCAAACCATCTTGAGAATAGCCCGACTGGCCTCGAACGTCCATAGAAACAACACCGTAACCAGCCACAGTATAGGCCAGCATGTCAGCCCAATCCCAACCACGTCCCATATAGCCATGGAAGTGAAAGATTAGGGGAACTTTACCCTCACTCTTTGGAAGGACTACCCGTGCATATACCTTACCTTCATTGGTTCCTTCAAAGGTTAGCTCATAGCACTTGACTTTGGGAATATGGAAATCTCTTTCCTCCAACTGGTAGGCTGGAAGAGATGAAACTTTTTTGACTTCTTCATCCCAGAAAGCATCAAAGTCTTCTGGAATCTCATCCCGTCCTAGATAGTTCTTGATTTCTTCTAACAAAGCTGGATTTTTCATAGCATGCTCCTTTAGTTTTGTAATCGCTATCATAACTCTAGCATATCTAGGAAGGCAATGCAAGAAAGAATACTAAATAGAAAGTGATTTTAGATTCTCTTTCCTCAAACCTATCGCCTGAAAGTAGTTTTAATAATAAAAAGAGCGTTTCCGCTCTCTGTGTATCAATAGGTGCTAGCTCCTTTCTCTAGTTTGACGGTTTGGAATTTCTTTTGGTAGGTTACTTTAATAGTCATGTAAGAGTCCTCGTTTCTTTTTGATGACTCTAGTATAAGACCCAAACCTAAAAGCTAGCTTATAGATTTCTTAGAAAAGGCTTAATCTAGATGTTCTTTCTTTTCCAGATGGAGAGCAATCATGCGCCATTCTGGATCCTCTTGCCAACCTTCTATAGAACTAATGTAGCTGGCAACCTTTCTGGCTTCTTCTAAAATCGGAAAATCTTCGATAATATCAGCCACTTGAAACTCTGGCAGTCCTGACTGTCTGGTCCCAAAAATCTCACCAGAACCACGCATTTTCAAATCTTCCTCAGCAAGGACAAATCCATTGGTCGTTTCTGTCATGATGCGCATGCGATCTTTCCCAGAATCCGTCTTGGGATTAGCTACGAGAACAGCATAAGACTGCTTGTCCCCCCGACCGACACGGCCTCTGAGCTGGTGAAGCTGGCTGAGACCGAATCGGTCGGCATCCATGATAATCATGACGGTCGCATTAGGGACATTGACTCCAACCTCGATAACAGTTGTAGATACTAGAATATCCGTTTTTCTCTCTTTGAATTCCTGCATGATCTGGTCTTTTTCATCACTCTTCATCTTACCATGTAGAAGAGCCACTTCTGCCTTGCCGACAAAATGAGCTGTCAACTCCTCAGATAAGGCAATGGCATTTTTCAGATCCAGAGCTTCAGATTCTTCGATCAAAGGAGAGATGACATAGGCTTGAGAACCTTTTTGGATTTCTCCCTCTAACCAAGTCAAGACCTGAGACAGTTGCTCATGTTTGATCCAGCGCGTCACAATAGGCTTCCGACCTGCTGGCATCTGATCAATAATGGAAACATCCATATCTCCAAAGGCTGTGATAGCCAAGGTTCGTGGAATGGGTGTCGCCGTCATCATGAGGACATCTGGATTGTCCCCTTTTTCCCGTAAAATACGCCTTTGTCCTACACCAAAACGGTGCTGCTCATCGATAATAATCAAACCAAGGCGAGCATAATCCACTCCATCTTGTATCAGAGCGTGTGTTCCGATAATCAAATCGGCCTCACCCTTGGCAATAGTCTCCAAGACTTCTCTTTTTTCTGCAGCTTTCAAGGAACCTGTCAAGAGAGCCAGTTTCAAGTCTGGAAAAAGGTTCTGTAAACTCTCAAAGTGTTGCTCTGCTAGGATTTCTGTTGGCACCATGAGAGCTGCCTGATATCCAGCCGTCACCGCCGCAAACATGGCCAAACCAGCAACCACCGTTTTTCCGCTCCCCACATCTCCTTGCAGGAGACGATTCATGTGGTGGTCAGACTTCATATCGGCCAAAATTTCCTGCAAACTTTTTTCCTGAGCTTGGGTCAGGGCGAAAGGCAGACTTTCTTTAACGGCTATCACTTTTTCCTGGGACCAGTTCAGAACCAGACCGCTTCCCTGAACTCTATTTTCAGACTTGAGTGACTGCAACTGCATTTGGAAATAAAAGAGTTCCTCAAACTTGATACGGCGAAGGGCCTGCTTGTATTCTGCCAAATCCTTAGGAAAATGCATAGCACGGACAGCCTGGCAACGGGACATGAGTTTGTATTTATCCAGCAAAGACTGGGGAAGATTTTCCTCTATCAAGAGGTCCAACCCCTGATCAAAGGCTGTCTTAATGACCTTAACCAGACTGGCCTGACTGATTCCCTGAGCCAGACGATAGACCGGCTGGAGGTCATCTTCCACTTGAGCTAGAACCTTCATCCCAGTCAAACTGGCCTTGGCACGGTCCCATTTCCCAAAGACAGCAAGAGTTGCACCTAACTCTATCTTATCAGCCAGATAGGGTTGGTTAAAAAAATTCACCGCAAAAACGATCTCTCCCTGCTTGAGGCTAAAACGCAGGCGATTGCGCTTAAAACCATAATACTGGACACTGGCAGGAGTCACTACCTGACCAGACAGGACAGCCTTTTCGCCATCTTCCAACTCTAGCACCTGCTTGGTCTTGAAATCTTCATAACGGAAAGGAAAGTAGAGCAAGAGGTCTTGCAAGTTTTCAATTCCTAGTTTGGCGTATTTCTCTGCTGACTTTGGTCCCACACCAGGTAAGACATGCAAGGGTTGGTGTAGATTCATGCTCCACTCCTTTCTTTTTAATAATATTCTCTCGGAATGCGATCGCTGAGGAGACAAACCACCTCATAGTTAATGGTGCCACGGTAAACTGCTACCTGAGTAGCTGTGATTTCCTTATCTCCGTCAGAGCCAATCAAGGTTACCTTGGTTCCAAGTGGGTAAACCTTAGGCAATCGAATCGTGATTTGGTCCATCGAAACCCTGCCGACGATTGGGCAAGCTTGCCCATCTACCAAGACGGAGAAATTCTGCATGTCTCGTGTCCAACCATCCGCATAACCGATTGGTACCGTCGCAATGACTTGTTCGCTATCCGCCTGATAGGTCGCACCATAGCCCATGCAAGCTCCGGCTGGAACCGTCTTGACATGGACTAAAGCAGACTCCAAGGTCAAGGCTGGTATCAAGTCATAAGGCAAGTCCAATACCTCTCCGCTAGGATTCAGGCCATACATGGCGTCTCCCATACGGACTGCATTGAAAATAGTCTCTGCATGCCAAAGAGTCGTTGCCGAGTTGCTGGCATGAATCAGCTCTGGAACATCCTTCATACTTGCCAAAATAGTTTTAAATCGTTCTAACTGGGTATTAAAATAAGTGTCTGATTCTTCATCTGCAGTCGCAAAGTGGGTAAAAATCCCCTCAACACGAGCACCGTGTTGTTGGAGCAAGGCATGAGCCTGCTCAGCCTCACTAGCCTCTCTAAAACCAATTCGTCCCATTCCTGAATCAATCTTGAGGTGGACAGTTAAGCCAGATAAATCTGTCTCCCTAGCTAAGAGCGCTTGAATCCATTCCACCCCAGCCACTGTCAATATGATGTCGTATTCTTTAGCTAGGTCAACGGCTTCTAGCTCAGAAACTCCTAAGATGAGAATTTTCTTGCTAAGTCCAGCCTGACGAAGTTCAATAGCTTCATCAATATTGGAAACACAAAATCCATCAACATCATTTTGAATAGCCTTGGCAACGGCAACTGCTCCATGACCATAGGCATTGGCCTTGACCACTGCCCACTTGAGCGTTCCTTCAGGGATATGATCACTCATTTGCTGGATATTTTGTCGAATGGCTCCCAGATATATCAGAGCCTTGGTCGGTCTATGTGGACTAGCTTTCATGATTTTCCTCCAAAATGACACTGGCTGTCACAAACTGATCTGTGTGGCTGATAGATAGCCAAATCTTTCCTGAAAATGGTGCCTGACTAAAATAAGGCGCGCCTCGTTCATTGTTCAAAACTTCCAAATCCTGAAAGGTCAGTTTGCCAATTCCTGTCCCCATAGCCTTGGAAAAAGCCTCCTTAGCCGACCAACGACCTGCCAAGTATTCGATTTGTCTGCGCCCTTTGAGACTGGTAAAGCGCTCCATTTCCTTAGTAGTCAGCACCCGCTTGGCAAAGCCATTGTGCCGTGTAACTGCTCGTTCTATCGAAGCCAATTCTTCGATGTCAATTCCGTGTCCAACTATCATACTCATAAAAGGAGCTGAGATTCCCCCAACTCCATCCTTTTCACTTATTTTGTTAAGGTAGTATAAATTTCTTCTACCAAGGCTACTGTATTTTCCCAACCTAGACAAGGGTCAGTTATGGAGCAGCCAAAGACCTCTGGTTGGTTTTGACGACCATCTGCTAGGTAAGATTCGATCATAAAGCCTCGAACCGTCTTTTTAATCTTTTCATTCCAATCACGATTCAGCAAGGCTTGACGAACAATGCGAATTTGTTCCATATACTGCTTGCCAGAATTGTCATGATTGGTATCGATGATAATGAAGGGATTTTCAAGTCCCATAATCTCATAGCGATTGATGGCATTTAAGAGGGTTTCATAGTAGAAATTGGGTTCATTTTCACCATATTCGTTCAGGGCACCACGAAGGATAACGTGGGCCAAAGGATTTCCTGAAGTTTCCACTTCTTGGCCATGGTAAAGGAAGGTTTGCTTGTTTTGAGCCGCATAGATGGCATTAAACATGACCCCAAGGTTCCCAGATGTTGGATTTTTCATCCCAACTGGAGCATCAATACCAGAGGCTACAAAGCGGTGTTCCTGGTCTTCCACTGAACGAGCCCCTACAGCATGGTAGCTGACCAGGTCATCAACCAAAACGAGATTTGACGGATAAAGCATCTCATCAGCTGTCGTCAAACCAGTCTCCGTAATCACACGGTAGTGCAGCTGACGAACAGCCTGCAAACCATTGATGAGACTAGGCGCTTCGCTGGTATTTGGTTGATGAATCATGCCTTTATAGCCATCTCCATTAGTACGAGGTTTTGCTGTATAGACACGCATCACGATAAAGATTTTATCCGCAACTTTTTTCTGCAAGTCTGCTAAGCGACGAGCATATTCAAGCACTGCTTCTTCATTGTCTGAAGAGCACGGCCCCATCACCAAAAGGATTCGGTCGTCCTCACCCGAGATGATGGCTGCCAACTCTCTATCGCGGGCTTCTTTCTTTCGCAAGGCTTCAGGTGACAGCTGGGTCGCAGCCTTGATTGCTTCAATATCAATTTCTTGACCTTTTTCGATAAATGCCATCTTACTCTCCTAGCGTTTGGTAAATTTCGCGAACAAGTGCTTCTGTGTTGTCCCATCCTAGACAAGGGTCCGTGATAGACTTACCAAAAACTTCTGGCTCATTTTGACGTCCATCTTCTAGATAGGACTCAATCATAAAACCACGAACATATTTTTTGATTTTCTCATTCCAGTCACGGTTAATCAAGGTCTGGCGAACGATACGGATTTGATCCATGTACTGCTTGCCTGAATTGTCATGATTGGTATCGATGATGATAAAGGGATTTTCCAAGCCCATCTTTTCATACTGATCAATGGTATCCATCAAATTGTCATAGTAGTAGTTAGGAATATTTTTCCCATATTCATTCAAGGCACCGCGAAGAATGGCGTGGGACAATGGATTCCCTGTTGTTTCCACCTCTTTACCAAGGAAGAGGAAACTCTGTTTATTTTGCGCTGCATAAATCCCGTTAAACATGACATTGAGATTTCCAGATGTGGGATTTTTAAATCCTGTTGAGAAATCTGCTCCACTCGCTACAAAACGGTGCTGTTGATCCTCTACAGAGCGGGCTCCAACAGCCATATAAGAAATCAAATCATCCACCAGCGGAAGATTTTCAGGATAAAGCATCTCATCCGCTGTTGTCATTCCCGTCTCGGTAATCACACGATAGTGCAGTTGGCGAACAGCCTTGATCCCATTGATCAAACTAGGAGCTTCTGTCGCATTTGGCTGATGAATCAAGCCCTTATAGCCATCCCCATTGGTACGAGGTTTTGCTGTATAGACACGCATGACCATAAAAATACGGTCTTTGACCTCTTCTTGCAAAGCAGATAGACGCTTGGCATACTCGAGAACCGCCTCTTCGTTATCAGATGAACATGGTCCTATCACCAAGAGAATACGCTGGTCTTCCCCACGAATGATGGCTTCCAATTCCTGATCACGTTGATTTTTTCTCGCAAGAGCCGCTCCCTCTAATTTAGACAAGGCGCGAACTTCTTCAATGTTAATTTTAGGACTTTTAGCTTTAAATACCATGATTCATCTCCTTATAAAGCAAACGGACACCAAGCAAAAAATGATTTTTACCAGGTATCCGCCTGTATCTTATCTCATATTATTGTCTCTTTCCATGACAGTTCTTGAATTTCTTACCTGATCCACATGGGCATTGGTCGTTTCGTCCGATTTGGCTCAAGTCCAAATCTTCTGGAAGACTTGCCTGCTGCGCTGCGATATTACGAGTCGCAGTTGTACTGATATTGTGTTCAGTTTGCGGACGTTCTTGTTCATGGATTTGTGCTTTCATCATCAAGCGGGTCACATCGAATTCAATCGATCCAATCATGTCGTTAAACATGCGGAAACCTTCTGCTTGATATTCTACAACTGGGTTGTTTTGAGCATATCCACGAAGACCAACAGCATTTCGCAACTGGTCAAGAGCATCGATATGGTCTGTCCACTTGTTGTCTACAACACGTAGAATCAAGACTTTTTGGAATTCTTTCACTGCATCTTCGTCACGAAGCTTAGCAACTTGGCTGTCATAGACTTTCAAGGCACGTTGGAAAAGTTCATCTTTGATAGCTTGGTCTGACAGACCTGCAAGATCTGAACGGCTAATTGAATCTTCTGGAAGCAAGTTATACTTAGCAAAGTTCAAGATTGCTTCCAATTTTTCATCTTCCTTAGAACGTGCATGTGCATCCACGATACGTCCAATGGTACGACGAATCATAGCATGGATTTCTGGTGCCAAGTCACGATCTGCAGTAATGACATCATAACGTTGTGCATAGATGATCTCACGTTGTTCCCGCATAACGTCGTCGTATTGAAGGACTTGTTTACGAGTGTCATAGTTATTTCCTTCGACACGTTTTTGAGCTGCTTCAACTTGACGCGTTAACATGCGAGATTCGATGGCTTCGTCAGACATGTTGAGACGTTCAAAGACACCTTTCAAACGTTCTGAACCGAAACGTTTCATCAAATCATCTTCAAGAGACAAGTAGAATTGTGACTCACCTGGGTCTCCTTGACGCCCTGAACGTCCACGAAGCTGGTTATCAATACGGCGACTTTCGTGGCGCTCTGTACCAATGACGCAAAGACCACCAAGTTCACGAACCCCTTCACCAAGCTTGATGTCGGTACCACGACCGGCCATGTTGGTTGCGATGGTAACTGCGCCACGTTGACCAGCGTTCATGATGATTTGCGCTTCTCTGTAGTGGTTCTTCGCATTCAAGACTTCGTGAGGAACACCTGCAGCAACCAATTTCTTGGAGAGGAAATCACTCGTTTCAACGGCAACTGTACCTACCAAGACCGGCTGACCTTTTTGGTAACGAGCTTTTACATCTTCAACAACAGCCTTAAATTTCGCATCAAGACTTGCATAGAGAAGGTCTGAGTGGTCGATACGTTGAATTGGACGGTTAGTTGGGATTGGGATAACACGAATGTTGTAAATTTCACGGAACTCTTCTTCTTCTGTTTTACCAGTACCTGTCATACCTGCCAATTTCTTATACATACGGAAGAGGTTTTGATAGGTAATAGAAGCTGAAGTCTTGGTCTCGTCTTGGATTGGAACACCTTCTTTAGCCTCAATCGCTTGGTGCAAACCATCAGAGTAACGGCGACCTTCCATGGTACGACCTGTAAATTGGTCGACGATTAGGATTTCCTGCTCTTCGCTAACCACATAATCAATATCAAGGATCATGATATAGTTGGCACGAAGGGCATTGTCAACAAAGTGTGTAAGAGCTACGTTTTCGATATCGTAGAGATTTTCAAGTTTAAAGTAGCTTTCTGCCTTGTCAATACCAGAATCAGACAAACCGATTGTCTTAGACTGCACGTCAATGATATAGTCGTCCTTGTCCAAAGATTTCACAAAGTGGTCTGCCATATGGTAGAGCTGACTCGTTTCAACTGCATTGGCACCTGAAACGATCAATGGTGTACGAGCTTCGTCGATCAAAATTGAGTCAACCTCATCGACCAAGGCATAATTGAGTGGACGTTGCACCATGTTTTCTGCACGAACGACCATGTTGTCACGAAGGTAGTCGAAACCAATCTCTGAGTTGGTTGAGTAGGTAATATCGCAAAGGTAAGCCTCTTTTTTCTCCATTGGAGATTTTGCTGCCAAGTTAATCCCTACTGACAAACCGAGCCATGAGTACAATTCACCCATTTCAGTCGCGTCACGTTCTGTTAGGTATTCATTGACTGTAACTACGTGAACCCCTTTACCTGCAAGGGCATTGAGGTACACTGGCATAGTCGCTGTCAAGGTCTTCCCTTCACCGGTACGCATCTCTGGAACGTCACCATGGTGAAGAACAATCCCACCCATGACCTGAACCTTATAAGGGAAGAGCCCAAGGACACGCTTTGCAGCTTCACGAACTACCGCAAAAGCCTCATATAGCAATGAATCAAGTGATTCACCCTTGTTGTAACGTTCTTTAAATTCGTCAGTTTTTGCTTTTAGCTCTTCATCTGACATCGCAGCCATTTGGCTCTCATAATTTAGAACCTTATCAGCCATCTTTTCTAGACGACGAAGTTCTCCTTTATCATTTTCAATAATCGTTTTTAAAATATTAGCCATGATTTTCCTTACTTTTAATTCTGAATATTTTAGAATGTTCTTTTCATTTTAGCATATTTACTATTATTTTTCAAGAAAGAATCCTTAATTTACAACGGAAAAGAGCAGTCAAAATTCAGCTTTTTTGCATAAATCCTCTGTTGCTATTTTTTTGTTTTTTGTTCGTGAGGCGTGCTTGATAATCCAGGCACAACTTGGACTTACATCCTCCTTCTGCCAAGTTTGAAGTATCTTTTCAAACTTATCAGGGGCTTCCTTGTATAAATCATTTAGATTGTTCGCTACGCTTTTTTGAATGGACTTGTCTCTATCATCCTTTAGATTGGTCAGAATCGTGGTGAATTCCTCAAGATAATCTAGCACCACGATTTGTCTCTTAGCCCAAGGCAGACGAATACGCATGCACTCGCTGGCAAGTCTACGAACGCGCAAATTTTCATCCCGACTCCATTCTATCAGCAAAGCCATTGTATCCTTAGGATAGCGAGCCAGTAAGGGCCTCATGGAAAATTCTCCCGTAAACCGCTTGGTGAGTTCCTTACTAAAGGCCGCGCTCAATTCAAATTCTTGGTCCCCGTATAGCTCTACATATTTACCAATTGGCCAAAGCCAATATCCTTCTGAGAACATACCTAAACCACCCTCTAGCTCAGGACCTAAAATTTTCTCAAAAACCTTGAGGGAGTCCTGATAGGATAGGGGAAGGCAATCTTTGATACTTTTAGCCAAGAGTTCTTGACGCTGGCTAAACTCCAAATTTTCCAAATCTTTTTCTAGCAACAAGCTAAATTTTTGTCCCTCAAAGGCAGGGGACGCTTCTTGCAATCGTTGACTCAAATCCCTAGCATAAGCCAAGTCATAATAGTCCTTTACTTTTTTCGCCATTTTTAAATTCCTTAATCTTCTGTTTACGGAACTTATTATATCATACAAATAGCCCGTCAACAAAATCATTTTCACCCTTCAAACTATTTTGACAAGAAAATAAAAAGGACTAGAAACTAGTCTAGTCCTTCATTTTTTAATGTTTAATTTCCCAAGAATACAGGCAGTATCCCAAAATACCAAAAGAGATTGATCCAGAAGGCCATGCAAAATAGGACTCCAAAGATAAAGAGACTGATCTTTTTAATCAGTATGGAGTATAGAATGGATAAAACACCAAAAACCACGAAGAGTTTTTTCATAAGGAAATAATAAATTGAAACTCCTCCTATTTGCCAATCCCAAGGAAGGAAAAACATGAGGAACCAGAGAAGGCAAATCGTAAGAATATATCTCTTGTAGTGCGCTTCAAGAAAGGCTTTTGTTTTCTCCATAGCAAACCTCCATTTGAGTCACTGTCTCTTCCCTTTTATTATACCAAAAAAACCTGGAAAAAGCTTTCCAGGTTCGGATTTGAAATCACTAGTTATACTAGAAAAATTACTTTATTCATAGGCTGATTCACTTTATTGACTTGATGAAGAGGTTCCAAAATCGACCTTAGGAACTGTCTTGGCTTCTTCTGTTTCTTTAAAGGTTTCAGCTTCTTTAAAGTTCATCATATTCGCAAAAAGCACGGTTGGAAAACTTCTCAACTTTTGATTGTACTCAGCTGCGACTTTATTATAATCCTTGCGTGCTACAAAGATACGATTTTCACTTCCTGAAAGTTCGACCATTAGTTGCTCAACATTTTGATTGCTCTTGAGTTCTGGATAATTTTCCGTCAAGGAAATCAAGCGGGAAAGAGCAGAGCTCAATTCTCCCTGAGCCTTTTGGTTTTCTTCCGAAGTTACTGAGCTACTACCGATTTTAGCTCTAGCATCAGCAATCTTGGTAAAGACTTCGGTTTCATGATTCATTTGTCCTTTAACGGACTCCACCAAGTTACCAATCAAGTCCGAACGACGTTGGAGGGCTGTCGAAACATCGGCCTGAGCCTGCTCCACTTTAGTCTGTTCACCAACCAGACCATTATAGGTCGTCACTGCGGAACAACTTCCCAGAACTAGTAGTCCAAAAAAGATCGCCACTATTGAGAGAATTACTTTATTTTGTTTCATATCAAAACCTTAACACTTTCTTTTATCAACTTTTCTGAGAAAATACTCAGATTTTAAATCAATTTCCAAAGTTTTTTTATTTTTAAATTAGGAGTGAACTGTTGCAAAGGAGTCACCTTACTGCATGGAGAAATCGGTTTGAGCAATATACAATCACTCACCAATCATCAGACGAACCACCGCCATCAAAGCCACCGCCGTCCCAGCCTCCAGATGAGTCGGAGCCCGAGTCAGACCAAGAGGATCCTGAATCTGATGAGTCACTGCTCCACCAGCCACCGCCAGAATCATCGCCGTGTGAACCGCCACCACGACCTCCAGATATAAATCCGATGATCATCACGATGAAGTAAATGAGAATTCCAAATCCGATAACTCCATCACTCGAACTGCTTTTTCGATGACGTCTCGAAGAACTGCTCTCACCAGCATACTTTTCAAGTTCCCTTAAGCGACTAGAGTTGGTAGTATAATCGTAACTACTTTTAGAACTTGAAGCAGTCGTACTCGATCCACTATAGAACATGTAGTTGAGATTATTGACTATTGAGAGAACACCCTTATTATAGTCACCATTTTGAAAGTAAGGGCGTGCTGTTGTCAAGAACCTGTGAGTCTGATAGTCAGTGATCTTACTGGCCACATTATTACTGGTTTCAATCCGTGATTTTCTATCCTGGACTGCGACCACAATCAAGGCACCGTGATTGTCTCCCGAGTAGCCAATCTTCCAAGCTCTAGCTGTTTCATTGGCGACTGTTTCAATTGTTTCTCCATCTAGGCTTTTTACAACATAAACTCCCATTTGGAATTTTTCTGATTTTTTACTATTGACATTATTCAATTCTCGTATCTGACTTATAGTCTCATCCGTTAAATAATGATCCGGGTCATAGATCCCGTACTCAGGTTTTTCAGGTGCTGTGAATGCTGACAAGAAGAGAAAGACCATCAACAATCCAAGCAAGCGAACCAACAAACTATGTTTAAATAATCTGCTTTTTTTCATAATAACCTCCCTGATAAAGGAAAATTGATTTAAGGAATTATAGCATTTTGATTTTTACAAAGAAAGTGCATTTTCATTACAAATAGGTTACAAAAGCTAGGAGAATGATTGAATTTTGATGACAGATTTTCCCTTCGATTGGACAGGATTTTTTTCACCTATTTTATAGAAAAAAGAAGACATACTAGTCTTCTTTTAAGTTATTCTTATTGGAAAATATGCAAGGCTTACTTGCGTTTTCTCGCGATCAAATGAATCGGGGTTCCTTCAAAGACAAAGGCCTTGCGGATTTGATTTTCCAAGAAACGCAGGTAAGAGAAGTGCATGAGTTCTTCTTCGTTGACAAAGATGACAAAGGTTGGTGGCTTGGTTGCCACTTGGGTTGCGTAGAAAATCTTGAGGCGTTTCCCTTTGTCTGTCGGTGTTGGATTGATGGCAATGGCATCCATAATCACATCGTTCAAGACTGCTGATGGAATCCGAGTGTTTTGACTCTCGCTAATTTGCTTGATCATCTCAGGCAGTTTATGGAGACGTTGCTTGGTCAAAGCTGATACAAAGACAATCGGTGCGTAAGGCAGATATTGGAACTGCTCACGGATATCCTCTTCCCATTTTTTCATGGTGTGGTTGTCTTTCTCAAGAGTATCCCACTTGTTGACCACGATGATCATCCCTTTACCGGCTTCATGGGCAAAACCTGCGATACGTTTGTCGTACTCACGGATACCTTCTTCGGCATTGAGGACCATCAAGACCACGTCAGAACGGTCAATGGCACGCATGGCACGCATGACAGAATATTTCTCCGTATTTTCATAAACTTTACCAGACTTACGCATACCAGCTGTATCAATCATGGTAAACTCTTGACCATCCGTATCTGTAAAATGGGTATCAATGGCATCACGCGTTGTTCCAGCTACTGGACTAGCAATCACGCGGTCTTCTCCCAAAATAGCGTTGATCAAACTTGATTTTCCAACGTTAGGACGGCCAATCAAGCTAAATTTAATGACATCTGGATTTTCTTCTTCGACTTCATGTGGTAGATTATCCACGATGGCATCCAGCACATCACCCGTACCAATACCGTGAACAGACGAAATTGGCAACGGTTCACCCAAACCTAGCGCATAGAAATCAAAAATATCATTTCGCATTTCTGGGTTGTCAACCTTGTTAACGGCAAGGATAACAGGTTTATGGGTTTTATAGAGTTTACGGGCTACGTATTCATCCGCATCTGTAATCCCTTCTTTCCCAGAAACTACAAAGACGATGACATCAGCTTCTTCCATAGCGATTTCTGCCTGGTGCTTGATTTGTTCCATGAAGGGAGCATCGACATCGTCAATCCCTCCCGTATCAATCATACTAAAGGAACGATTGAGCCACTCACCCGTTGCATAGATACGGTCACGTGTCACACCCTCGACATCTTCTACGATTGAGATCCGCTCACCAGCGATCCGATTAAATAGGGTTGATTTCCCAACATTGGGACGTCCCACAATGGCAATAGTTGGTAAGGCCATGTTTTCTCACTTTCTACAATAACTTTTTCTGTTCTAGATTCTTCCGAGTTGAACTAGGTTCGGCTTGACCAAACTGCTCTGCCAAACGTTGACTCCAAGAGGTCGTCGCACGCGCACCAGCATAGTCTGCCTGTACTTTGTCATAGTCCAAAATCGCCGCTACTGGCTGTTCTTGGTATTCTTCTTCAAATACCACTTGGTTCAAAGGCAGTCTTGGTTTGACATCGTGTTGTTGATCTGGCACGCCAAGGGCAATCCCAAAAACAGGGTAGGTATAGTCAGGCAGGTTAAAAAGCTCTGCCACTTCTTCTGATTTGTAACGGACCAAACCGATGATAACACCACCATATCCCAGACTCTCTGCTGCAAGCAAGGTATTTTGCCCTGCAAGCGCAGCGTCCACAGACGTGATAAGGAGACCTTCCACTCCTTGAGGTTGGAAACTGTCCGTATGAAGGCTTGCTCCCTTTTCAGCTCGGTTCAAGTCACCGACAAAAAGCAAAAAGGCTGCTGACTGGCGAATGGCTTCCTGAGGAACCAGTTCGTATAGGGCATCTTTCTTCTCTTGACTACGCACAAGAATCACAGAGTAGGATTGGAAATTTTTCCAAGATGACGCCATTTGTCCAGCAGTCAAGATTTCATTTAAGTGCTCTTGAGGAATCTCTTGCTCCTTAAAGCGACGAACTGAAGTATGAGCTTTCATCAGTTTAATGGTTTCTGTCATCGGCGATTTTCTCCTTCTAGTCTTGTTTCCTCAGCTAAATAACGAATCCGTTCCATAACCCGTCTAGCTTCCCAAGTCTCATCATTTCCATTCTTTCCTTTGGCAAAATGTTTTTCCAAATCTTGGAAATTAAAGTTGGAAGTAAAGAAGGTCGGCAAATCTTCCTGCATACGATACTGGAGAATAACTTGGAGAATCTCATCACGCACCCAAGGCGTAGACTGCTCTGCACCAATATCATCCAAGACCAAGACTTCTGCTAATTTGATCTCATCCACCAAGGTCTTCACAGATCCTTCACCGATGGCATTTTTCACATCAATGACAAAGCTTGGATAGTGGAGAATGGTTGTTGAAGCACCACGTTTTTCAGATAAGTCGTGAGCCAGGGCTGCCATCATGAAACTCTTTCCGACACCAAAATCTCCGTAAAGATAGAGGCCTTTTCGGATACTTGGGTAAAGGTCAACAAAGGCATAGAGTCTCTCAAAAATCGGCAAACGTCCTAAGTCATCTAGGTCAATCTGAGCCAATTTCGCTTTCTTAAGACTTGCTGGTAGATTGATCAACTTGAGACGATTCTTGATGGCCGCCTCTTTTTCAGCTGCGATTAGTTCTGGTGTTTCTTCATAAGACACATCTGCGTAGCCGTGATTCATGACCAAGATAGGCTTGTAGCCACGAGCTATATAGTCAGCATCCCCACGAAGAAACTTATCCCGTTCTGTGATATATTGGTTGAACTTGGAGATGCTACGATTTAACTCCTCTTGGCTGAGGGATTCTTTCTGGATAAAAGCCGCTACATCTGGGTCTTTCATAATCTGCTGGACTAGGTCCTGATACTGAAAACGACTTGTCTGACGTTTAATAACGTCACCCACACTTTCCATCTAGTCTCCTCCTTCTTCTAATCGGGCTAACATTTCTTGTTTTTTGCGTTCTAGTTCCAGACGAGTTTCCTCACTGGTTTGATTCTTGTATTCTGGATTACTCCACTTAGGAACATTTGTCTTAGTCGAGTTCGTTTTCGATTTTTGGTCTTCTTGCCCTTTTTGCTGACGCTCTCGAATCCGAAGCACAGCCTCTTCTGCTGTCCGAATTTTTTGATAAGCATAGTCATTTGCGACCTTCATGGCATATTTTTCATTGACATTAGCCGAATCAACCTTGTTAAAGGTTAGAAGTAAGACGATATTGATGACTTCGTCCAACAAGCCTAAAGACGCCATCTGGTGAAGGAGTTCTCTTTCACTTTGGGTGATGTTTCCTTTACGTGTTTGTTTGATTTCGGCTAAAAATTCCAGGGGAGTTTTATTTTTGGCTTCTCTGATAATGGTCATTTCTTTGGGGCTAAAGTCAGAAGTCGCTGGTTTTTGTGCTATCTTTTCACGCATGCGTTTGACTGAAATAACCTGAGCCACTGTAGTCGCCTTGGCTAATTGATAGGTTTCAAACCAGGTCCATTTTTTTTCATCTGCAATGGCAAACAATTCCAAAACATCTGCCTGCTCGTTTTCAAAACGCAAACCATCTCGAGCCATCAGGCGCTGAAAATGTTCCAAGTCAAAATCATTTTTCATCTTGATTTTAGACTCGGTTGGAGTCACTTCTTCGGTCAGGGTTGGAAAGACTTGGCTCAAAGAAACAGAGAGTGCTTCTCCCTCACTTGGAGCCTGCTTCAGGGAAGCAAGCGCAGTATCCCCAATCTTTCTCTCCAAGAGTCTACTATAGACAGAATGACTTAGAAATTCCTGACTGGATAGAGGCGGATGGATCGCCAACTCATAGCTCTCCCCCTTCTGATAAAGGGTCAACAAATCCAAAGCCGATAAGACTTTAAAGGATTGGAGCAAGGTCGGCATGCCAAAGTTTAAGTGATTGAGGATATGGGAAAAGAGGTGTTCTTTTTGCCCACCATCCCAAAAGGTAATGGCATATAGATAGAGGCTCAGTGCCTCCTGACCGATAATCGGGAGGTAGCACTGCACCAGAGAAGAGGTATCTTGCGACACCCGATTATTCTTTAGAAAAGAAAAACGGTCATTTGGCTTCATCTATTTTTCCTTTTTCTTTTTAGAGGACTGGGTGATTTGCTGGAGCAGACTCTCCAACTCACTCACATCCTTAAAACTACGGTAAACACTGGCAAAACGAACATAGGTAATCTCATCCAGCTCTGCCAATTCTTCCATGACTAAAGAACCAATGTATTCACTTTGGATCTCATTCTCACTGCGACTACGGAGTTTTTGCTCAATACGATTGACCACCATGTTGATTTCATCACTTGACACAGGACGCTTCTGGGCTGAGCGGATAATCCCATTAAAGATTTTATCTCTCGAAAACTGCTCTCGCGTACCGTCTTTTTTGACAACAACCAGTGTTCTTTCTTCTACTCGTTCATAGGTTGTAAAACGATGCTGGCACTCGTCGCACTCACGTCTTCGACGGATGGTATTTCCTTCTTCGGCTTGTCGACTATCAACAACACTAGACTTGGTAGCCCCACATTTTGGACAACGCATGCATTTCCCTCCTTGTCGTTTTCTTTTCATTATACCATTTTTTGAGCAATTCCCAAAACAATTCTTATTTTTACTTGACAAGTTTTTTGTTTTATTGTATTATTTGATTAGAACAACAAAGACAAAGAAAGGAGACTATGATGTCCTGGTCATTTGATAATACAAAACCGATTTATTTACAGATTATGGAAAAAATCAAACTACAGATCGTTTCCCATGAACTGGAACCTAACCAACAGCTCCCAACCGTAAGAGAACTGGCGAGCGAGGCTGGGGTCAATCCCAATACCATCCAGCGCGCCTTATCTGACCTCGAGCGTGAAGGATTTGTATACAGCAAGCGAACAACTGGCCGTTTTGTCACCGAGGATTTGGACCTCATCCTTCAGTCCCGCAAACAACTTTCCGAGGAGCAACTGCAACAATTCGTCTCTTGCATGCTTCAATTTGGCTACAAAAAAGAAGAACTGCCAAATGTATTAAGCGACTATATTAAAGGAGTTTAAGACTATGACACTACTAGCACTTGAAAATGTAACAAAATCATATGGAGCAACTGCGGCACTTGACAATATCTCACTAGAGATCTCAGCCGGAAAGATTGTCGGGCTCCTTGGACCAAACGGATCCGGAAAAACAACCTTGATCAAACTGATCAATGGCCTCCTTCAACCAAATAAAGGACGTGTCCTCATTAACGGACAGGATCCAAGTCCTGCTACCAAGGCGATCGTCTCCTACCTACCAGATACAACCTACCTCAATGAAGAGATGAAGGTTAAGGATGCTCTAACCTATTTTAAAACCTTCTATCAAGATTTCAATCTCGAAAGAGCCCAACACCTTTTAGCCGATCTCGGTATTGATGAAAATAGTCGCCTCAAGAAACTATCAAAAGGAAACAAGGAAAAGGTCCAACTCATCCTGGTTATGAGCCGTGAAGCCCGCCTTTATGTCCTCGATGAACCAATCGGTGGAGTGGATCCAGCTGCCCGTGATTATATTCTCAATACCATCATCAACAACTACTCACCAACTTCTACGGTGCTGATTTCAACCCACTTGATTTCAGATATTGAGCCTATCTTGGATGAGATTATCTTCCTCAAAGACGGAAAAGTCGTCCGCCAAGGAAATGTTGATGATATTCGTTACGAGTCAGGTGAATCAATTGACCAGCTCTTCCGCCAGGAATTTAAAGCCTAAGCAAAGGAGATTATTATGTTTTGGAATCTAGTTCGTTATGAATTTAAAAATGTCAATAAATGGTATCTGGCACTCTACGGTGCTGTGCTTGCGATTTCAGTTTTGATTGGAGCTTTTATTAGCAGCCTTAGCCAGAGTTACAATCCTAACAATGCTGCTTATTTCATCTTCTTTTTAGTACTAGTCTTTGGAGGACTCAGCGTCACTCTTTGGATTGCAACAATCTTTTTAATCATCCGAAGATTCAAGGGGAGTGTTTATGACCGCCAAGGGTATTTGACCCTGACCTTGCCTGTCTCTGAGCACCAAATCATCATCGCAAAACTTTTAGGTGGTCTTGTCTGGTCCATCTTAAGCTATATCGTCTTTATCTTGAGTATATTGATCATCATCTTCTTAACACCAATAGAAAAAGACTTCACTGCCCTCTATAACTTCATTTCCCCTTACCTCAGCTACGGCTGGCTGTATGCCCTATCACTATTTGTCAGTTCGATCGCATGGATTTTGTCCATTTACCTCTCCATCTCTATCGGGCAACTCTTTAACGAGTATCGAACAGCTATGGGAATTTTAGCCTATATCGTCATTGCCATCGTCATTGGTTATGTTTCTCTCTTCTTCAGAATTGAAAATGACTTTAACGTGATGGCTGGTACAGAAATCTTGCGCGATCTCTTTTTATCAGCTATCTACTATCTCGGTACCTACTACATCTTGAAAAACAAGGTTAATTTGCAATAAAAAATGCCCAGCTAGAAAGCTGGGTTTTTCTTTAACTCAATATCAAACTGGCTACGATGGGGCTGACAAATACGTAGAGTATACCGGTGACACCGATAGCCAAGCCACCCATGGCTCCTGCTACCGAGCCGTATCGAAAGGCTGTTCCCGTTCCGACTGCATGACCTGTTCCACCAAGGGAAAGACCAACTGCTACTGGATCATCAATTTTCAACCACTTCAAAAGGGTTGGTCCGATAACACTGGTCAAAATCCCAGTCGCCACTACGACGACCAAGGTCACAGTCGTCAAACCTTGCAATTTTTCTGTGATCCCCACTGCCATGGCGGTTGTCACTGACTTGGGAAAGAGAGAAATGGCTAGGAAAAAGTCCATACCAAATATTTTCGCTACTATGGCAGTGAAACAAGTATTGACAACTACTGCTAACAGACTACCAAAGAGAATACTGCGAGCATGATGCTTCATCAGGTGAAAACTCTTATAAAGCGGAATCCCTAGAGCCACGGTCGATGGGACAATCAAGTTGTTCAGATAAACCCCACCTTGGTAATAATCTTGATAAGAAATACCCGTCGCCTTAAGGAAAATAATGATAAAAATGGCTGACAAAAGCAGGGGCGTTGTCAATGGATGGGGGAAACGTCTGTAAATCAACATCCCCACTAGATAAGCTAGGATAGATAATGCAATCCCAAACAGAGGATTGGATACAAATTCACTCATTTGGCATCTCCTTTCTCATAATCTCCCTCAAATCGTCTCTTGATAAACTGAACCACTAGGGCAATAAGAATAATGTTGATGACAGCCGCAAAAAAGACAATCAAGACGATAGGCAAAAGATAAGGAGCAATCACATCAAACTTTTCCATGATACCTACTGCTGGTGGCAAAAAGAGAATAGTCATGTTGGCCAGCAAGAAATTCCCGACCATGTTGACATGTCTGGTCCTTAGCCACTTGAACTGTAGGGCTAGAAAGAGAATAATCAAGCCGATAATACTGCCTGGGATGGGCAAATGAAAGAAACTGGAGATTCCCTCACCGATTAGAGAAATCACAAAGAGAATCATCAATTGAACATATAATTTCATCCTAAACTCCATGAAATAAACTTCTTGCATACCAGTTTACTCTTTTTTCAGAAAATTTCAAGGAAATATTGAAATTCTTCTTTCTTGCAAGGATTAGTTAAAAGTAGTATAATCATTGCATGCGCAATCATCTTGTGTTACAAAGATAATCAGTAATGACTTTGTGATTTTTACTTTGAAAAGAAAGGAGAAAGCAATGACCTATTTGGAAAAGTGGTTTGACTACAACCGCCGTCAAAAGGAAATGGAAGCCTTGTTGGAAGAAACTATTGCCCAGCAGAGTGAACAAAGGTTGACCTTGAAAGAGTTTTACCTGCTCTACTATCTGGATTTGGCCCAAGAAAAATCTCTACGCCAGATTGATTTACCTGATAAGCTTCATCTCAGTCCAAGCGCAGTTTCTCGAATGGTGGCTCGACTAGAAGAGAAAAACTGTGGTTTGCTTAGTCGCCGGTGTTGCGATCAGGATAGACGGGCTAGCTTTATCTGCCTGACTGACGAGGGACAGACAACTCTAGCTTACCTGCAAAAGGCTGTCGAAGAAAGGCTGGAGACGAGTCTTGATTTCATTTCATAATCAGATTTCCTAAAAAAGTTGCGTGCGCAATCATTTTTCTTGACATTCCTCTTTTCAAGGAGTACAATAAAGTCAAGATCGAACAAAGGAGTTTTATATGATCGAAATTACTTATCTAGACGCCAGCAAGCAAGAGAGAACCATGACTTTCGAGTCTTACCAAGACTTTTAACGTTCTCAACATGCCTGCCTTATCGGCGTTGCTGATTACTACACTGTCCAAAAATTAACCTACAATGGTCATGATTTGGACTACCATGGGACTTATGGAGATGTCTTCTTCTATCTCATGAAACAAGATTTAAGCCAATATAACTAAAAAAGGAGAAATACAATGGCAAAAGCAATTACAGATGCAACATTCGAACAAGAAACAAAAGACGGTTTGGTTTTGGTAGACTTCTGGGCAACTTGGTGTGGTCCATGTCGTATGCAAGGTCCAATCTTGGACAAATTGTCTGAAGAACTTTCAGAAGATGTCTTGAAAATCGTTAAAATGGACGTTGATGAAAATCCAAACACAGCTCGTGCTTTTGGAATCATGTCTATCCCAACCCTTCTCTTCAAGAAAGACGGCCAAGTGGTGAAACAAGTTGCTGGAGTACACACTGCAGAACAAATCAAGGCCATCGTTGCTGAATTGAGCTAATCACACAAGAGACCAAGTACTTTATTTGGTCTCTTTTTTCTTGCCCTTTGCCATTTTTCAAAAAATATGCTAGACTGTAGGTAGAATATTACGATGTTTGGGACATGCCATCGCTAAAAAAAACCTCTACTTGGTATTTTTTAGCTCCCCTCAAGGGAGCTTTTTGCGTGCTCTGAACATTTCCCATTTTGGAAGGAGTACTATGAAACGTCAATCAGCCTTGGTCGTCTTTAGTGGCGGTCAAGATTCCACAACCTGCCTCTTTTGGGCTAAAGAACACTATGAAACAGTCGAAGCCATCACCTTTGCCTACGGCCAACGCCATCATCTCGAAATTCAAGTTGCTGAAGAAATCGCTAAGGAACAGGGTATTCGTCATCACATCCTCGATATGTCTCTGCTGGGACAAATCACTGAAAATGCCCTGACCTCTGATCTGGAGATCGAGCAAAACGAGGGAGAGGTTCCCAATACCTTTGTTGACGGCCGCAACCACCTCTTTCTATCCTTTGCAGCAGTTCTTGCCAAGCAACGAGGCATTCAAGATATCGTGACAGGTGTCTGCGAGACAGACTTCTCAGGCTACCCTGACTGCCGTGATGTCTTTATCAAATCCCTTAATGTTACTCTCAACCTTGCCATGGATTATGACTTTGTTATCCAAACACCTCTCATGTGGCTAGACAAGGCTGAAACTTGGAAATTAGCCGACCAACTCGGTGCCTTTGACTACGTTCGTGAGAAGACCTTAACCTGCTACAATGGGATTATCGGTAGTGGCTGCGGTGATTGTCCAGCCTGTCACCTGCGCCAGCATGGACTAGATGTTTATCTCTCACAGAAAGGAGTGGGCTAATGTTTTTTGCACCCAAAGAAATCAAACAAGAAACTGGCGAGTCTCTGGTCTACAATCCTCACAGAACCTTGGTATCAAAAGAATTTACCTTTGATGCTGCCCACCACCTCTTTCACTATGAGGGAAAATGCAAGTCCCTGCACGGCCACACTTATCATTTACAAATCGCTGTCAGTGGATTTTTAGATGAACGTGGTATGACCCACGATTTCGGAGACATCAAAGCTATCTACAAGAACTACTTAGAACCCCACTTGGATCATCGCTATCTCAATGAAACCCTGCCTTATATGAACACGACTGCTGAAAACATGGTTTACTGGATTTTCCAAACTATGAGTCAAGAGTTGCCCGACGAGCGCGGTCTCCGTTTGGAATGCGTTCGCCTCTATGAGACTCCGACTGCCTTTGCGGAGTTTAGACGGGAGTGGTTAGATGACTAAGGAACGTGTCCTCAAACTACCTGTTCTGGAAATTTTCGGTCCAACCTTTCAAGGTGAAGGTCGTGCTATCGGGCAGAAAACCATGTTTATCCGCACTGCTGGTTGCGACTACCACTGCGACTGGTGCGACTCTGCCTTTACTTGGGATGGTTCTGAAAAACCTACTCGTATGACAGCTGATGAAGTCATTGCTGCCTTAGATAAATTAGGAAGCTACGACTATGTAACCCTGTCTGGGGGAAATCCTGCTATCCTAGCAGCCAACATGGCTCAACTTGTCACCAAGCTCAAGGAACGCGGTGTCACTCTGGCTGTTGAGACCCAAGGCTCCCGCTGGCAAAATTGGTTAAAAGACATTGACCAGGTCACTCTCAGCCCCAAACCTCCTTCATCCAAGATGGAAGTCAACTTTGAGACCTTGGATTTCATCGTTTCCCAACTGGACCCAGACAAAGTCACCTTTAAAATCCCTGTCTTTGATGATGCAGATCTAGCCTTTGCCAAAGGGATTCAAGAACGTTACCAACCAGATGTCCTCTTTTTATCGGCTGGAAATCCTGAGCCCAAGGCTACAGGTAATATTGTCCAAGACCAACTAGACCGCCTCAAAGAACTCTGGGAACGTGTCGCTACTGACGATAGCTGGGGCAATGTCCGCGTCCTTCCTCAACTCCATACCCTCCTCTACGATAACCAACGTGGTGTTTAAATTAGAAAGAAAAAATCATGTCACAACAAGAAGAAATGAAAAATCTAAGCCTCCTCGGCAACAAAGAAACCAACTACATTTTCGACTATCAACCCGAAGTCCTCGAATCTTTTGACAATCGTCATGTGGAAAATGACTATTTCATCAAATTCAACTGTCCTGAATTTACCTCGCTTTGCCCAATCACTGCTCAGCCAGATTTTGCGACGATTTATATTTCCTACATTCCTGACAAGCTCTGTGTCGAGTCAAAATCCCTCAAACTCTACCTCTTTAGCTATCGAAATCATGGGGATTTTCACGAAAACTGTATCAACACCATCGGAAAAGACTTGGTCAACTTGCTAGACCCTCGCTATTTAGAGGTATGGGGGAAATTCACTCCGCGCGGTGGTATCTCAATCGACCCTTACTACAACTACGGTAGACCTGGAACCAAGTATGAAGGCTTGGCAGAACAGCGTCTCTTTCAACACGACCTTTATCCAGAGAAAATTGACAACCGTTAAACAGATACGAAAAAGCCCTGTTCCTCAAACTGAGGAGCAAGGCTTTTTGAGTTTCGATTATTCTTCTGTTCCAAGAAAGTTTTTCGCAACAAGTGCTGCAAGAACGCCACCAACGATTGGGGCAAGGATGAAAATCCAAACTTGTTGAAGAGCTGCGCCACCTACCAATACAGCAGGAGCCAAGCTACGAGCTGGGTTTACTGAAAGTCCAGTGATGTTCAAGCCTACAAGGATCAAGGCTGTCAATGACAAACCGATTACCAAACCAGCGATTGCACCATTGCCCTTGCTTGCTGATGTTACAGTCATGATAACTAGGACAAACAAGAAAGTTGCGATAACTTCAAATAAGAAACCACCAAAGACAGTGACACCGTTTGCCAAGGCATTTTCACCAAGACTTGCAGTTGACATGCCTGAGTTAGACAAGAGGAAGAATACTGCAGCTGACGCAAGGAAAGCTCCAACTACTTGTCCAAGGATGTAGTTTACAAGCTCTGAAGATGACAAACGTTTGTTTACAAACATAGCGATCGAAACCGCTGGGTTCAAGTGAGCACCTGAAACAGTTCCGATTGAGAAAGCTGCTACTACGATTGCCAAACCAAAGGCAAAAGCAATTCCAAGGTGTCCAAGACCTGCAACACCATTTCCAAAAACAACAGCTCCTGTTCCGATGAACACAAGCATAAATGTACCGATTAATTCAGCAACAAATTTTTTCATGATAAGTCTCCTTTTTTCAAACTATGTATTAGTCTATCAAAAGAAGGAAAGGGTTTCAAGAAAATTGACTGGAAAGTTATTTGAAAATCATGAAACGACTCGCTTATCCTTAGTACTGAAAAGATTGAATAGCTTCTTTCAAGTCATCTTGTAAACTATTTCTCTGGTCAAGTTGAACATAGACTTCCAACAGACAGGATCTGAAGTTGGAAAATTTATAAAAATCTTCCCTTTCTTCTATCGGAAAATCAACAGTTTTTATCCAAGAGGCTACTTGCTCTTGCTCCAACTTCCCTTGTAAAATGGGTTCATAAAGTACTCTCGCTAACCGCCAATCCTCATCATTTGTAAAACGAATGGTAATTCTTTTAAATAGTTGACCCAGTACATCAAATACTTCAGAAACTCTGTTACTAGGAAAATCTGGATGACAAACGACTTCAGTCAAGAGATCCGCTCCATGCGCAAAAGCGTGAACCCAACCATACTGACTTGAAAAACCTGTCGTATCCTTTTCTTTTTTAAGGTAATACAAACCTTGAGATAGCATAGCATTTCTTATATCAGTTTTTAAACCTTTATAGAAAAGAGAGTGTTCGTTACCATCTGCAGACAAAAGATTGGCATAAATAAGCGCCCTAAAAGAACGTTTAAGAGCCGAAACTCCTCTACTATCAATCTCTTTGTATAGACCTTCATCAGAGGAGACCTCTTCTGAGATAAACTGAAACTGCTCAAGGGAAAACAACTCTTCTTGAATCCCCCTAGCCAAACTCGTAAAAACAAGTTCATCTCGAATTTCTGGAGAGGGATCTCCCAAGTGCTCAAGCAGCCACTGAATTTCTTCTCGACTATAGCTTGGTTTTTCTTCTATCACTTTTCTTTGTAATTCTTGACGCATCTCTAGCACCTCTACATTTCTAGTAACTTATCAAAAAGTCATCCGAAGATAACTTTCTTTCTTATTCTGTTTTTGATGGACGTTTTCCTGCAGCAATTGCATCTGCCTCTGTCATCTCAACAACGTTGGCTTTATTCGTTTTTGGAGGCATTCTATCCTTACTATACCAATAAACTTTTGATTTCCCATGGTTTGCAACATAGACAATTCTATCTTGCTGTTGAGCTTTGGTTTCAGCTTCACGCGCAGCTCTTTTTTCTTCTTCTTTTTGAGAAATTAACGACTCAACTGCACCTATTCTATCAAGCAACTCTGTCTTTTTATCATTATTTTCAATCTGATTAACTGTTTCTTTAGCAGACTTCACTTGACTCGCATCTTGACTGTCTTCTAATTGTTTGACTAAGGTTTCACCTTTTTCTAGCAACTCCTTTGCAGCTTTTTCTTTGGCAATTCTCTCTTCTTCTGCTTTTTCTTTAGCTTTTTTCTCTTCTTCGATTCGTTTTGCTTCCTCTATACTAGATGAAGTATCAGTGGTTGAAGCTGTCGAAGTAGTTGATGTCGCAGTCTGCTTAGTTTCTGACTGAGAAGATGAAGTTTTCTTTGAGACTGTTGGAGTTTGAAGAGCAACTGCAACAAAACTGACAACGAAAAGTCCGATCATTAAATTTCTTTTTCGAATATCTGGTGCTTTCTTTACAAAATACCAAATACCAATTCCGCTCAAAACAAGATAGAGAGTAGGAAGAGCAATCAATAAAATGATTCCCAGCAAGACTAGGCCTATTTTGATAAAACGAATTCTTTGTGAATCCTGCTCCAGCCATTTTTTAATTCTGTTCATATCCTTATCCTAAATTCCCTTTACTCTCCCAGCTGACCACTGTAAGCGATAATCTGATCAACTGTGTCAGACAAGAATTGGATGGTATCACGAAGGGGTTTATCCGTTGAAATATCCGCTCCGATAATCATGGCTGACTCAAGCGGTGTCTTACTTCCACCTGATTTGAGAAGATTGAGCCAGTCTCTAGCTCCGTTCTCAGAGTTTTTCAGATGAAGGTAACCAGCAGTCGAGATGACTAGTCCAGCAGAGTAAGTGTAACTATACAAGCCCATGTAATAGTGAGCTTGGCGCATCCAAGTCAGAGCTGCATCATCATCAATCTCAATGGCATCTCCCCAGAAGTCTGTCAAGACTTCCTTCATAATGCTGTTGAGCTTGCTTGCTCCAAAGGTCTCCCCTTCTTCAATCAATGTATAAACCTTACGCTGGAAAGCTGCTTCCAAGAGGTGGGTGATGAAATTATGGAAGTAGGTGTCTGTCAAGCGATGGGCAAGAGCGAAGCGTTTTTGACGCGGGTCGTTAGACTGGTGCTCCAAGTAGTCACTGAGGAGCAATTCATTGAAGGTTGATGGCGCTTCTACATAGTAGGTCGACATGTGGGCATTGAAGTAACTTTGGTGGTTGTCAGAAAAGATGAATTGACCAGAATGCCCAATCTCATGAATCAAGGTATAGACATCGCTCAAACGGCCTGTCCAGCTCATGAGGACATAAGGGTGCACGCGATATGGATCCGCCGCATAACCACCAGAATCCTTGCCACTGTTAGCAGCAAAGTCTACCCAGCGTTCTTCTTGATAGCGAGCAACTTCCTGACAATATTCTTGTCCCAAAGGTTCTACTGACTTCATGACCAAATCATAGGCGTCGTCAATGCTAACCTCTGGGTTAAGAGCACTGTCCAAATCCAATTTCCAGTCAGCAAAGGTCATCTTTTCAAGACCATTCACCTTGGCAACATGCTTGAGGTATCTCTGAGCAACTGGCGCAAAATCCTTCATGATGAGGTCAATCTGGCGATCAAACATGGCACGATCTACTTCCTGCTCAGCTAAAAGATAATCAAAAACTGAGTCATAGCCTTTCATATCTGCCAAGAGTTTTTCAGACTTGACTTGAGCTAGATAGGCTGCTGCAGCTGTATTTTGGTGCTTACGAAGTCCTTCTGAGAAGGAACGGAAAGATTTCTCACGAACCTCAGCGTCCTCGTGGTTTTGGTAGAAATTCTCATAAGTCACAAAGCTGTTTTTGTAGGTTTTGCCATGAGCTTCAAAGTCAGCCATTTCAAAATCTCCAGCTCGCATCTTAGTATAGATGTCCTGTGGACTGTAGAAAACTTCACCGAGATTGGTCAAAGCCTTCTCTACATCTGACCCGAGATAGTGGGCTTTTTTGATTTTTGCCTGACGAATGGCAGCTGTTAAATATGGCAGTTCACCCAAACGATCCAAGACTTCCTCATCTTCTGCTACCAAGGCATCATCAAAGAAGGTAAGAGCTACGCTGGCATCTGTTTCAAATTCCATCCCAGCTTGGGCAATATTAGCAAAATCCTCATTGCTATAGTCTGTCGTCTGAGGCATGAAGGCATAATTGCCGATATGACTCATCTGGATATAGATTTGTTCCAATTCTGCAAAGGCCTTTTCAAACTCCTCAAACGTATGAAGATTGCCCTTGTAGTCACGGCTAAATTGATTGATGTCTTCGCGAGCCTTCTCGATTGCTCGCAAGAAATCCTCACGGTCTTGGTATAGGGCGGTTAAATCCCAAAGTTCCTTTTCTGAAAATTCTGAACGGTGTTTTTGTTCCATTTTCTTCCTCTTATTTCTCTAATTCTAATAAAACACTAAGGGCTGATAAGGCGTAAAGCGGCGCTGTTTCTGCTCTTAGAATGCGAGGACCAAGTCCTGCAAGAACTGCTCCTTTGGCTTCAAAATTTTCGATTTCTGCAGGTGATAGACCACCTTCTGGACCAAAGATGAAGAGCAACTTGGCTCCTTTTTCAAGACCAGAGACTGCTTGGATAAACGCAGCGGTTTCTCCCTCTTTTGCTGATTCTTCATAAGCCACCACAATTGAGTCAAACTGGTCAAACTGAGCTAGAAAATCTGCTTTTTTCTCGAAAAGCTGAATACTTGGAACGATATTACGCTTGCTTTGTTCTGCCGCTCCAAGGGCGATTTTTTCAAGTTTTTCAACCTTTTTGCCCAATTTCTTGCCATCCCACTTAGCAACTGACCAGTCGGCAGGGAATGCCCAGATTTGACTGGCTCCTAGTTCCGTCACTTTTTGAGTGATGAACTCAAGCTTGTCTCCCTTGGGAAATCCTGATGCGATGGTTACTTGAACTGGCAGTTCCACATTGTCAGCTAATTCTTCGAGCAATTCAAACTGACGATTTTCCACATCCAACACGCGCGCCAAACGCTTGATACCATCCTCAAAGACCAAGGTAACCTTATCACCTTCTTTCAAGCGCATGACCTGAAACATGTGCTTGCTGGTTTCCTTGTCCTCAATGGTGACAGGGGAGATAGGACTGCCTTTGACAAAATACTGCTGCATGTTAGCCTCCAATCACACCGGAAATATCCTTGGTCTTCTTAAAGACACAGGCATTCCATTCCCCTTGCATCATGTGGGTTTCAAGGAAGAAACCTGCCGACTCAGCTGACTCACGCACCATATCCCACTTGTCCTTAATAATGCCACTCATGATGAGATAACCTTCGTCCTTTACCAAACGATAGGCATCGTCCGTCAGATGGATGAGAATATCCGCCAAGATATTAGCCACAATGACATCTGCTTCAATCTCCACACCCTTGAGCAAATCTCCAGCAGCAACATGGATGTTTTCCATGCCAGGGTTGAGCTCGATATTTTCCTGAGCGACACGAACCGCCACGTCATCGAGGTCATAGGCGAAGATTTCCTTGGCACCAAGCAGCGAGCTGGCAATAGAAAGGACACCTGATCCAGTACCCACATCTAGCACCGTTTCACCACCACGAAGAACCTGCTCCAAGGCGAAGAGGCTCATCTTAGTAGTTGGATGCGTCCCAGTCCCAAAGGCCATACCAGGATCCAGTTTGATAATCTTTTCTCCCGCAGTCACCTCATAGTCTGTCCAAGACGGCACGATGGTCAAGTTATGAGTAATGCGAGCTGGTTCATAATATTTCTTCCAGTTGTCTGCCCAGTCTTCCTCAGCCAAGGCAGTCGTGCCCATCTTGACCTCTCCTAGATCCATAAAATCTGTTAATTCTAGGAGACGAGCCTGTAAATCTGCCTCAACCACTGCTACATCAACCGTATCAGGATAGTAGGCGGTCACTACGATTTCTTCTTGTTGCTCGACCTCTGGGAAAATCTCACCAAAACGGTCGACATTCCCCACATAGTCCATGCTGTCTTCGATCGCAACACCTTGGGCACCTAACTCAATCAAGAGATTGGAGACCAGCTCCTCTCCCTCACGCTTCACTGTAACTTTTAACTCTTGCCATGTTTCCATTTTGAATCTTCCTTATTCTTCTTAAATTCTTCAATCACATCTGTATAATGTTCTTTCATTGCACTATGAATCTGCTGTTTAAAAATACCAAACGTAAGATAATAAACAAATAGAACAATTCCTGCAAACAGTATCAAAAATAAAAAATATACTGAGAGGGGCAGTACGAGACCTCTACCACTCAGTAAGGGTATAACAAGCATTAATACCCAAATAACAGCCATAGAAATCCCAGCTACTTTCGTGCCACTTTCTCTCTGCTTCTTTAACTTTAAATATTCCATATAGATGAATGTAGCTTCTTCTCTAGAATATTGTCCAGTTTTTAGTTTGCGTTTAACTTCCTTATTTAACGTCGTTGTTGCAATTGCAAAAATCATTTTACTTCCTCCAAATAATCCCTCACTCGCTCCTGCAACTGGGGCACGACCTTATCTGAGCCAAAAAACTCCTCAGTGCTCATCATTCTATATCCCTGTCCTTCATCGCCAAAGACGATACTATCAAACTGTTCCTGCGTTAACTTACCAACTAGAAAGACGGATTCCTTCCCCTCAAAAAGCATACTTGGGTACACCTTACTCCAAAGCAGACAATCCTCAGTCAGATGAATTCCCAGTTCTTCATAAACTTCACGCGCCGCGCACTCAAAAGGACTTTCATCGCCTTCTCGCCCGCCACCTGGCAATTCCCAGGTATTAGGGTATGGAATGTTTGATTTGTCATCACGTAAGATAGTCAAAAGCTTATCACCACAAAAGAGGGCAATTTTGCAACCTGTGAAATCAGAAATTTCTATTTCCATATTAGACTCCTTCGGATAATTCTTTCTCCAATTCTGCTAACCAGTTTTCATAATAACGTTTCTCATCCCGCACCAAACGGCTGGTCACCATGTTTTGTCTAGCAATTTTTATAGCCTTGTCAGTCTGATCCATATCTTTCTTTACCAGAAATTGATACCAGGCTTGCATTATCTGCGTATCTGCCATTTTTAGAGATAAGAAGGACTTGACTCCTCGATTACTTGCATATTCCTCTGCTTTCTCATGATCCCTTTCAAGCAAGGCTATTTGAAGAAGGTATAATTGAGAAAGAGTTTGAGACATTGGGTTATCTGTTTTATCTAATAAAGACTGAAAGTGTTTTTTGGCAGTCTCTATCTGACCATCGAATATGAAAACTAGTCCCTGAAAAATCTGAATGCTTTCTGCAAAACTCCCTCTTGCATCCTCATCAACAGGCATGATAAAGTCTTTCAAATCATATTCTTGAGGAGCTAGCAAGGTCTGGGCAGAATGTCTCAACACCGAGTAGGCGTATTTCCTATTTTCAGGCTGTTGTAGCAATTCCCAGATTTTCGCTCCATCGGTAATCCCAACCGGCTTAGCATTGATGAGAAGAAAAGATAGATTTAGACAAATCCAAGTAGCCGCAAAATACCAGCTTCTTGTCAAAAATCCATACAATAGCGCCAATAAAATCAAGCTAAGATGAACCATCAAACCGCCTGCAAGCATCAAGATGATTCTTTGATCGCTTTCATCTTCTTTTAATCCAATATACTGAGCACCAACATTTTTCAGAACGGCTGTTCGACTCAGATGAAACCTGCCTGACTTTTTGGTCAAAAGAAAGTTTCCTAATCCAAAAGCCACCAGGCGATAGCCTGTCAGATAACCACAAAATGCGTGCCCCAGCTCATGAAGGATAAATATCAGATAAATGCTGAAAAAAGTAAATAGGTAGCCTGGAATAAAAACTAAAGAAAAATCTAACTCTTTAAAGGCAATCGTCCCAAAAACAAATCCCAGCATTAAAAAAACAAAGGACAGACCGGAAATACAAGACAAGACTATTTTCTTCATATACTTTCTCCCCTAGTCTCTAGTATCTCGGATAAGGATAAAACTCTCCTTCTTCCAAGCCGACTTTTCCTTCTTCAAAGACTTCTTGGTTCCATTCCATGACGAACTCTTCTGCTTCTGGGTCTTCCAAAAAGTCCATGAGCGCATCCAGCCCAACCTCTGCAGTGTCTTTGAGGAATAGCGCAAAATAAGCTAGAAACTCACGAGAAAAACCTTTTTTAGGTAGGTAAGGGATAACTGTCAAATAGTCTTCCTCATTGACTGTTGACTTGGCAGGATTGTAGAAAAGGACTGCTTCTTCAAAGAGGATATCGTCTGATGATACCTCTCCGTCCTCGTCCACCATCTCCACACCTGCAGCGTTTTGTGCTTCCAAAAGAAAACTCACTTCTACCGCATGGTTGCGCTTGTCCCAACTAATCTCAAAGTCAAAGGGAAAGTTCTTCTCCAATTCTTCCTCTAAAACATCTAAAAATCCGTATGTTGCCATTTTGTCCTCTTTCTATGCGACTCTTTAATCGCCCCGATTGCTCGGAAATATGCTAAAATAGATACTACCATCTTACCACATATACATCAGAAAATCCATGTTAGAAAGGACTGCTATGCCAGACAATCTCGCGCTTCGCATGCGCCCCAAAACCATCGACCAGGTCATCGGTCAGGAGCATCTAATCGGACCTGGAAAAATTATCCGTCGCATGGTGGAAGCCAATCGTCTGTCCTCCATGATTCTCTACGGACCTCCAGGAATCGGAAAGACCAGTATCGCCTCTGCCATCGCTGGGACCACCAAGTATGCCTTTCGGACCTTCAATGCGACGGTTGATAGTAAAAAGCGACTGCAAGAAATCGCCGAAGAAGCTAAATTTTCTGGAGGGTTGGTCCTACTACTGGACGAGATCCATCGACTTGACAAAACCAAGCAAGACTTTCTACTTCCCCTCTTGGAAAGTGGTCTGGTCATCATGATTGGGGCGACGACTGAAAATCCTTTCTTTTCTGTCACTCCAGCCATTCGTAGCCGTGTTCAGATTTTTGAGTTAGAACCCTTGTCCAATCAAGATGTCAAAGGAGCGATTCAGATAGCTCTATCTGACCCTGAACGTGGCTTTGATTTCCCAGTTGAATTAGATGAGGATGCACTGGATTTCATCGCGACCTCTACAAATGGAGACCTGCGTTCTGCCTTTAATTCACTAGACTTAGCCGTTCTCTCTACTCCCGAAAATGACAAGGGTATCCGCCATATCACGCTCGATATCATGGAAAATAGCCTGCAACGAAGCTATATTACCATGGACAAGGATGGAGATGGACATTATGATGTTCTCTCTGCTTTACAAAAGTCCATCCGTGGCTCGGATGTTGATGCCAGTCTCCACTACGCGGCCCGCTTGATTGAGGCTGGGGATCTTCCTAGTCTCGCTCGTCGCTTGACCGTTATCGCTTATGAAGATATCGGTTTGGCCAATCCTGAAGCTCAGATCCATACTGTAACTGCTCTAGATGCTGCTCAAAAGATTGGCTTCCCAGAAGCTCGCATCCTCATTGCCAATGTCGTGATTGACTTGGCCCTTTCTCCAAAATCCAACTCAGCCTATGTGGCGATGGACAAGGCCCTTGCTGACCTCAAAACATCAGGTCATATCCCCATTCCACGACACCTGCGTGATGGTCATTACAGTGGAAGCAAGGAACTGGGCAACGCCCAAGATTATCTCTATCCACACAACTATCCTGGAAATTGGGTCAAACAAGACTACCTGCCAGAAAAAATAAAAGACCAGCACTACTTCACTCCGGAAGATACTGGCAAATACGAACGAGCCTTAGCGCAACGCAAGGAAACCATTGATAAATTACGGGACTTGTGAAATCCTTTTCAAAAAAATAAATTTTCCTCTTGATTTTTTTTGAAAAAGTGGTATCATATAAACATAGAAACGCTGTGGTGTACGACTTCACACTTAAGTGTTGACCGACTATTTTTTGTATTATTAGGGAAACAAAAGTCTTCTAACAGCATGTAGGCCGTCTCACACGGAAACAGCTTCAGTTAGAGCGAGTTGCCCACCTGCTTAATTGCGCGGGTTCAATACAAACCGTGAAGTTTCGGCACCAATACAGCTTTTTCTTTGCCTCCTTAGCTCAGTTGGTAGAGCAGTAGACTCTTAATCTATGGGTCGCAGGTTCGAGCCCTGCAGGGGGCATCTAAATACAACAGGAAAAGCCTTGGAATCAGGGCTTTTTTTGTGTCCTCCCTACTTATGTCCCATCAACAGATGCTCAAGATATATTTTGTGTGTAAAAAAATTCTTTTGCTCCTCTACGAAAAACAAAAAAGCTATCCTACCTTTGCAAATTTGGATAAGATAGCAGAATATTTTAATGCAACTCCAACCCAACTCTTTGGAACGAGTAAAGAGATTGAGTTAGAAAAGAGTGTTCTTGAATCTAATGAATACTCTGATAAAGTAAGTGAAATCTTAAAAGCTGTCAAATACATCGAGCATTTCCTACATACTGATGGACCGTACTTAGAAGATTTACTTTACCTAACAAGAGGCAACCAACTATACACAGAAGATGGAAAAGAGTTGTATATTGATCCAACTTCTCAGAAAAGAACACTTCATACCCAATATGAACCTGGTTTTATTGAAGCAAGAGATAAATCTCCACTAGAGCTCTTAATTGAAAATAAGGAGCTATTAGATTAAATAAAAAAAGCGAGGATATCCTCGCTTTTCTATTGTAAAATCTTATTCTTCATTATCAATCATCAAACACTCCGCCTGTAAGCTGGTACGTGAGGTAAATGTGCTCCAAGGTTTTGACAATTCGCGTCACATGAAGTTATTTAAGCATCTTCTTTTCTTTTATTACCATTTTCTGTTATAATAAATTTTACTTCTAAAATAGAAAGGTCTTAAGATGACAACTCTTATTAAACATAAACGTGTAGAATTTTCAGAACTTTTTTATGACTTAGTTTTTGTTTTTGCAATTTCAAAAGTAACTACTTTAATTGAGCATCTTCATAACGGTATTTTGACTTGGAATTCTTTCCTTGATTTTTTCATGGCTGTTTTGGTTCTCACTGATTCATGGATGATTCAAACCGTTTATACCAATCGCTATGGAAAGAACTCTTTATTTAACATGGTAATCATGTTTATCAAAATGGGACTTTTACTCTTTATAGCCAATATGATTGGACCTGATTGGCAACAATATTTTCATTATCTTTGTTGGGCTGTTGGTACATTAACCTTTACCTTATTTTTACAATATTTGGTTGAATTTTTTAGAAAATCAACCGATAATGTTGAACGGGAAAGTATCAAAGGTTTTCTATGGATAACAGGTCTAGGAAGTTTAGGAGTCTATCTAGCAGCTCTTCTTCCTATTTACGTTGGAGTCTCTGTCTTATTTGCTAGTATTCTGCTAACATTTATTATGCCAATTATCTTGCTTAGTAAAGATAAGCATTACCAGGTAAATCTCCCCCATTTAATCGAGCGCATCTCCCTTCTTGTCATTATTACGTTTGGAGAGATGATTATGGAGCTAGCTAACTTCTTTACAATCGAGAATTTCTCGATTTATTCGGTTCTTTATTTCATTATTATGCTTTCTCTGTTCTTGTTTTATTTTGGTCAATTCGACCATGCTATTGATGAAGAATCTAATCAAAAGGGACTATTTCTAATTTACAGTCACTATCCTATTTTCATTGGACTTATTATGATGACCGTTTCGATGAGTTTTCTTCTGAATCCTGAAGCTAATCTTCTCTTTGCAACCATCTTCTCTTATATCGGATTTGGCCTCTTCCAAGTTGCTGTCCTAGTAAATGGGCCCTGTAACAAACACTATCTTCGCTATTCGAAAAGTTACTACTGTGTCCAAGCGACACTCTATCTGGCTGCCTTGATTCTCTCTTTAATCTTTGCTTCTAATCCTATAATAGTAGTGAGTATTACAACCATTTTAGCTCTAGCTATAGCCATTCATTTTATTTATTTTTATATGACACAGAATAAAAAATATTCCAAATCTAACTGGGAGTTATTTTAATGAGTTTATAACATAAAAAAAGCTTTGGGAACCAAGGCTTTATATGATATCAATCACCGACCACGAAAATGTTTAGCTTACAGAACTGCTAGTGGAGCTCTAGAGGATGAGTTCGAGTAAATGTTGCACTTATTCTTGCAATTTATCATTTACTTGATGCACGAACTCGATATTTTTTTCGTTAATTTGTTTTTGCCCCACTTTTGCCCCATTTTTAAATCCTGACATTGAAAATACCTAAAAGTATTTCCCTAAAATCAGCTATAATTCAACATTTTTGTTTATTTTCAATATGAAAAGTTCTTACAAATTCATGCAGGGGGCATCTAAACAACAGGAAAAGCCTTGATTTCAAGGCTTTTTTTTGTTGTTTTGAACTAAGAAATGACAAGATTTTTAGGATATTTTGAGTCTAATATAGATGAAATTCTTTTCTTATAAGAAAAAACGCTATCTAGCGTTTTTTGTTATTCTTAGTTACTCGTCTAATCGAATAAACATCATTGCGTTAAGCAAAGAGATGAGAGCGACTGTATTGACATTATTGGAATAAATCAGTCTCTTATTTTCAATCGGAGGAATAATAAAATTAGAAATAATGATGTCGTAAGGTGATTCTTTTAGAGACTCAAGTGATAACTCTAATTCACTCCAAACTTCCAGTTCAAAATTGTTACTGCAATAGTAAGAAAGTGTCTCTGCTACTGATTTTGCATGATACTGATCAAAATTACTCATAACCAAAACCTTTAATTTAGGTTGGTTTTGTAAAAGATTTAGCACTAAGTGTTTGCTATGGGTGATAAAAGTATAGGTCAAATGATTGACCTTCATTGAACTACGGTCCATATCCAAAGCCTCTAGATAGTGTTCAATCCCTTCCTTCACCTCTGAAACGAATCGAGGGAAAATATTTTGAAAGTTCTTGATTGTATTGCCTTTTTGATCAAATAGGATAAACTCTGTCGATAATTCCTGGCGATGCAGATGTGCTGTATTATGCAGATGCCAAATCAGATTATCTCTATTGTCTACTTGGAGATTATACTCTCTTGATACCTGATCTACTAGATCGCCCAATAACTGATACGATTTTTTTACATAGCTGTCTGTTTTTGCATGGTTCAGAAATACTTCTTCATCTATGAAAAACATTTTTTGAAAATAGGATACAAACAGTTGACTTATCACTTCTTTATTCAGTGAGATATGATATTCAGAATTAAAGCTCGCTACAATCTCTTCGATTTCTTCTGCCTGCATGAAAGATTCTAACAATTGATTGTTAAAAGAGTCTCTCTCAACTTCCATGAAATGACCAAACTTTATACGATATAAATTTGTAACCAGAAGTAATTTTAACATTCTGTGAGTTGATAAATTCATCGGGAAAGAAGTTGCTTTATAGACTAATTCCAATAATTGAGACAAGGGTTCTTGAGAAAAATCTTCAAAAGGCCATTCAAGGAAATAATATTTCTCTGAAAAATACTGGGCAAAAAAGTAACGGATATCAATCTCATTTCCAGTGATTCGAACTGGATTGAGGCTAATTTCAAAACGATATTGTTTCTTAATGATTTTATTAATATGACTGATGATACGGTAAAGAGAGGAAGAACTGATATAGAACTCTTTGCAAATATTCTCTTTATCACATCCTTCATTAAAGAAGATAAATTCTAATATTGAAAAGTGAGTTGAATGCTTAAAAAAATGATGATAGATCATTTCAATATCACTATCGTCGGTATTAATGATACGGATGCCGTTTGTTGAGGAATGAAATAGCAAGTCAGGAAAGGAAGACCTGACATGGGATAAGTCATTTTTTACAGAACGTTCTGTACAGTGCAATAATTCTGCTAGTTCTGAAATATGAAACCAGCGTTTGTTTTCAAACAGTAATTCTAATAATTCTAATTGTCTGTGACTTTTTTTAGATAATAAATCTCTCATGGATAGCTTTTCTCTCTTTATAATAAACTGAAGGATTGTCTTTCAATCTTCATGCAATTATACCACATGGAGTCCATTTATCCTCTTAGAACGACTTTTGCTTGTCATAAAAAGACTAGTCTAATCCCTTAGAAACCCAGTAGCATCAAGATTTTCTTATTTATTTGTATCTAAAGTGCATTTTTACGGTACGTAATTCAAGACAAACTATTATGTTTCCAAGTTGAGATAGTATATAATTAGTTCAATCAAAGAAATTGACTCTTTGATTTAGAAATAGAAAAGGAGGATACACTATGTTGTGGTCCATTATTGTAGGAGGTCTTATTGGTCTCGCCGCAGGTGCAATCACTAAAAAAGGTGGTTCAATGGGATTGATTGCAAATATCTTTGCAGGTCTTATCGGTTCATCTGTAGGGCAATCACTTCTAGGAAGCTGGGGACCTTCATTGGCTGGAATGGCTATTATTCCGTCAATCGTAGGTGCAGTGATTGTTGTTGCAGTCGTTTCATTCTTATTTGGTAAAAAATAAGCATTACCTAGTAAGAAATTAAAAGTGATAAGCCATAATTTTGAATACTGTAGACGGGTAAAATTATGGTTTAAAGCTTTTCAATTGAAAGGATTTAATATGTCAAAAGCAAAGAAAATACTGTTACTTATTTTCTGTATCTTAATCTTGACTATTTTCCTTCCTATTCTCATAGATTATCATCAGGTCAGTGATTTAGATATCCACTTATTCAGTTGGAGAGAACTCTACGCTGAATTCCTGATTGCTAGATATGTCTTTTGGGGGACACTTGTCCTATCTGTTTTAGTTTTAATTTCAATGTTAGTGATACTCTTTTATCCTAAGCAATATCTAGAGATTCAATTAGAAACTCAAGAAGATACATTAAAACTAAAAAATTCAGCTATCGAAGGCTTTGTTCGATGTTTGGTTATTGATCATCAGTTGATGAAAGAACCAACGGTCCATGTAAATAGCCGCAAAAATAAATGTTTCGTTACTGTAGAAGGTAAAATTCTTCCTTCAGACAACATCTCAAATCGATGTCTAGTCATTCAGAATGAAATAACTCATGGATTAAAGCAGTTCTTTGGTATTGAACGTGAGGTAAAACTTGAAGTTAAAGTAAAAGAAGTTGAACCTCAAAAAACGACCAAAAAGACTGTTAGTCGTGTAAAGTAAGGAAGTAAAAATGGAATGGTTTAAAAAATACCAGTATCCAATCATTGCAGGTTTAGTAGGTGTCATTCTCGCTTGCTTTATCTTATCCTTTGGCTTTTTCAAAACACTATTTGTACTAATTTGTGGAGCCTTAGGAGCATTTGCTGGATACTATGTTAAGGAAAAATATTTAAATAAATAAAGGAGTCTCGTATGTCAAACGTAGATAAAAATGTAGAAAAAAAAGATGTCGCTGTTGTTTCTCAAGATGTTAAAGGGGAACTCACTTATGAAGATAAAGTCATCCAAAAAATCATTGGTCTTTCACTTGAAAAAGTACCTGGACTTTTGGATGTGGATGGAGGATTCTTCTCTAATCTAACAGAAAAAATTATCAATACAGATAATGTCACTCATGGTGTCAATGTTGAAGTTGGGAAAGAACAAGTAGCAGTTGACTTGAACATTGTTGTTGAATACCAAAAGAATGTTCCAGCTTTGTACAAAGAAATCAAAGATGTTGTCGTATCACAAGTTACAAAAATGACTGATCTAGAAGTTGTTGAAGTCAATGTGAATGTTGTTGATATCAAAACGAAGGAACAGCATGAAGCAGATTCAGTAAGCCTCCAAGACCGAGTAACTGACGTGGCTTCTTCAACAGGAGAATTTGCTTCAGAACAATTTGAAAAAGTGAAATCTGGTATCGGTTCAGGTGTTGCTGCTGTTCAAGAAAAAGTAGGCGAAGGTGTTGAAGCCGTTAAGGGCGAAGCAAAGGAAAATGCTCGCGTACACTAATTCATCTGGTCTAAATCAATCAATTTAAAGGAGGCAAAATCATGTCAACAGAAGAAAAATTAAACCAAGCAAAAGGTTCCATTAAAGAAGGTGTCGGCAAAATGATCGGCGATGAAAAAATGGAAAAAGAAGGCGCAGCTGAAAAAGTTGTTTCTAAAGTAAAAGAAGTTGCTGAAGATGCTAAAGACGCTGTCGAAGGCGCTATTGAAGGTGTTAAAAACATGCTTCACAAAGACGAAAAATAAGGCTAAACGTTAATTGACCTTTTTATCTATAGTAGTCAAAAAGAGGACCGCAAATGTCCTCTTTTTTTTGTAGATTGGATTCTAAACGCGCTTCCCATTTTTCGTTAAAAGAAATTTTTAATAGGAAAAGCTCTGGTTTCAGGGCTTTTTTACTTGTTTAAAATAATAGTTCCCTTTTAAAGAAAGAAAATTTAAAAGCTTGCACACTACTAGACTAGCTTATTTATCCACCACTTGAGCCTCAAATTGGGCTGGTTGATTGTCTACATTGGTAATGGTGATCGTGTAGGGTTTGTTATTGGTGGCATCAAACACTTTTTCACCTTGGTAACTCACAACAACTCCATCTTTTTCTAAATAAATATCTGCTTGGTTGTTTGGAAGTTCTTCATCCTCCTTGTCGAAACCATGGCTTTTTATAATTTTTTGTCCCTCTACTTCATAGTAAACATCACCATTACTCTCACTCCAAACACTAGAGCCAGTTAATTTAATTTTACTTGAATCGTTTTTCTTCAAGATGAAGAGTGAATAGTATTCCAAATCTTGTGTTCTGGGATTTACTCTTAAGTTGACAGATTGACCTGGTTGAAGAGTGTATTTGCCATAGTTCAAAACTGAAAAGACAAACCAAACTAGCAGCAAACTATACAAGACTCCTATAATCATTCGTGAGCGCCTACTTTTAAACAAACGTAAAAGTAAGACAAAAGAGACAATAAAGAGCAATTCTGTAAACATTTTATCCCCCCTTTCTTATCATCGTTGACATCCTGAACAGAGTCTCGCGTTTATTTCTCACTAGTAACATCAACCATACAAAGTCTGATACATCTTATCTAGAAAAGCTTTCAACTCTTTTCGAACAATCTTTAATAGGCGTTCTTCTTCGGCTTGAGAGATGTTCACTCTCTCATTTATATTTTTTTCATTTGTTTGAAAATAGGCGCTAGAAACTATATCAAAGTTCTTATCCAATTCATATAGTACACTAGTTATTTTACCATCTATCTCTATTTCAAAATAAGCAGTAACCCCATTCCGTCCAGGATGCGATATTTTCAAATCGACGTCTCCTTTTATCTCTATGGAGTCAATCCCTCCATCCAAGCGAATAGCTCCATCGGGAGGAATGACATAGCCCGCTTTACGGATGTCAGACGCATATTTTTCTGATGCCATCAAACGTTGTAAGACGGCTATATTGTCCCTCTCTTCAAAGAAAGCCTTTAATTGCATATGTTCTTGGTGGTTTTGATACTGAAAATAAAGAGTGATACCAACAACTAAGGCAAGTGCAGAAGCAAGCAAGATTCGTATTTTTCTAGGTCTCGACATGTTTATCTCCTCTATCTAAGAAATCATAAAAATCTTGTTCCCGGCTTTGAAAGGTAACTGCCTTATCCTTGGATATCCTTGGGACTCTAGCCCCAAGTAACTTCTATTTACATTTTTTCATGATGTATTTTCGTACAGGTTCTTCAACCATTTGAACGATTTCAAATCCTTCTTTTTGGTAAAGATTCTGAGCTGCTTGATTTGCCTCGTAGACATTTAGAGAAATAGTTTCTATGTCTTCATTTTCAAAGGCCAAACTAACAAAATTCCTTAAAGCCTGTCTACCTAAGCCCTGTCTCTGTTTCTGGGGCTTGATAAAAAATCTCCCGATATGAAGATTTCTTTCCTCTAGCCTGATTTTCTGGATAAGCCCCACAAACTCTGGTCCAACAAAGATTGAAAAAATTCCTTCCAAATCTTGCAAGACTTGAATGGTCAAGGGAAAAGGAATCTTTGTTCCCATCCATTGTTCTTGAAAGGATTTTCCGAGGGAGTTAGACCATTGGCATACGAGCTGAGCATTTTCTGTGCTCATATTTTCTTCAAAACGAATCATCATCTTGACCTCACCATCTTATCAATGTTTCTTTATTATACTACTTCTCTTATTTTTTACGAATAGATAAGTATGATTGATCTTTATTTTTTTCTTGTTGGGAGCATTCTCGCTTCTTTCTTGGGTTTGGTCATTGACCGATTCCCTGAGCAATCCATTATTCGACCAGCTAGCCACTGCGATTCCTGTCAGACTCGCTTGCGTCCCTTAGATTTGATTCCGATTATCTCTCAAGTAATTGGTCGCTTTCGCTGTCGCTACTGCAAGGCTCGCTATCCATTCTGGTATGCCCTCTTTGAACTCGGCTTAGGAATCCTCTTTCTAGCTTGGTCTTGGGGCTGGCTTTCCTTAGGTCAAATCATCCTCATCACTGCTGGCTCAACCTTGGGCATCTACGACTTTCGCCATCAGGAATATCCCTTAATGGTTTGGCTAACTTTCCACCTAATCCTCATGGCTTTCTGTGGCTGGAATCTGGTTATGATTTTCTTCCTTGTCCTCGGAATCATGGCCCATTTTATCGATATTCGCATGGGCGCAGGGGATTTTCTCTTTCTGGCTTCTTGTGCGCTCGTCTTTAGTGTGATAGAGTTGCTCATATTGATCCAGTTCGCTTCTGCGACGGGGATCCTAGCTTTTCTCCTGCAAAAGAAAAAGGAAAGACTTCCTTTTGTGCCTTTCCTCTTACTTGCTGTTTGTTTGATTATTTTTGGTAAGCTACTGCTTGTTTGATAAAGTCCTCAATCGGCTCTCCTTGGTGGAGAGCTTTTACAATTTTCGAACCGACAATAACGCCATCTGACACCGCATTAAAGCGTTCTACATCTTCTTGACTAGACACACCAAAACCTGTCAAGACTGGGATGTCAGCTACTTGATGCAATTGCGCCAAGTGCTTGTCCAAGTCTGCACGGTAATTTCCTGATTTCCCTGTTACCCCATTGATGGCAACAGCATAGACAAAGCCTTCAGCTCCCTTGATCAACTCTTTTTGACGCTCGAGTCCTGTTGTCAAGCTAACTAGGGGAATCAAGGCAATGTCTGTATCTGCCAAAAAGGGCTCTACAAAGTTGGCATGCTCATGAGGCAGATCCGGGATAATCAAGCCCTTAACCGCTGTATCTGCCAAATCTTTGACAAATTTCTCCACACCGTACTGAAAGATGGGGTTGAAGTAGGTCATGATGACCAGTGGCACTTCAGTCTGAATGGTTTTCAAGGTTTCAACCAAAGCCTGGGTAGAAGTCCCATGAGCTAGACTGCGCAAACCTGCTTCTTCGATCACAGGTCCATCTGCAACAGGGTCTGAAAAGGGAATACCCACTTCAATAGTTGAAACACCCAAATCTTCTAAAAAGTGGATTGTTTCAGCGAGACCATCCAAACCTTTCTCATGGTCTCCAGCCATGATATAGGGAACAAAAATTCCTTTTCCAGTTGCTTTGATAGCATTCAATTTTTCTGTTAGTGTCTTAGGCATGGGCTTCTCCCTTCTTTGCTGCATCAGCTTCCAAGCGGTCTTTGACTTGGACCACATCCTTGTCCCCACGACCGGATAGGCAGACAATCATCGACTTGTCTGGTCCAAGTTCTTTGGCTAATTTCACTGCAAAGGCAATGGCGTGGCTAGATTCCAAGGCTGGGATAATTCCTTCCACACGAGACAAGAGTTGGAATCCTTCCAAAGCTTCCTCGTCTGTCACAGGAACATAGCTGGCACGTTTGATATCGTGGTAGTGAGAATGTTCTGGACCGATACCAGGATAGTCCAAACCTGCTGAGATAGAGAAGGCTTCAAGAATTTGACCATGGGCATCTTGGAGCACATCCATGAGAGAACCGTGAAGGACACCTGGACGACCCTTGGTCAAGGTAGCTGCGTGGTGCTCCGTATCCACACCTAGTCCTGCTGCTTCAGCTCCATACATAGCCACTGACTCGTCTTCCACAAATGGATGGAAAAGGCCGATGGCATTCGAACCCCCACCAACACAGGCTACTAGGGCATCTGGTAGATTTTCACCTGTCAAGTCACGGTACTGTTGTTTGGCCTCTCGACCGATGACACTTTGGAAGTCACGAACGATTTCTGGGAAAGGATGAGGGCCCAAGGCAGAACCAAGGATATAATGGGTATCATCGATATTCGCTACCCATGAACGAAGGGCTGCATTGACCGCATCCTTGAGTACGCGCGAACCATCTGTCACGGCCTCGACCTTGGCTCCCAAAAGCTCCATGCGGAAGACATTAAGGGCTTGGCGCTTGACATCTTCCTCACCCATGTAGATGGTACATTCCATGTTAAAGAGGGCTGCAGCTGTTGCAGTTGCCACACCGTGCTGACCAGCACCAGTTTCAGCGATAATTTTCTTTTTACCCATGCGTTTAGCCAGAAGAACCTGTCCCAAGGCATTGTTAATCTTGTGGGCCCCTGTATGGTTGAGGTCTTCCCGTTTGAGATAGATCTTGGCGCCACCGATATGCTGGGTCAAGTTTTTTGCGTAGTAAAGAGGCGTTTCACGTCCTACATACTGGCGTAAGAGCTGATTTAATTCCTCTTGGAAACTTGGGTCTGCTTGACTTTCACGGTAGGCCTTTTCCAACTCCAAAACTGCTGTCATTAATGTTTCTGGGACAAAACGTCCACCGAATTTTCCGTAAAATCCATCTTTATTTGGTTCTTGATATGCCATGCTTTACCCTCTCTATAAATCTTCTAATCTTTTCATGATCTTTTTGTCCATCTGTCTCCACTCCACTTGATACATCTACTGCATAGGGAGTAAAGTGTTGAATTGCTTTTACTACATTGTCTTCATTAAGCCCACCTGCGATAAAGAAGGACTGAGCAAGTTCTGCTGTATCCAGTTGGCCCCAGTCAAAGGTCTGACCACTCCCTGCCACAGGCGCATCAAAGAGTAGATAGTCTGCCCGAGAATTGGGGACATGCCCATCTCCATCTACCTGCACAGCCTGAATGCTGGCACAAGGCAAATCCTCAAACAAACCATCTGCTACCTGACCATGAACTTGTACCAAGTCCAAGCCAACTTTGTCAATCGCTTCTAGCAATTGAGCTCGACTTGGTGAAACAAATACACCAACCTTTTTAACGTTGACAGGAATGAGCTTTGCCAGCTCAGCAGCCTGTTCCAAGGTCACCCGCCTTTTACTAGGTGCGAAGACAAAACCGATGTAATCCGCCCCTGCTGATACGGCTGTCTCTACCGCTTCTTTGGTTGATAATCCGCAAATTTTAACCTTTGTCAATCTGCAACTCCTTAATTCTCTGGGCTACATCTTCTGCCTGCATGAGAGCTGTCCCAACTAAAATTCCGTTAAAGTAGGGTGCAACGCGTTTTGCATCCTTCCCTGTGAAAATAGCAGATTCAGAAATGTAATAACGATCTTCCTTAAAGTGCTGGGCCAAGTCTACACTGGTTTGTAAGTCGACCTCAAAGGTTGTCAGATTGCGGTTATTGACTCCGATAATCTGAGCACCAAGTCTGTGAGCAACTTCCAGTTCAGCAAGATTATGAGTTTCCACCAAGACTTCAAGACCAAGCTCTGTCGCATAGTCATAAAGTTCCTTGAGGCGTTCTTCGGACAAGGCTGCCACGATGAGCAAGATGGCTGTTGCGCCAGCATTACGAGCACGGATAATTTGCTTTTCGTCGATGATAAAGTCCTTGTTGAGCGTTGGAATGTTTACCTGACTAGAAATCTCACGCAAATAATCCAAATGCCCTTTAAAGAAAACTTCATCTGTTAAAATCGAAGTCATCACTGCTCCATTTGCTTCATAAGTCTGGGCCTGTTGCACAATATCCACATCGAGATTGATATCTCCCAGACTAGGGCTAGCCTTCTTGACCTCAGCGATTACCTGTAAACGGTCCTGGTGATTCTTCAAAAATTCTGCCAAGCGATAAGTCTGGCGCAAGGGCTGGATTTCCTCCAGCTCCATTTGCTCGACCTCACGCGCCTTCTGCTCCAAAATTCGTGCTAAAAATTCCTGACTCATTTTTGATACTCCTGTAACAGTCTGAGTTTTTCAAGTGCCTTGCCACTAGCAATCACTTGACGGGCCAAGGCAACCCCCTCCTTGATGCTAGCTACCTTACCATTAGCATAGAAACCAAGACCAGCATTTAAAACTGTCGTTTCCAAGAATGGACTTGGTTCGTTTTTAAGAACGCTGAGCAAAATTTCTGCATTTTCCTGAGCATTTCCTCCTCGAATGTCTTCGATAGCGTAGCGTTCCATCCCCAAATCCTCTGGAGTGAAGCTGGACAAGGTGATTTCGCCATTTTCAAGAAGAGCAATATTGGTTGTTCCGTTCAAGCCAGCTTCATCCAACCCTTCTGGTCCAGCAACCACGATGGCACGTTTGCGACCCATATTTTTCAAAACCTGAGCGGTACTTTCTAGCAGTTCTGGACGACTAATGCCAAGAAGCTGTGTTTCCAAGGCCATTGGGTGAATCAGTGGACCAGTCAAGTTCATGATTGTTGGAATTCCCAATTCCAAACGTGCTGGCATGATGTATTTCATAGCTGGATGCATATTTTTAGCAAAGAGAAAGACGATGCCAGTTTTATCAAAAACCTTACCTAGTTCAGCTGGTTTGAGGTCAAGATTGATGCCCAATGCTTGAAGGACATCTGCAGAACCCGATTTAGAAGAAATCGAACGGTTACCGTGCTTAGCCATATGAATGCCGCCACCAGCCAAGACAAAGGCTGCAGTTGTGGAAATGTTAAAGCTGAAAGACTTGTCCCCACCTGTACCACAGTTATCCATAGCATCATGGATTTCAGTTGGAATGTGTTGGGCATGCCCTCTCATGACTTGTGCAATGGCTGTGCGCTCCTCCGGTGTTTCCCCCTTCATCTTAAGGGCCAAGAGGAGAGAAGCAATCTGCGCTTCGGTTACACGCCCAGTTACGATACGCTCAATGACATCCGTCATTTCCACACCTGATAAATTTTCAAATTTTGCTAGTTTTTCAATAATCTCTTTCATCCTAGTTTCCTCACTTTACAACCTTCTCGATAAAATTCCGAATAGAAGACAAGCCATCTGGCGTTCCGATACTCTCTGGATGGTACTGGAAGCCATAAATCGGTAGGCTTTTGTGTTGAATTCCCATAATAACTTGGTCATCAGTTGAACGAGCTGTCACTTCAAAGTCTTCAGGCATTTCTTCAATCAAAATACTGTGATAACGCATGACTGGACGACCATCCTCAATGCCTTGATAGAGAACAGATGGCGCTTCAAAGTTGATATGGCTCTGTTTCCCATGCATGACTTTTGGAGCCAAGCCTAGCTTCCCACCAAAGACTTCTGCGATAGCTTGATGACCCAAACAAATCCCTAGAATTGGCTTCTTACCTGCAAAATCACGAATCATGTCTTCCATCTTTCCGGCATCAATTGGCCAACCAGGACCCGGAGAAAAGACTAGACCATCTGCTTTTTCAGCTTCTTCATACAGCTTGGGATCATCATTTCTCAAAACCTGCACTTCTGCGAAATTCCCAATGTACTGCGCCAAGTTATAAGTAAAAGAATCATAGTTGTCAATCAATAAAATCATGGTCTTAGTTCTCCAATTCTAGTCATAGATTTTGCCTTGTTAATGGTTTCTTGGTATTCGTTTTGGGCGATGGAGTCATAGACAATCCCTGCCCCAGCCTGCACATAGGCTGTTTGATTTTTGAGAATCATAGTTCGGATGGCAATGGCGAAATCCATATCACCCGTCGCAGACAAGTAGCCGATTGCTCCTGCGTATACGCCTCGTTTTTCCGTTTCCAGTTCATAGATGCGTCTCATGGCCCGAATCTTTGGTGCTCCTGAAACTGTTCCAGCTGGAAGTGTAGCTTTCAAGGCATCCATGGCAGTAAGTTCGGGAAGCAAACGTCCTTTCACCACGCTGGTCAAATGCATGACATAACGGAAAAGCTCCACTTCCATATACTTGGTGACTTGAACACTTTCCGTTTCAGAGATGCGGCCAATATCGTTACGCCCCAAGTCTACCAACATTCGATGTTCTGCTGTTTCCTTCTCATCGGACAGGAGGTCTGTCGCCAAGGCCTTATCCTCTTCTTCCGTTGCTCCTCTTGGTCGCGTTCCCGCAATCGGATTGGTTGTCACGATGCCATTTTTGACAGAAACCAAACTTTCTGGACTGGCACCGATGATTTGATAATCCCCAAAATCATAGAAATAAAGGTAATTAGATGGATTGGTCACGCGAAGATTTCTGTAGAAGTCAAATGGATTTCCAGTAACTTCTGCTGAGAAACGTTGACTGAGCACGCATTGGAACATATCACCATTACGAATCAAGTCACGAGCCCTTTCCACCATTTCCTCAAACTTCTGAGGAGCAATGTGCGGTTTGAAGTCCAGCGGAGATAAATCCAAATCTTCAAATTCATTTGGAGCAGGGATGCGTAATTCCTCAAGCACTTTATTCAAGGCTTTTTCCAAGTCTTCTTGAATACGCTCGCTGTATAGAGCATCCTCTATGACATGAATTTTTTCTTTCTTGTGGTCAAAGACCATGTAACTCTCATAGACAAAGAAATGCATGTCTGGCGTCCCAATTGTATCCTCAGGGATTTGACCGATTTCTTCATAGAGCGAAATCATATCGTAACCAACAAAGCCAATAGCTCCCCCACCAAAAGGTAGGTCTGAATGGTGCTGGCTCTTATGAGTCACTTCATAAAGGAAATCCAAGGGATCTCGATCAATCACTTGCCCATTTTGATAAAGAACTCCATTTTCAAACTTAATCTCAAAAACAGGATTATAGGCTAGGATAGAAAAACGAGCTGTTTCCTTGTCTCTCGGAATACTCTCTAAAATAACCTTGTGTTGCCCCTCTAGGCGCATATAAGCCAAGATTGGTGATAAGACATCTCCATGAATGATTCGTTCCATTGTAATTTCCCTTTCAGTTTCTTATTTTTAATTTTTTGTCTTTTTTCTATTTCCCTTAAATAGTGCGGACGGGAGGTAAAATTATCCAGTGGATGATTTTAGAAAACCATGAAATGAAAGACCTAATTTTCGAGCTCCTCGCTCATTGATTTCTAGGCTCAGAGTAAAATAGTTCCCCGAACTATTTTACTCTCAAAAATTCCGTTCTAGATAAGCATCTTTGCTTCTCTAGAATACCACTATGGCGGGAAATAGCGGTTCAATGCTCACTTCGTTCGCAAATATTTTATAGAAATCTATCTATTGATGAAGCATAATTTAAAACCGATGACCATATCTACGATAAATATATAAAAATCCCCACGCAAAATAACTTGCGTGAGGACGAAATTCGCGGTGCCACCTCAATTATAGGATTTCTCCTATCTCTCATTCCTGTCTCATACTCAATGAAAATCAAAGAGCAAACTAGGAAGCTAGCCGCAGGCTGTACTTGAGTACAGTAAGGCGACGCTGACGTGGTTTGAATTTGATTTTCGAAGAGTATCAGATATCTCCTGTAACAGGCTGTGCGATAAAGGGCACTCCCTTTAGAATTATGTTTTCTTCTCTCGTTTCAGATGGACCCAACCTTACAGCTTTCTCTGCTTGTTTCCAGCAACCACAAGCTCTCTGTGAGAGAAAGGACTGTAATTTTTCCATCTGTTAGTTTTTAGCATCTAGGTAGTCTGCAATCGCAGCTACATCCTTGTCTCCACGACCTGAAACATTGATAATGATAATCTCATCCTTACTTAGTTTCGGTGCACGTTTGACTGCTTCTGCGATAGCGTGCGAACTTTCAATCGCTGGGATAATCCCTTCTGTCTTGCTGAGGAGGAGCAAGGCTTGAACAGCTTCTTCATCTGTCGCTGCTACGTATTCCACGCGACCAGAGTCTTTGAAGTAGGCGTGTTCTGGGCCAACTCCTGGATAGTCCAAACCAGCTGAGATAGAGTAAACTGGCGCCAGTTCTCCATCTTCCTTAAAGACTGCATAGGTCTTCATGCCATCGACAATTCCGACACTACCTTTTGTCATAGTGGCTGCGTGCTTGTCTGTGTCAAGCCCGTGACCTGCAGCTTCGACCCCAACCAATTTGACTTCTTCATCAGCCACATACTGTGAAAAAGCACCGATGGCATTAGAACCACCACCTACACAGGCAATGACGTAGTCTGGCAAGCGTCCTTCTTTTTCCAAGATTTGACGGCGAGATTCTTCACTGATGACTTTTTGGAACTCATGAACAATGGTAGGATAAGGGTGAGGTCCTACAGCAGATCCCAGAACATAAAAGGCTTCAAGGTCATTCATCCATGCTCCAAAGGCTGCATCGACCGCATCCTTAAGAGTTCGTGTCCCCGTTTCAACTGCGTGAACGGTCGCTCCCATCATCTCCATACGGAAAACATTGAGACGTTGACGCTCCACATCTTCTGCACCCATGTAGACATCACAAGCCATACCAAACTTGGCTGCAGCAGCTGCTGTCGCAACACCGTGCTGACCAGCCCCTGTTTCTGCTATCACTCGTTTTTTGCCCATACGTTTGGCAAGAAGAATTTGTCCTAAAACATTGTTAAGCTTGTGAGAACCAAGATGGTTAAGATCTTCTCGCTTGAGATAAATATTAGCCCCACCTAGGTGATCTGTCAAACTTTCCGCAAAATAGAGCGGTGTTTCGCGGCCTGAGTAATCCTTCAAGTAATGACGAAATTCTGCCAAAAATTCTGAATCATCCTTGTACTTGTCAAATGTCACTTCTAGCTCATCCAACAAAGCCTGAATCGGCTCTGGTACAAAACTACCACCAAATTGTCCAAAATAACCTTTAGTTGTCATAAATTTTTCCTCTTTCTGTATTAATTCGGCTTTTTGTTTGCTTTTAGTAGTAGGCAAGGAGCTGCAGATAGAACTTAAGTTCATCAAAGCGACTTAACGCCCTAATAAAAGAAAAACAAAATGACCGAAAGAAAAAAGCCCACACACGGAATCTATTTCCATGTGAGGGCGTTGGTAACGCGGTGCCACCTCAATTATAAAGGGACTATTCCCTTTACATCTCTGCCTTGTCTAACAACAAGTTGCACTGTAAGGTGTGCGCACCGAATTTTCATTGTTTCAAATTCATTTTTTAAATCAGCCCACTTTCACTACTTCCAACCACCTGTTCACAATCACCACAGGCTCCCTGAAGATCAAAAATAGTTACTTTTCTGATTTGTTGAGAATATTATATGCTATTGTCCGCTTTTTGTCAAGATTTTTTTATGATTTTTTTCCTGACCCGAGGATTTCTTCGGAAATTCTCACCAAAGTCTGAACGATATAGTCTACTTCTTCATCGCTTAATTTAGTGTGAAGAGGAAGCGTAATTTCATTTTCAAAGAAGGCATAGGCTCTTGGATAATCCGCCATATCAAAACCAAGATTCTTATAGGCTGTCAAAAGAGGAAGCGGTTTATAGTGTACATTACTTGCAATTCCTGCTTTGGCCAATTCTTGGATGATAAGGTTGCGTTCTTCTAAACTTGCTCCTTCTACATGAGTGATGTAGAGGTGGCGTGAAGATTCGACAGTATCAGTCTTGTGTGCCAGTGGGTGAATACGAGTGCCCGCAAAACCACGATCATAGCGGTCCACGATGTCCTTACGACGTTCTAGCAAACCTGGGTAACGGTCCAATTGTACCAAACCAAGTGACGCCATGATATCGGTCATATTGCACTTGTAGGCTGGTGTGACGATATCGTACTCCCATGAACCCAATTGCATTTTGGCAAGAGCGTCTTTAGTTTGCCCGTGAAGGGAAAGAATTTGGAACTCCTTATACATCTCTTCGTCATCAATCGCTGGATTGGCTTTCCAAGTCGCACTTCCTCCCTCAGCCGTTGTAAAGTTCTTAACGGCATGGAACGAGAAGGAAGTAAAGTCAGCGATCGAACCAGCTGGTTGCCCTTTGTAAGTAGATCCTAAAGCATGGGCACTATCAGAGACAATCACGATACGGTTAAAGGTCTTTTGCCACTTACTAGTAGCTGTAAAGAGGTCCCGTTTCTTCTCCACAACTTGGAACAAACGGTCATAGTCGCACACAATCCCTGCAAGCTCTACTGGGATGATAACCTTAGTTTTCTCAGTGATAGCTTGCTCAAGCAAGTCATAGTCCATCTCAAAAGTATCTGCTTGGATATCCACCATGACAGGTGTTGCTCCTACGTGAGTGATAACACTACATGAAGCTGTATAGGTCATAGCTGGAACGATGACTTCATCACCTGGTCCCACTTCCAAAACACGTAAAATCAACTCAAGGGCGGCAGTCGCAGAGTTGAGGCAGACAGTCTTAGGTGTCTGTGTGTATTGAGACAAGCGACGCTCCAGTTCTTTTGTCTTCGGACCTGTTGTGATCCAACCAGAACGCAGGGTATCTGCTACTTCAGCAATTTCAGCTTCGGTAATATCGGGTGGTGAAAATGGAATATTGTAATTTGGCATTGATTTGCTCCTTTTATCTGTACTCATTTTCTCATGACTACTTTATTTTAGCACTTCAAACACGGTTTGAAACATGATTTTGATGTCTCCAAGGAAACTAAACTCTCGGAGATAGGCGAGGTTATAGCGCATCTTCTCAGGAAGGACATGTTCGACATAGGCCTGGTCAACTGACAGACCTTTCTCCGTCATTTGACTGATGATCGTATCCTCATCCTTGTAGTTGATGCTGGCTGGAGAGGTGATTCCTGCTGGCAAGAGCAAGGTCGCCATCATTTCAGGGCTATACTGCTCGGTGTAACGTGGCACCTCAGGTCGTGTGCCTACAAAGGACATTTCGCCCTTAAGGACATTGACCAGCTGAGGCAGTTCGTCCAAACGCACACGGCGAATGAAATTCCCCACTTTGGTAATACGGCTATCGTTAGCAGAAGTCACCAGACTTCCTTTTTTATCCGCATCCGTTACCATAGTACGGAACTTCCAAATCTTGAACGGACGGTTGTACTGGGTCACGCGCTCTTGCTTGTAAATGACAGGTCCCTTGCTATCCAACTTAATCCAAATGCTCAAGACAAGAAAGATGGGAGAAGTCAAAAGTAGCAAAAACAAGGCCAGAACCCAATCCAGGCAACGCTTGAAAATCAGCGAACCCTTCCTTTTAGAGACAAGCTGGTAGTAAGACTCAACCTCGCTTGATTGCATTTCCACGGGCAAGTCTTCCCATTTCAGCATGCTGTTTCTCCTTTGTTTTTATTATACTATTTGTCAACATTTTTCATTATACCACAAAATGGAAAAGGCGGTGCAAGAAATCTGTGATTTGAAGAATTTCCTTCTGGTGCTCAATGAAAATCAAAGTACAGCTTTGAGGTTGCAGATAAAGCTGACATGGTTTGAAGAGATTTTCAAAGAGTATTAGGACATGGCCCCTGCCTGCAAGCTATACATTTTGTGATAGGTTCCTTCCAAGGCCAAGAGTTCCTCATGGGTGCCACTCTCGATGATGCGCCCCTTGTCCAAAACATAGATACAGTTGGCATTTTGAATAGTTGAAAGACGATGGGCGATGGCAATGGTCGTCCGCCCCTGTCTCATCTTAGCTAGGGAATCTTGAACCAAACTTTCTGTCTCCGAGTCAATATTGGCTGTCGCTTCATCCAAAATCAGGATTTTAGGCTGACTGGCGACTGTTCTGGCAAAGGCAAGAAGCTGGCGCTGTCCAGTAGAAAAGCTCGAACCACGCTCGGAAACAGGAGCATCATAATCCTGCGGAAGGTCCTGAATAAAGGAATCTGCATCGACAAAGGCAGCCGCAGCCTGGACCTCTTCATCACTAAGGTCTTGGTACATGGCGATATTGGACTTGATAGTCCCGTGATAGAGGAAGGGATCCTGTAAGACCAGACCGATGTTCTTTCTCAGCTCTTCCTGACTGTAGTTTCGGATATCCACACCATCCAAGAGAACTCTCCCTGACTGAAATTCATAAAAACGCATGAGGACATTGATAATGGATGATTTCCCGGAACCTGTATGACCTACAAAGGCAATGGTTTCACCCTTCTTAACTGAAAAGGAAATGTCATCCAGTATCGGATGTTTCCCGTCATATGAGAAACAGACATGTTCAAAACGGATATTGCCTTCTTGGACTTTGGCTTGCCCATCTTCTTGAAGAGGCTCATAGGTCGTTTCATCAATCAAGGCAAAAACACGACCTGCAGACACCATGGAAGTTTGAAGGGTTGAAAAGTTTTGCGTCACCTCAATCAGAGGATCAAAGAGACGGTTGATATACTGGATAAAGGCATACATGGTTCCTGCTGTTATTCCCAGATAAAGCCCACGGTAGCCAAAATAGGCCATCAAAACAGCGTAGCCTAGAAGTTTCAACAAACTCATGGCAGGTCTCAAAAAGAGGGCATCCAAGGCTACAGAACGGTTGGCATAGACCAAATGTTCTTGATTAATCTCATCAAATTCTGCCTGCAGACGCTTCTCTTGGTTGAAGGCCTGGATAATCCTGATTCCCTCGATATTCTCTGCCAGCTTACTATTGATATCTGACAAGAGACTTCTGGTTTTCTCGATAATCTTGACTGACTTTTTCCGATAGAGATTGACCAAAAGGAAAATCAAGGGAAGAAAGAGCAAAACTAAAGCTGTCAAACGAAAATCCAGCACCAACATGGTATACAGAGTTGTCAGAAAGATAAAAACTGCTGAAATAAAGCTGGATAAAATCCCTGAAAACATATCACTGATGGTCTCGGTATCATTTGTCAAACGAGAAACGATGGAACCAGCTGGCGTCTTGTCAAAATAAGACATGCCCAGTTTTTCCATATTGGCAAAGGCATCCCGACGAATATCTCTGACAATACTGTAGGATACCCGCGCAAAGAGAAGATTGCCTACATACTGAACTAGAGTTTGCAGGATATAAAGACCGTAGTAGGCCAGCAAAACGGTCACGGCCAGTTGATTAAGATTGCTGAGGTACTGGTCGATAAAGTGGGAAGCAACCAGAGGAATCACACTTTTAATGACCGTAGTCGCTAGAAGAAAGGTAAGGGCAAAAAAAGTCAGGAGACCATAAGGCTTGAGATAGGACAGCAAGCGTTTTAACACAGTCCACTGTTCTTGTTTATTCTGCATCTTCTTCTCCTTTCATTTCCAACTGCTGAGACTGGTAAGTTTGGGCATACCAGCCATCTAGAGCTAGCAGGTCTTGGTGCGTGCCCCGTTCGATAATTCGACCATTTTGCAAGACCAAGATCAGATCTGCATGGACAACTGCGCTGAGGCGATGGGCTGTGATGATGGTTGTCTTATCCTTCCGCGTCTCCTTGAGATTGTCAATAATCGCATACTCTGTCTTGGCATCCACGGCGGACAAGGAATCATCTAGAATCAAGATATCAGGGTCTAAAATCATCGCCCGACTCATAGCCAGACGTTGCTTTTGACCACCTGAGAGACTGACTCCTTTTTCACCGATCAGCGTATCAAATCCCTGAGGCATGTCTACAATATCTTTATAAACTTGAGCTAGCTTAGTTGCTTCCTCTACTGCTGAAAGAGGCAAGTTAGAATTGCCAAAGCGGATATTGTCTAAGATAGAGGTCGCAAAGAGGAACTGGTCCTGAGGAACATAGCCCATGAGACTGCGAAGGTCTGTCAGACGATAGTCCCGAATATTGTGACCGTTTAGGTAAATGGCTCCCTTGTCAACATCATACTCACGCAAGAGCAGTTTGATTAGAGATGTTTTCCCCGAGCCTGTTTGTCCAACCAAGCCCAGAGTTTGCCCTTTTTCTAAACCAAAGTGAATATCCGTCAGTGTCTCCTCATTTTCAAAGGCAAAGCTGTCAATAGCATACTCCAAGGGCCCATTTTCAATACCGTCCAGAGGAAACTCAGGGTCATGTACAGGAGATTCCTGAGACAACAGATCCTCAATTCGCTGATAGGACACCTTCCCTCGCTGGGTAATATTAAAGAGGAAACCAATAGCCATAAGAGGCCAAACCAACATATCCAAGTAGCTGATAAAGGTAACCAGATTTCCAACGGTGATTTGCCCCTCCTGAACCATCAAAGAGCCGACCAAAAGGGTTAAAACATAGGAGGAACCAACAAACAAGAGAACCATAGGGTCAAAGAGACTATCGTATTTCATGGTTTGGAGGTTCTTTTGGAAGGTCAATTCATTGACTGCCTGAAAGGACTCCAGCTCATCTGACTGATAACCGAAAGACTTGGTCACCTTGATACCTGATACAGACTCCTGCACCTTGTTATTGAGTTCGGAAAAGGCAGCTTGTGACTCGCCAAAGGCCTTGTGGGTCTTTCTCCCTAGACGACTGGTCGCATAAGCCATAAAAGGCAGGGGAAGAATAGCAACCAAGGTCATCTGCCATGAAATGCTAAAAAGCATGGTCAACAAAGTCACCAGTGCCGTGATGGAAGCATCCACTGCTGACATGACTCCGCCACCTGCGAGACGAGTTAAAGCATTGATATCATTGGTGGCGTGTGCCATCAAGTCCCCCGTCCGATAGGTCTGATAAAAGGCTGGCGACATTTTAGTAAAATGCTCAAACAAACGAGACCGCATAATCTGCCCTAGACGGTAGGAAGTTCCAAGGATATACATGCGCCAAACATAGCGCAGATAGTACATCCCAAAGGCTGCCAGCAGTAGATAAGATAGATTAAGAAGGAGGTCCTGCTGGGTTAATTTCCCCGACGTAATAGCATCAATCACCCGTCCCATGACCATGGGAGGGATGAGATTAAGAACAGCGACTAAAATAAGCGCTAAGATTCCTAGGAGATAACGCCGCTTTTCTAACTTGAAAAACCACCAGAGTTTTTGAATAATGGACATAAACTCCCTTTCTGATTGCAAATGGAAACCTGAAGCCAAGACTCAATGAAAATCAAAGAGCAAACTAGGAAACTAGCCGCAGGCTGCTCAAAACACTGTTTTGAGGTTGTATATAGGACTAACGAAGTCAGTCACATATATACGGCAAGGCGACGTTGACGCAGTTTGAATTTGATTTTTGAAGAGTACAAGACCCCAGGTTTTTCTTATTCATAAGTTACGACTGTGACGGCACCCTTGTCATACTCCGCGATAAAGATATTGGCAACATTGTCATGACCTTGTTTGCTGAGGTTATCAAGTAGCCATTCTTCGCTGCGACCAATGGTCTCCAAAATTTCGACTTGGATCACACCGTCTGTGACAACAGGATACTTGGGATTCTCATCTCCCATTTGGACCACGATGAGTTGACCGTTCTGCTCCTGCATAGCGCGTTTGACTTGTTTCATTTGGAAAATTCCCTGGCTACGAAGCTTAAGAGCTACGTCTGCTGCTGATAAACCAACCGAACGGCAGGCTTCTGGATCAATCTTCCCATTTTTGATGAGCAGGGTTGGCTTCCCATCAATCAAACGTTTCACAAAGTGAACATTGTTGTTGAGCCATTTGAGAGTCAAGACCAGAATGGTCCACATAATCAGGATAACTGCATACTGAAGGATACTGATGGCGCTATTGTAAATCACCCCACCGATGATACCCCCGAGTACATAGTTCTGAATTTGATCTATTGCTGAGTTAGGCGCTAGGTTGCCCTTTCCTGTCACATTAATTACGAAAACAAGAGAAAAGAGACCCAAGGCTAGTTTGATTAAAATTTCCATATAATTGAGTGTCATTTGTTCACCTCCACCAGTTCAATTGCATCTGTTTTATGCAGTTCGACTTTCTCTAAGAGATATTTGTCTGGCTCACTTCCGTTCAGGGCACGATAATAGCGATCTCCTACCTTGAGGAGTGCTCCATCCGTGTCTGCAGAAGTATTGACATAAACTTCCGACTTGTCAACTCCCAAATCTTTGGAAACAACCTCGATGAAATGAAGTGAAGCCTGAAATTTATTGTTAGATACTTGATTGTTTTGGTAAGTCGAGATACTAATCAAAAGGAGAGCCAGTAAGGTCAAGGCTGAAATCATGACCAACTCACGAAACTTGGTGCCCTTTTTATCATGGTAAGCCTTAAAAGCAAAAAATCCTGTAACAGCTAATAAGACGATTCCAAAGCCAATCATGATCCCATTTTGCTGACTGATTTGGCTGAGTACATAGTCGTAAGAATAGAATTTCATGTATTTTCACTCCCTTTCATAAAATCATTCTTACATTATAAACAAAAGAGGCTGATTTTTCAAACCATACGTTGGGGAAATAGAGCTTTTTTTGGTATAATATAGTCTATAATCTCAATGAAAAAGGTAATGTTATGAAACTCATCTCATGGAATGTCGATTCCCTCAATGCAGCCCTAACGAGCGATTCTGCTCGCGCCAAACTGTCACAGGAAGTCCTACAAACCTTGGTAGCTGAAAATGCCGATATTATCGCTATCCAAGAAACCAAACTTTCTGCCAAGGGTCCTACAAAAAAACATCTGGAAGTTCTCGAAGAACTCTTTCCAGGGTATGAAAATACTTGGCGTTCTTCCCAAGAACCTGCTCGTAAAGGATATGCTGGAACCATGTTCCTCTATAAAAAAGAACTCACACCAACAATCAGCTTCCCAGAAATCGGTGCCCCTTCTACCATGGACTTGGAAGGCCGCATCATCACCTTGGAATTTGATGAATTTTTCGTAACGCAAGTTTACACTCCAAACGCTGGCGATGGTTTGAAACGTTTGGAAGAGCGTCAAGTCTGGGATGTGAAATATGCTGAGTATCTAGCTGAGTTAGACAAAGAAAAACCAGTCCTTGCGACGGGTGACTACAACGTAGCCCACAAGGAAATCGACCTTGCAAACCCTGCCAGCAACCGCCGTTCACCTGGTTTTACAGACGAGGAGCGTGCTGGATTTACCAACCTCTTGGCAACTGGATTTACAGACACCTTCCGCCACATTCACGGTGATGTCCCTGAGCGTTACACTTGGTGGGCGCAACGCAGTAAGACTTCTAAAATCAACAATACAGGCTGGAGAATCGACTACTGGCTAACTAGCAACCGCGTGGCTGACAAGGTGACCAAGTCTGATATGATTGACTCAGGAGTTCGTCAAGACCATACGCCAATTGTATTGGAAATTAAACTTTAAGGACTTTAACGATGAACTACAATGCAGTTATTCCCGAGTTTGTTGTAAGTGATTTAGAACAGTCCCGTTCTTTCTACTGCGACTTGCTCGGTTTTAGAATCGAATACGAGCGTCCAGAAGAAAACTTTCTCTTTCTTTCTCTTGAAGAGTGTCAGCTAATGCTAGAGGAAGGAACACCCGAGGAACTGGCTAACCTTACCTACCCTTTTGGAAAAGGTGTCAACCTATCCTTTGGTATAAAGGATGTTCCACAACTTTATCAAAAAGTGATCGATGCCGACTATCCTATTTATCGTCCTTTGACCAAGAGAACATTTCGTGTTGGGGATCACTATATCTATCCTCACGAATTTGCCGTTTTGGATCCTGACGGTTATTTTTTAAGATTTAGCGAATAGAATAATAGAACCCTACAATACTGTATCTCGTTGTAGGTTTCTTTTTTGTTCGTTTTTTTCATTAAAATACTAATAAAATATTTGATTTCTAAAGCTATTTAGTGTAAAATAATGACATTAACGCTATTGCGTTTGATAATAGTACCATTTTACTTGTTTATGTCGTGAATTGGCACGACGTTTCTACAAGGTGCCGGAACACCTAACAATGAGTAAGTCTGTTGAGGGTATGTTTTTAGACATACCTATTTTGAGGGCTTGCTTATCTGTTAAGTAGGTCCTTTTTTAGTATTTTGCTAAGGCTAGCCTTCAAGGTTAAATATAATATTTTTAATATTTCCCTTATTTAGTGCGGACGGGAGGTGAAATTATCCTGTGGATAATTTCAGGAATCCAGGGAATTTCATCCCTAATTTTTGAGCCCAAAGTCTCAAAAATCCCGTCATATACAATAACAAGATTATTGTATATGATACCACTACAGCGGGAAATATCTAGTAAAACTCGCTTCGCTGGCACTAGTATTATACATATATATTATTAGTAAACTAAATCACTATAGAAACATTTAAACAAGCAAATGAAGCATCTTTTAGACTTTAGGAGGTCTTATGAAATTATTAGAAGAGCGCATCCTTCAGGATGGTCATATCTTGGGTGACAACATCCTCAAGGTAGATTCCTTTTTAACCCACCAAGTTGACTTTAGCTTGATGCGAGAGATCGGTAAGGTATTTGCGGAAAAATTTTCTTCTGCTGGCATTACCAAGGTTGTAACGATTGAAGCTTCAGGGATTGCCCCAGCTGTTTTTACAGCTGAAGCCTTAGATGTTCCTATGATTTTCGCAAAGAAAGCTAAAAACATCACCATGAACGAAGGCATCTTGACTGCTGAGGTTTACTCCTTTACCAAGCAGGTGACGAGCACAGTTTCCATCGCTGGAAAATTCCTCTCACCTGATGACAAGGTCTTGATTATCGATGATTTCCTAGCCAATGGACAAGCTGCCAAAGGCTTGATCCAAATCATTGAACAGGCCGGAGCTAAAGTCGAAGCCATCGGTATTGTTATCGAAAAATCCTTCCAGAATGGTCGTGATTTGCTTGAGAAAGCTGGCTATCCAGTTCTATCACTCGCTCGTTTGGAACGTTTTGAAAATGGTCAGGTCGTATTTAAGGAGGCAGATCTCTAATGCAACAACAAGAAAAACACTCGCAAGCTGCGGTTCTCGGTCTTCAACACCTTCTCGCAATGTACTCAGGCTCTATCCTAGTTCCTATTATGATTGCGACAGCTCTTGGCTATTCAACTGAGCAGTTGACCTACCTAATCTCCACAGATATCTTCATGTGTGGGGTGGCCACCTTCCTTCAACTCCAACTCAACAAATACTTTGGGATTGGACTACCAGTCGTTCTCGGGGTTGCCTTCCAATCCGTCGCTCCTTTAATTATGATTGGGCAAAGCCACGGTAGCGGTGCTATGTTTGGTGCCCTTATCGTTTCTGGGATTTATGTGGTTCTGATTTCAGGTATTTTCTCAAAAGTAGCCAATCTCTTCCCATCTATCGTAACAGGATCTGTTATTACGACTATTGGATTGACCTTAATTCCTGTCGCTATTGGAAATATGGGAAATAACGTCCCAGAGCCAACTGGTCAAAGTCTTTTGCTTGCAGCCATCACTGTTCTAATTATCCTCTTGATCAACATCTTTACCAAAGGATTTATCAAGTCTATCTCCATTTTGATTGGTCTGGTTGTTGGAACTGCCATTGCTGCTACTATGGGCTTGGTGGACTTCTCTCCTGTTGCGGCAGCACCGCTTGTCCATGTCCCAACTCCACTCTACTTTGGGATGCCAACCTTTGAAATCTCTTCTATTGTCATGATGTGTATCATCGCAACGGTTTCCATGGTGGAGTCGACTGGTGTTTACCTAGCCTTGTCAGATATTACCAATGACCCAATCGACAGCACACGCCTTCGCAACGGTTACCGCGCAGAAGGTTTGGCTGTACTTCTCGGAGGAATCTTTAACACCTTCCCTTACACAGGATTTTCACAAAACGTTGGCTTGGTCAAATTGTCTGGTATCAAGACCCGTCTGCCAATCTATTATGCAGCTGGTTTCCTAGTCCTCCTCGGACTCCTACCTAAGTTTGGTGCCCTTGCCCAAATCATTCCGAGTCCTGTCCTTGGTGGTGCTATGCTGGTGATGTTTGGTTTTGTTTCCCTTCAAGGGATGCAAATCCTAGCCCGCGTTGACTTTACTAACAATGAACACAACTTCCTTATAGCAGCTGTATCAATCTCCGCTGGAGTAGGTCTAAATAACAGCAATCTCTTTGTCAGCATGCCAACAGCCTTCCAAATGTTCTTCTCAAATGGAATTGTCGTAGCCAGCCTACTGGCCATTGTACTCAATGCCGTATTAAACCGGAAAAAGAAATAAAAAAAAGAGGTGCGAGCCTCTTTTTTCTATATCCTTACCTGTCTCTCATCTGACCGCTGACCTGTGACAAACATGGTAAAGGTTGCCTTACAGACATTTATACCCTCTTGATTGCTGATATCTACATCCACGACACAAGTTGTACGGCCTTGATGGACACATTCTCCTTTTATGGTCAACACATCATCGCGTTTCCCTGCCTTGAGGTAGTTGATGGAGGATTGGAGCGTCACTACGTCTAGTCCTAGCGAGATGAGCACCAATCCACTAATCTGATCACAGAGGGTAAAGAGATAGCCACCATGGGCATTGCCATAGTAGTTGAGCGACGAGTCCACTACTTTGGTCGTCACCTCAACGTGGCCATCTTTCATCTCTTTAATTTCATAATTTTCAAAAGCTGATATAGCGTCAAAATGAAAATCTTTCATAGTTTCCTCCTGAATTTCAAACACTATATCATACTACTACTTTTTACAAGACTAGGCAAGAATTATTCACTAGTCTGGTAAAATTTCGACTTGTTCTACAAAGCGCATAAATGCTGCTTGTCCTTGTTCCGTTTGCTTGTAGACTCCTGCATCCTCAAGTACACGAGCAAAGATAGCACCCACAGAGTCCTTAACGATTTCAAGGGCTTTTTCTTTATCCGTCAGATCTGGATGTTGGACTTTGAGTTGATCTGCCCATTCCTGATGATAAGTGGCAACTGAGACATCTTCTCCAACAAGGTAGGCTGCTACTTGCTCCACTTCTTCTTTCAAACGTGGTGGCAGGATAGCCAAGCCCATGACCTCAATCAAACCGATATTTTCCTTCTTGATATGTTGGACATCCTTGTGGGGATGATAGATGCCATCTGGATGCTCTAGAGAGGTTTGATTGTCCCGCAATACCAAGTCCAACTCAAACTGACCGTCGCGTTTACGAGCAATCGGTGTGATAGTGTGATGCGGTGTCCCGTCTGTCTCTGCTAAAATCTGCACTTCAGAATCTGAATACTGGCGCCATTCCTGCAAAATCTTATCAGCCAAATTGATCAAGTCCTCTTTGGAATCCGAAGTCAAACGAAGCACTGACATAGGCCACTTGACAATCCCAGCCTTGACCTGTTCAAATGCAGCAAATCGAAAAGTCTTTTGTAAGGGAGCCAATTCCATAGGAAAGACATGACGGCCTCCTTGATAGTGGTCATGGGTCAGGATAGAGCCTCCCACGATTGGCAGGTCCGCATTAGACCCTGCAAAATAGCCTGGAAACTGCTCTACGATCGCCAGCAGACGCTCAAAGCTCTGCCGACTAATCGCCATCGGACGATGCTGCCCATCTAAGAAAATACAGTGCTCATTAAAATAAGCATAGGGCGAATACTGGAAGCCCCACTCCTCCCCTGCCATTTCAAAACGAATAATACGGTGGTTGCTGCGGGCTGGATGGTTAACTCGACCATGGTAGCCCTCATTCTCTAGACAGAGTTGACACTGGGGATAATTGCTAGCTTGCACCAACTTAGCCGCAGCAATCTCCTTAGGATCCTTTTCAGGCTTAGAGAGATTAATCGTGATTTCCAGTTCTCCGTAATCAGACGGCACACGATAGGCAATATTTTTAGCAATGGCCTTGAGTTTGATGTAGTCATTTTTCTGGCTAAGTTGGTAGAAGTCCGCAATTGCCTGCTCAGGAGAGTGAGCGTAGGTTGTCCAAAAGTCACGATTGACCTGACTTGGACAAGGTGTTACCAAGTCCATCAGTTCAGCACCAAGGATTTCACGCGCAGTCTGACTGTCCTCAATCATCTCTAATCGAACGGCTTCCTCGACCAGCTGGTCCTTGAGGTCAATCACTTTATCCAGAACCGTCTCAATTCCCAAAACACCTTCACCCACTCGTGCCAAAACACGATTGGTCAGGTAGATGCGATCCATTTCCTCAAATGAACTTTCAGAAATGACATGTGTTACAAATTTATCTACTAAGGTCACTATAGAGCCTCCTTTTAACTAGTCAAGGACGCGAGTGCCACCTGCAACTTCAGCGATATAGAAGCTTGGAGCGTATCCAACTACTTCCTCGTAGTGCTTGCCAACAGCTGCTTTAAAGGCCTCAACAGCATCTTTTTGCACCAAGGCAATGGCACAGCCACCAAAACCTGCTCCTGTCATACGAGAACCGAGAACACCTTCTTGATTCCAAGCTGTGTGAACAAGAGTATCCAATTCCAAGCCAGTTACTTCATAATCATGCTCAAGAGAAACGTGTGACGCATTCATCAAGCGTCCAAATATTTCCAAATCACCTGCTTGAAGGGCTGCTTGAGCTTTAAGGGTACGTTGGTTTTCCAGCACAGCATGGCGAGCACGTTTTAAACGGTTTTCGTCTTTAATCAGATAGCTGTATTGGTCAAAGGCCCATTCGTCCAATTCACCCAAGGTCTGAATATCCAAAGCAACTTGCAATTCTTCCACAGCTTTTTCACACTCAGCACGGCGTTCATTGTACTTAGAGTCCGCCAATTCACGACGTTTATTGGTGTTCATGATAACAACAACATTGTCCTTCAAATCAAGAGGCACCAAGTCGTATTCTAGAGTGTTGGTATCTAGGTAAATAGCACGTTGGTCAGCCCCCATACCGATAGCAAACTGGTCCATGATACCAGAGTTGACTCCGATAAAGTTATTTTCCGTTTGTTTTCCGATTTTAACCAAATCCAAACGGTCTAGTTTTAAATCAAAGAGATGCTCTGCAACGACCCCTGTCAAGAGTTCCAAAGATGCTGAAGAGGACAAGCCAGCACCATTTGGGATATTCCCAAAGACATAGAAATCGAAACCCTTGTCAATGACATGACCTGCCTCTTGCAAGAAATGGAGAACCCCTTTTGGATAGTTGGTCCAGTTGTGCTCTTTTTCAAATTTGAGGTCAGCTAGAGGAACTTCGATGATCCCTTTGTCCTCAAAGTTGGCTGAGTAGAAACGCAAAACTTGGTCGTCACGCTTACGAGCTGCGCCGTAAGTCCCCAAGGAAATAGCTGCAGGAAAAACGTGCCCACCGTTGTAGTCCGTGTGTTCACCAATCAAATTGATACGGCCTGGTGAAAAGAAAGTTTGGTCTGCTTCTTGACCAAAAACTGCAAGAAAATCTTTGCGAAGGGCTTCAGCAGTAAGATGTTGTGTCATATGATTTCTCCTTTGACTGTCCGTTAAGTCACCTTATACTCAATGAAAATCAAAGAGCAAACTAGGAAACTAGCCGCAGGCTGTACTTGAGTACGGCAAGGCGACGTTGACGTGGTTTGAATTTGATTTTCGAAGAGTATTAACGTGTAATCGTTTTCTTCTATTGTATCCAAGGCTTTTACCAAGGTCAATCCTTTTTACTAAAGTTTTACTAAACAATCGGTAAAAAGAAGAAAAATATGATATACTAACCTAAAAGGAGGATTTATGGCTACATTAAAAGACATTGCACAGCTCGCCTCTGTCTCTATCGCGACCGTATCCCGTGTCCTCAATCGCGACCAGAGCCTATCTGTTACAGAAGAAACCAGACACCGTATTTTAACTGTCGCTGAAGAGCTGGGCTATACTAAGCATCTAAAGACAGGCGAATCCCACAAACCCAAGCAAAAGATTGCCATTATCCAATGGGTCAGCGAACAAGGGGAGTTGGACGACCTCTACTACTACCAGATTCGTCTCGGTATTGAAAAAAGAGCCCAAGAGTTGGACTATGACATCTTGCGCTATTTTAACGACCATCCTTTTACACTGAGCGAAGAAGTGATTGGCATTCTCTGCATCGGAAAATTTAGCCGAGCACAGATTACCGCCTTTGAAGAATACCAAAAACCTTTAGTCTTTATAGACAGTGATACCCTCTCGTTGGGACACACCTGTATTATTACGGACTTTTACACTGCTGTGAAACAAGTTGTAGACCATTTCCTCAGCCAAGGTATGAACCGTATCGGAATTCTCACAGGTCTTGAAGAAACAACCGACCAGGAAGAAATTATCCAGGATAAACGTCTCGAACATTTTAAAAACTATTCTCTATCAAAAGGTATCTACAATGACAAACTGGTCTTTCAAGGTAGCTTTACTGCCCAGTCAGGCTATGACTTGATGAAGGAGGCTATTCACAAGTTGGAGGATCAACTCCCTCCAGCATTTTTCGCAGCCAGCGATAGTTTAGCCATCGGTGCCCTCCGTGCCCTTCAAGAAGCTGGAATTAGCCTACCAGACCGCGTCAGCCTCATTTCTTTTAACGACACTAGCCTGACCAAGCAGGTCTATCCTCCCTTATCTAGCATCACAGTCTATACCGAGGAAATGGGCCGAGTAGGTATGGATATTCTTAACAAGGAAGTCCTCCACGGTCGGAAAATTCCTAGCCTGACTATGCTGGGCACCAGACTGACATTGAGAGAGAGTACAAGGAATGAATAGGATATCAAAACGACCTCTTATTGAGGTCGTCTTTTCTAGTGATGATGCCCATGGTTCTGCTCTAAGGCTGTTACCCTCCGCTTATGTTGCGCATGGTTGCTTTGACTGGCGTCCACTTCGATAGTAATATTCTGCACGCCCCTTTCTTCTAGGAGTTGACGCACTGCTTCTTTAGTTTCCATCATCTGCTCCCAGTCCTCGATACAGAGGTGCACAATGGCGTCATTTTCCAGACCGTCCATGGACCAAATGCTAAGTTGATTGACACTTTTGACATTGGGTAGAGCCTCTAAATCCTTCTCCAAATCACTTGTCTCGACCCCTTCTGGCACAGCATCTAGGAAAATCTTCAGTGCGCTCCAAAAGCGAGGAATGGCTTTCGACAGAATAAAGATGGAAATAACAAGCGATAAGAGTGGATCGAGGATATACCAATCTGTAAATCGGAGGATAATCGCCATTAGGATGACAGCCAACCAACCAAGAGTATCTTCCAAAAAATGCAAGCTAAGAATTGACTCGTTCTTTGTCTTTCCTTTACGAACTACCAGACTTGCTAGCACATTGATAGCCACTGCAATGATTCCCAGCCATAGGATACCATTTTCATTAACGGGTTGAGGGTGAACGATCTTTGTGACATTTTCCAAGATCACTAGGACAGACCCTATCATAAGAATCACAGCCGTTAGCATGGCCCCTAAAAGACTAAAACGTTTGTACCCCAAGGTATACTGCCTATCTTCTTCACGGTTTGAAATTGTTTCTAAAAGGGCTGAGATGCCAATGGCTATAGCGTCTCCCAGGTCATGAACAGAATCAGCAAGAACTGCACTCGAACCAAAGATTCCTCCTGCGATAAACTCAACAATAGCATAGCTTAAATTTAAGAAAAAAGCTAACCAGATAGATGTTTTAGAACTCATTTCTCTCCCTCCTTTGGTATAATGGGTATATACATACTTCTTTCATTTGTATTATCTAATAAAATCCAAAGAAAGGATAGAAGCAAACTGTCAGCCATGTTCAGTTCTGAACAGTTTGTCTCAAGTGTCTATATGCCAAAAAGAGACCGTCGAGTCAGCAAGACGAAAAAAGCCATCTATCAAGCTTTTTTACAACTTTTGAACGACAAGGGCTATGATGCCACTACTGTTCAGGATATTATTGACCTAGCAGATGTAGGACGCTCGACCTTTTACTGTCACTATGAAAGCAAGGAACTCCTTTTAGATGAGCTCTGCCGCTACCTCTTTCATCATCTCTTTGAAAGGGAAGGACACTTTACTATCGAGGACTACCTCGCACATATCTTTTTACATTTTCAGAAAAACCAGGACCATGTCACCAGTCTCCTTTTTTCCAAAAACGACTACTTCCTACGCCAACTACACAAGGAACTCGAACACCACGTTTATCCCATGGTGGCGGATGACTTGCAAGAGGCCTATCCAAACATTCCGGCCTCCTATCTCCAGCATTTTGTTGTGACGAACTTTATCGAGACCCTAACTTGGTGGCTAAAAAAAGGAAAATCCTATACCGAAGACCAAGTGGTGAAATTTTACCTTGATGTAATAGAGATGACCTCTACAACTCCACTTGATAACTAAGCCTGTAACTCAGAAAGGAACCAATTATGTTAACTTCGATGATTCTAGGAATACTAACAATTGTACTAGCTCTCGCCTTCTCATTGCTTCACCTTGCTGCTGCTTTTTCAGCTATGAAACAAAAGAACTACAGTCTAGGAAACATGTGCATCTTGGTTGGCAGTTGCCTCACTTCTCTGGCTCTAGCCATCTTTTACTTCGTCCCACTTGCAACCATTCTTCTATGGATTGTGGGCTCGAGTATCGTCTGCTATGGAGCCTACTGGAACGGCCAACAGAAAGAAAAACAACATATCTCGCACCACATCGTTCGTATAACGACCGCTATTGTCATTACGGTATTATTCATTTTGCTCTAACACAAAAAGGATCATCTGATCCTTTTTTACTTTTTTAAGCACTCTTTGCTGCCTTGCTCCATTGATACCAACCAACTAGACTATTGATGAGATAAATTAGGTATTTCCCTTGGATTTGCAGGCTTTCTCCCCACCAGAGATAGATAGAAAAAACATTTGTAGCTGCCCAGAATATCCATTGCTCACGGTAAACAGCTGTCATGAGAATTTGCCCTACCCCGTTGGTCGCATCAGTGATGGAATCGCGATAAGGACGATTGGCTCCGATAGACTGATAAATGAACCCAAAGACCAACCACCAAAGAACACTAATAGAAAGATACTTGGTCCAGCCCTTGCCGTCCAGTTTACGCGCGACAAACTCCTGCTTTTCTTTCTTGAATTGTGCTTGGTAGATCCACACTAGAAGTCCAATTGGCTGCATGGCCGTGAAGTAAAGTGTCGTCAGCACCTCACCATAAAAGCCTTTCTGCAGGGCTAAGATAAGGTAAATGACAGAGTTAATCAAACCAAAAAGGTAATTACTTGCTCGACCTTCCGATACAAAGATAACACAGATAATCCCTGTCAAGCTACAAATCATCCCAACCCAGTCAACAATGCGGTGTTCATAAATCAACTCAAGCCAGATTGGAAAACTTCCTAAAACCAGTAAGTAAAGCCACTGAGCAAAACTACGATGGGCAAAGAGATCATTCCAGATAGCCTTCATGGTTCCTGAAAATCCCAAATCAGCCATAGAAGCAACCATACGGCGGTAGCCACCAGACATTTCACCAAGAGTTATTTTGATGTTCTTGAGTTTTGTTTGCAAATAAGTCGTCATATTTTCTCCTTTTGTTTTTAAAGAGCCGTGTCTGGATAGACTTTCGGACGCAACGCTCTATTATATATCTACTGAACTGTCTATACACAAGAATTCCATCCTTAGTCGACATGAGCTGGAAATCCTTATTTGTTAAGTAGTTCACAAAACATTATACACCTATTATCTGAATAGTCAAGTGTATTTACAGTTAAATCTTGGAAATTCCTGAAAATTTTCTCTTATACTCTTCGAAAATCAAATTCAAACTACGTCAGCGTCGCCTTACCGTACTCAAGTACAGCCTGCGGCTAGCTTCCTAGTTTGCTCTTTGATTTTCATTGAGTATTATTTTCCATTTAAAAATGAAAATCATTAATTCTGATACCAAAAAAGCCCAGACAAGATTGTCTGAGCATTTTTCTATATAGTCGTTTAACCAAGTTGAGTTTAGCTTTTCAAACTATTTCTTCAACAAACCTTGTTCTTGTAGAAATTCTTTGGCTACTTGTTCTGCTGACTTGCCTTCAACACCATTGTCATGAAGCAGTTTCTAATTCTGCTCCTATCACTTTTTCTTAATTATCAGTTTCACAACTATACCATCTACGTGACCATCGTAATCGCTTATATCTACCACGTGTTTGGGCATCTGATTCAAACAATTTTTATTAAAAAATATATACCTGGCTTATTAACGGGTATTTTTACGAGTTTGTTTTCTCTATACTATATTAATGACATACCTATTGAACTGTACGGATACTCACTTTTCACCTGATTACTTATCCTATTAAATCTTGTATTATCATTTATGATTCTACATCAGATAAATCAAAAAGCTAATACAGACAAGATCTCGCGCAGAAAAAAACTAAAATCCAATTAAACAAAAAAACAACTTTTAAAAGTTGTTTTTTCATTCTATATTTAGAAACTTGCTACTTCCACAAACCACCTAAGATTTGTTTTTCTAACAAGTCTAAGTCCTCTTCTCTCATTTCGCCATTGTCGCAAACGACATATAGTTGAGAGAAGTAAGCTAACAAAGGACCTATACAGATGCGAACCATTTGAGAAATCGTTAATTCAGGATTAACACGTGGATCTGCCAACAATTCCTTGTGGAGCATCAGAAGTTTATCCTGGATAGTATTCCAGATAAACTTCTGTTCATTTCTTAGTTTATTATTAGAGAATGTTTCATGAAAAATGATTTTTATCAGAGCACGATTATTTTTTAGATAAGTCATTCGATTATGGACAAGATAATGAACTTTTTCTTCTGTCGTTTCAAAAGTTAACAGTTCTTCAAAAAAACTTCCAAATAGTCCTGGAACCACAGGGTGTAAAATAGCCGTTAACAAATCGACTTTCGTTTTAAAATACTTAAATAACGTAGCCTGACTGAATCCAGCATGCTCAGCTATGTGAAGGGTGGAGGTGCCATTATAGCCCTTGGTCGAAATGAGATCTACTGCCGACCGCATGATTTTTTTCTTCCCTTGAGGATAATTTGCTTCCTCTAAGTAATCTTCAAATGATTCAAAAATAGTCTTATCCATTTAACATTCATCCCTCTTAGTATTTTTTTGTGTTTTTCTTTAAACTTTACGATAACGTCGTAATCCTACAATATTGAGAATTGTCAAAATGACAAGGAAAATCAGTAGAACGCCGATATTTGGCAAAACGTCTCCAATGCCACGTCCGTAAAGAATAATCTGACTCATCGCATTACCTGAGTAGGTCAAAGGCAAAAATATACCGGCCGTTTGAGCCCATTCTCCCATTGATGACAATGGAATAATTCCTGAGAAAAAGAGCTGCGGCATAATCACAAGAGGAATAAATTGCATCATTTGGAATTCTGATTTCGCCAAGGTAGATAAGAGAATTCCAAAGGCCAACGCTACAAGAGCCAGTACTACATTAACTATTATAACATTAAATAGATTTCCGACAACTTCTACATCTAATAACCAAATGGCTGCTAGAACTACCACTGCTGTCTGAAAAATCGCAATGAGACCGTAAGACAACATGTAACCATATACGATTTCAGAACGTTTGACTGGAGTTGCTAATACACGCTCTAGTGTACCACTGGTACGCTCTTTCAAAAGTGCCATTCCTGAAATCAAAAAAACAAAAAAGAAAACTACAAAGCCTATCAAAACTGGAATCATACTTGTAAAGAAGTTTGTATTTTCATCACCATATTGGTAGGATTCCCTGATTTCCGGTGCTTTTACCTCCAAATTCAATTTTGGAAGAGCTTGCTTGATACGAGCTAGTAATTGATTACTTCCTTCACTAGCGATACTGGTTCGCAATACTTGTCGAGTCATAGATGTTTTAGAGGCATCTGTATTTGCATAATCGACCTGATATTCACCATTTTTATAAGAAACCACCGCATCTACTTTTTCATCAGCTAAGTCTTTCTTCGCTTGATTGAGATCATTGTAAGTCTGTACACTAACATGGTCCAAATCATCCATTTTCGTCACCAAACTAGTTGGAAGATCTTGTGCTGCTAGTTTTATATTCACGGTTGTGCTAGCTGAAAACATAAGGTTCATCAACCACATGATAAAAACTGGGGCTACAAACATCATGGCAAGGGTTCGTTTGTCACGAAGCAATTCTTTTATCACTTTTTTCGTAATAGCTAGAGTTCTCATCTTACTCTCCTTCTGCTTTCAAAAAGACTTCTTCAATACTTGACACACCATAGCTCTCTTTAAGATTTTTTGGTGTATCAAAGGCAATGATGTTTCCACCTAACAAGAGACCAACCTTATCTGTCAGCTCTGCTTCATCCATGACATGGGTTGTTACTAGAATTCCTACCCCCTCGTCTCTAAGCATGATTAATTCTTTCCAGATTTTCTTTCGAAGAGAAGGGTCGATTCCAACCGTTGGTTCGTCTAAAATCAAGAGTTGCGGATTTCCTAAAAGCGCAATGGCTAGCGACAAGCGTCGTTTCATCCCTCCGGAATAACCAGATACTGCCTTATTTAAGTGATCTGTTAGATCTACCACTTGAGCTACATGGACAATTTCATCCTTTAAGTCTTTTTTGGAAAGACCTTTTAGCTGACCGAAAAATTCTAAATTTTCTTGTCCTGACAAGGCCTCATAAAGAGCATCAGACTGAGCCATATAGCCAATATCACCTAAAATATGACGATTTGGCATAGTATGGTCCAAAACTAAAGCGATACCGCTATCCGCCTTTTCCATTCCTAGCATGGTTTTAATCATAGTTGATTTACCAGCACCTGATGGACCGATTAGACCAATGATTTCTCCAGACTGTAAATCAAAACTAACGTGATCTAAGACCATTTGACGACCAAAAGATTTTTCTAAATCTTGTAAATGTAGCAATGTTTTCATTTGAATCCTCCCAGGTGAGTGTTCACTCACTCTCAGAATATAAAACTATTATAGTGAGTGTTCACTCACTTGTCAAGTGAAAGTAAAATTTTCATAACAAAAAATCCTCGAATACAAATCGAAGATTTTTAAAAATTTATAAGGAAATCTGCTTCTATTTTAGAAGACCTTCTTGAACCAAAAACTCACGTGCTACTTCTTCTGCTGATTTCCCTTCGACACCGACTTGATAGTTAAGCTGGCTCATCTGGCTTTCTGTAATCTTAGCAGCCAGTTTATTTAGTACCGTTTCCAACTCTGGGTGTTTCTTGAGAAGAGCTTCTTTCATCAGTGGTGCCCCCTGATAAGGTGGGAAGAGTTGCTTGTCATCTTCCAATACCTGTAAATCATAACGCGCCAATTCTGCATCCGTCGAATAGGCATCCGTGATTTGAATATCGCCTGACTGAATTGCCTGATAGCGAAGAGCTGGCTCCATGGTCGCTACGTTGAGATTGAGACCATACATTGATTGCAAGCCCTTATTTCCATCCTCACGATCATTAAATTCGAGAGTAAAGCCTGCCTTCAACTGTCCTTCCACTTTTTTCAAGTCCGAAATGGTCTTCAAGCCATATTCTTGAGCAATCTTTTTCGGAACAGCTACAGCATAGGTATTTTGATAAGACATAGGTTTTAGATAGGCCAGATGATCCTGTTTGGCAATGCCATCACGCGCTACCTGATAAACCTGATCCGGCTCATGACCTACCTTGGGTGATGGCTGAAGCAAACTTTCAGTCACCGTACCAGTAAATTCAGGATAGATATCAATGTCCCCTTTTTTCAGAGCTTCATAGAGGAAGCTTGTTTTTCCAAAATTCGGTTTAACAGTCGCAGTCATACTGGTATTTTCTTCAATCAGCAACTTATACATATTGGCCAAAATTTCGGGTTCTGGTCCCAATTTCCCAGCAATCACCAAGTTTTCTTTCTCTTTTTGAGCCAAAAGGGCTGGACTATAAGACAGACCGAGCAATATGGTCACCAAGGCAAAACCAGAGAAAATCGTTCTCAATTTTGCTTTTTCCATCACTTTTAGTAGGAAGTTAAAGGCAATGGCCAGCACTGCAGAAGAAAGGGCCCCAATCAAAATCAGACTGGTATTATTACGGTCAATTCCCAAAAGGATAAAGGAACCCAGTCCACCAGCCCCAATCAAGGCTGCCAAGGTCGCCGTACCAATAATCAAAACCGCTGCCGTCCGAATTCCAGACATTATGACAGGCATGGCAAGTGGAATTTCAAATTTCTTGAGACGCTCCCACCTGGTCATCCCAAAGGCAATCCCAGCCTCTTGTAGACTTGGATCAATTCCCTTCAGCCCGGTGATAGTATTCTGTAAAATCGGGAAAATCGCATAAATCACTAGTGCTGTCAAAGCAGGCAAGGTTCCAATTCCCATCAAGGGGATAAAGAGTCCCAACAAGGCCAGAGACGGGATAGTCTGGAAAATTCCTGCAATCTGCAAGACCCAGTCCGCCAACTTCTCATGATAGCGAAGATAAACAGCCAAGGGAATAGCAATAAAAATAGCTAGTAATAAGGTCAAAAGTGACAACTGCAAATGTTGAGATAGAGCTGTTACCCAATCACCAAAACGATCCTGAAAAGTTGATATCAAATTAGTCATGAACACTACCTCCAAACAAGTCTGCTACAAAGTCTGTTGCAGGAGCCTTTAAAATGGTCTCGGGATTCGCCACCTGACGAATCTCTCCATCCTGCAAGACAGCAATACGGTCCGCCAATTTCAAAGCTTCATCCGTATCGTGGGTCACAAAAATCGTTGTCATCCCAAACTCCTTATGCAATTCTTTCGTCAGAACCTGCAACTGTTTTCTCGAAATAGCATCCAAGGCTGAAAAGGGCTCATCCATGAGGAGAATCTTAGGTTGACCAATCATGGCACGGACAATACCGACCCGTTGTTGCTCCCCACCAGACAGTTCACTAGGAAGACGATGACCATAGTCAGCTACTGGCAAGCCAACTTTTTCCAAGAGCTCTTCTGTTTTCTGAGCAATCTCTTCCTTGCTCCAACCCTTCATCTCAGGAATGAGAGCAATATTTTCCGCAACTGTTAGATTGGGAAACAGTGCAATGGCCTGTAAAACATAACCAGTAGAAAGACGAAGGTCCCGCTCATCATAATCTTTGATGCGCTTGCCATCCATGTAAATATTTCCATCAGTCGGTTCCAAAAGACGATTAATGATCTTAATCATGGTCGTCTTACCGGACCCAGAAGGCCCAACTAAAACCATAAATTCCCCATTCTCAATCCGTAAATTGACATCTCTCAAAACATCTTTTTCTGAATAGCGTAGCGCTACATTTTTGTATTCAATCATTCTGTATCCTCAATTTAAAACTTCCCTCGATTGGTCAAGTTACCAAACTTTTAATAACTAATTTACCCCATTCTAAACCTCATTTCCCTTCTCTTTCAGATTAGCCAAAATTCTTTCTTGAAAGGCTTCAAACTGGCGAATTTCTTCCTCAGTGAATCCTTTATAAAAAATAGCATCCAGTTTTTGACTAATACGATGGCCCACTTCTTTCTGAGACCAACCCAGCTCTGTCAACTTGACATATTTTTTTCTCTTATCTATTCCACATGGGCTAATGATGACCAGGTTTTGCTCCTCAAGTTTCTTTATCATAGTTGTGAGCGTATTGTTAGCAAGACCAGTCGCCAATACAATATCTGTGGCTGTAGCGCAACCTGTCTCACTATTCCATAAAACCGCTAAAATTTTTCCCTGCTCACTCCGATAAAGAGCTTCTGAATCTTGACTCAGTAACTTTTGAAAAATCCTCCCATTCAACAAACGAATATGATGGGCAACTAAATGACTATCTTTCATGATCTCTCCATTTTATTTCTATATCGAATTTTTTATATTGTAACACCCACCATTCCATCTGTCAACTATTTCGACTTAGAAATAATTTCCACCAACAAAAAAGACCTCCTACCTAAAGTAGAAGATCTTAACTATTTATTAACTTAATCTGTCATTTCGGACACCAAGGTTCGATGTTCCAGTGGTAGACTGCACATAACCAGCAAGAAGATAAATCCTGACTGTACCCAGAAGAGAGCCAAGTCAAAAATTCCATGTACAGCGACAACTGTCAGGAAGGAGAGATAAAGACCGATAATTGGTCGTTTCCCAGACTCCTGACTCATATCCATCATCATGTGAACCGGGATAACCGAAGAAATGGATAGGAGAATGGTTCCAATCAAACCATAACTCAAAATAGTATCGATGTAAAGACTATGCGCGTGTTCGTGGTAAGGTGCATGGATTCTCGGGTAAGAATTCATATAGGTCAGCGGACCCTCACCCCAGATCGGATTTTGCTTGAACAAAGTCATACCTGCATTCCAGATTGAAACACGCTCCTCCATTGAAGAATCTAGCGTTCCCATACGGACACCCAAATCGCTTGAGAAGAGGAAACAAAGGCCAATCCCGAAAACTCCAATACTGAGCCAAAAGGCACGCCAGTTTTTAATGGTTGTAAAGAGATAAATGATGGCACCAGCGATAATGGCAGGAAAGGCTGTTCTATTTTGTGTAAAATTCAAACCAAATAGATTCACAAAACCTGCTAGCACACAAAAGACTTTCAACCATCTTAACTTCGTCGTTGTAAAGAGATAAAAGGCAATCATGATACAGAAGCAACAAATGATCCCATAGTAGTTAGGATTAAAGAAGGTGACCTCTGCACGGTTCTGGTGCCACACTTGCATATTGGGCGAAAGAAAGGCATAGTTAAATTTCTTTACAATTTGGAAATGCTCCAAAGTAGCAAAAACAGCAGAGAGCACACTACCAAACAAGATTGTCTGCAGTATCAGTCGAAAGAAAGCATGTGTCAGACGTTTCTGGTAGAAGCTAAAGAAAATGAGGAAGAGAAACATCAGTAAAGATGCAACCAATCCCAGCCAGTTCTTGGCGACGATAGAGATGATACTACTATAGGCAATAAAAAAGAGAAGTACAGGATGTTTGGCCAATCCTTTGATAATTCCCTTCATCTCCCCAGTAACAAGTAAACCTATCAAATATAAAGCAAAGAGAGCTAAGAACAAATAAAAAGGTAAAAAGATACTTATGATCATCAAATACAAAAAGAAATCTTTTTTCGAAAGCCCTCTTATCTTATCCAGTAATCCAATTGATTTCAAAACGGATCCTTTCTGTTCTGGATTTCTCCAGAAGATAAATGCTAAACTATCTTTATATTCTACCATTTTTTCCGTCATTTGGGAACATTGAACACGCTATCAAAAGGAAAAAACTTTTAAGTAGGAATACAAATATATGCACCCTGTCATAATAAGCATTAAAAGGAAATTGTCTCTGGTGAAAAAGAAGCAAACTTTCTAAAAAGGAAAAGCTATGGTAGAATATAAGAAAGGTTGAAATAACAACTATTGAACGACAGTTAAAAAGGAAAAACTATGAAATCACACCAACAAGTCTACCAAATATTAGCTAGAGAAAACGATTATGTTAGCGGAGAAAAAATCGGAGAAGAACTGAATTTAAGCCGTACATCTATATGGAAAGCGATCCAACGTCTTCAACAAGAAGGCCTAGAAATTGACAGTATCAAAAATAGAGGATACAAGCTCATTCAAGGCGATCTGATATTGCCTGATTTGATTCAAGAGAACACCAACTTAACCATTCGCTACAAACCTGAGACCAAATCAACCCAAACAGATGCAAAAGAAGGGATTGAAGCTGGAAACAAAGGAAATACACTCTATCTTTCAACCTGTCAAACAGCAGGTCGTGGCCGCTTTCAGCGCCCCTACTATTCTCCATCTCAGGGTGGGATCTATATGTCCCTGCATATTCAACCCAATCTTCCCTATGAAAAACTCCCATCCTATACTCTCCTTATAGCTGCTGCAGTCTACAAAGCCATTAAAAATCTAACTATGATAGAAGTAGATATCAAATGGGTAAATGACATCTACTTTAAAAATAAAAAAATAGCAGGTATCCTCACTGAAGCGATGACATCAGTTGAGACAGACTTGGTTACAGACGTCATTATCGGACTTGGTATAAATTTTTCTATAGCAGACTTCCCAGAAGACCTAAAAGAAAAAGCAGGTAGCCTATTTACAGCACCTGCACCAATTAGTCGTAATGATCTCATCAGCGAAATATGGAATTGTTTCTACAATACGGATCCAGATGAGCTACTTTATATCTATAAAGAAAGATCAATCGTTCTTGGAAAAGAAGTTACCTTCCAGCTAGATGGAAAAGTAAAAAAAGGTTTTGCAAAAGAAATCTCAGAATCTGGTCAACTTCAAGTCGAATTTGAAGATAAACATACTATCTGGCTAAATAGCGGAGAAATATCACTAACAAATTGGTAATAAACAAATCCCCCTTTTAACGATTTAGAAGGGGGATTTACAAACAAAAAAAGAGCCCCGCAGCTCTTATCGTACGGAGAATGGGGGATTCGAACCCCCGCGCCGGTTACCCGACCTAACGATTTAGCAAACCGTCCTCTTCAGCCTCTTGAGTAATTCTCCTATTAATGGGCACGAGTGGACTCGAACCACCGACCTCACGCTTATCAGGCGTGCGCTCTAACCACCTGAGCTACGCGCCCAAGTTCAAAAACTTGGTATGAACTTTCGTTCAAAGCGGGTGACGAGAATCGAACTCGCGACAACAGCTTGGAAGGCTGTAGTTTTACCACTAAACTACACCCGCTTAATAAAACAAAATATGGCGCGAGACGGAATCGAACCGCCGACACATGGAGCTTCAATCCATTGCTCTACCAACTGAGCTACCGAGCCAAATTGCGGGAGCAGGATTTGAACCTACGACCTTCGGGTTATGAGCCCGACGAGCTACCGAGCTGCTCCATCCCGCGTTAATATAAAAAGGAGGATGTGGGATTCGAACCCACGCACGCTTTTACACGCCTGACGGTTTTCAAGACCGTTCCCTTCAGCCGGACTTGGGTAATCCTCCATTATTTACAATGGACCTTGTAGGACTTGAACCTACGACCACTCGGTTATGAGCCGAGAGCTCTAACCAGCTGAGCTAAAGGTCCAACAAGATCAATATAGCGGCGAAGGGGATCGAACCCCCGACCTCCCGGGTATGAACCGGACGCTCTAGCCAGCTGAGCTACACCGCCATGAATCGGGAAGACAGGATTCGAACCTGCGACACCTTGGTCCCAAACCAAGTACTCTACCAAGCTGAGCTACTTCCCGCGTTAAATAAAAAAATGCACCCTAGAGGAGTCGAACCTCTAACCGCCTGATTCGTAGTCAGGTACTCTATCCAGTTGAGCTAAGGGTGCTCATTATTATATGCCGAGGACCGGAATCGAACCGGTACGATCGTTACCAATCGCAGGATTTTAAGTCCTGTGCGTCTGCCAGTTCCGCCACCCCGGCCTCTCTAAGCGAACGACGGGATTCGAACCCGCGACCCCCACCTTGGCAAGGTGGTGTTCTACCACTGAACTACGTTCGCATCGACCTCTTATTCTATATAAAAAAATGCCGGCTACATGACTTGAACACGCGACCCTCTGATTACAAATCAGATGCTCTACCAACTGAGCTAAGCCGGCTGATTTCTATTATGCGGGTTAAGGGACTTGAACCCCCACGCCGTTAAGCGCCAGATCCTAAATCTGGTGCGTCTGCCAATTCCGCCAAACCCGCAAATATGACCCGTACTGGGCTCGAACCAGTGACCCATTGATTAAAAGTCAATTGCTCTACCAACTGAGCTAACGAGTCTAAAATAACTTCCGTTATCTTAAACGGTCCCGACGGGAATCGAACCCGCGATCTTCGCCGTGACAGGGCGACGTGATAACCGCTACACTACGGGACCTATGGGAGTTAACGGGATCGAACCGCTGACCCTCTGCTTGTAAGGCAGATGCTCTCCCAGCTGAGCTAAACTCCCAAAAAGGAAGTTTCTAAACTTCCTATTCTGCTAAGCGACTTCCATATCTCACAGGGGGCAACCCCCAACTACTTCCGGCGTTCTAGGGCTTAACTGCTGTGTTCGGCATGGGTACAGGTGTATCTCCTAGGCTATCGTCACTTAACTCTGAGTAATACCTACTCAAAATTGAATATCTATCAAATCTCAAGAAAACCTCACACTTCGTATTCTCAGTTACTTTGGATAAGTCCTCGAGCTATTAGTATTAGTCCGCTACATGTGTCGCCACACTTCCACTTCTAACCTATCTACCTGATCATCTCTCAGGGCTCTTACTGATATAAAATCATGGGAAATCTCATCTTGAGGTGGGTTTCACACTTAGATGCTTTCAGCGTTTATCCCTTCCCTACATAGCTACCCAGCGATGCCTTTGGCAAGACAACTGGTACACCAGCGGTAAGTCCACTCTGGTCCTCTCGTACTAGGAGCAGATCCTCTCAAATTTCCTACGCCCGCGACGGATAGGGACCGAACTGTCTCACGACGTTCTGAACCCAGCTCGCGTGCCGCTTTAATGGGCGAACAGCCCAACCCTTGGGACCGACTACAGCCCCAGGATGCGACGAGCCGACATCGAGGTGCCAAACCTCCCCGTCGATGTGAACTCTTGGGGGAGATAAGCCTGTTATCCCCAGGGTAGCTTTTATCCGTTGAGCGATGGCCCTTCCATACGGAACCACCGGATCACTAAGCCCGACTTTCGTCCCTGCTCGAGTTGTAGCTCTCGCAGTCAAGCTCCCTTATACCTTTACACTCTGCGAATGATTTCCAACCATTCTGAGGGAACCTTTGGGCGCCTCCGTTACCTTTTAGGAGGCGACCGCCCCAGTCAAACTGCCCGTCAGACACTGTCTCCGATAGGGATAACCTATCCGGGTTAGAGTGGCCATAACACAAGGGTAGTATCCCAACAACGTCTCCTTCGAAACTGGCGTCCCGATCTCATAGACTCCTACCTATCCTGTACATGTGGTACAGACACTCAATATCAAACTGCAGTAAAGCTCCATGGGGTCTTTCCGTCCTGTCGCGGGTAACCTGCATCTTCACAGGTACTAAAATTTCACCGAGTCTCTCGTTGAGACAGTGCCCAAATCATTACGCCTTTCGTGCGGGTCGGAACTTACCCGACAAGGAATTTCGCTACCTTAGGACCGTTATAGTTACGGCCGCCGTTTACTGGGGCTTCAATTCATACCTTCGGATTACTCCTAAGCACTCCTCTTAACCTTCCAGCACCGGGCAGGCGTCACCCCCTATACATCATCTTACGATTTAGCAGAGAGCTGTGTTTTTGATAAACAGTTGCTTGGGCCTATTCACTGCGGCTGACCTAAAGTCAGCACCCCTTCTCCCGAAGTTACGGGGTCATTTTGCCGAGTTCCTTAACGAGAGTTCTCTCGCTCACCTGAGGCTACTCGCCTCGACTACCTGTGTCGGTTTGCGGTACGGGTAGAGTATGTTTAAACGCTAGAAGCTTTTCTTGGCAGTGTGACGTCACTAACTTCGCTACTAAACTTCGCTCCCCATCACAGCTCAATGTTATAGATATAAGCATTTGACTCATATCACACCTCACTGCTTAGACAGACACTTCCATTCGTCTGCTTTAGTTAGCCTACTGCGTCCCTCCATCACTACATACTCTAGTACAGGAATATCAACCTGTTGTCCATCGGATACACCTTTCGGTCTCTCCTTAGGTCCCGACTAACCCAGGGCGGACGAGCCTTCCCCTGGAAACCTTAGTCTTACGGTGGACAGGATTCTCACCTGTCTTTCGCTACTCATACCGGCATTCTCACTTCTATGCGTTCCAGCACTCCTCACGGTATACCTTCTTCACACATAGAACGCTCTCCTACCATACCTATAAAGGTATCCACAGCTTCGGTAAATTGTTTTAGCCCCGGTACATTTTCGGCGCAGGGTCACTCGACTAGTGAGCTATTACGCACTCTTTGAATGAATAGCTGCTTCTAAGCTAACATCCTAGTTGTCTGTGCAACCCCACATCCTTTTCCACTTAACAATTATTTTGGGACCTTAGCTGGTGGTCTGGGCTGTTTCCCTTTCGACTACGGATCTTAGCACTCGCAGTCTGACTGCCGACCATAATTCATTGGCATTCGGAGTTTATCTGAGATTGGTAATCCGGGATGGACCCCTCACCCAAACAGTGCTCTACCTCCAAGAATCTTTATGTCGACGCTAGCCCTAAAGCTATTTCGGAGAGAACCAGCTATCTCCAAGTTCGTTTGGAATTTCTCCGCTACCCACAAGTCATCCAAGCACTTTTCAACGTGCCCTGGTTCGGTCCTCCAGTGCGTCTTACCGCACCTTCAACCTGCTCATGGGTAGGTCACATGGTTTCGGGTCTACGACATGATACTAATGCGCCCTATTCAGACTCGGTTTCCCTGCGGCTCCGTCTCTTCAACTTAACCTCGCATCATATCGTAACTCGCCGGTTCATTCTACAAAAGGCACGCTCTCACCCATTAACGGGCTCGAACTTGTTGTAGGCACACGGTTTCAGGTTCTATTTCACTCCCCTCCCGGGGTGCTTTTCACCTTTCCCTCACGGTACTGGTTCACTATCGGTCACTAGGGAGTATTTAGGGTTGGGAGATGGTCCTCCCAGATTCCGACGGGATTTCTCGTGTCCCGCCGTACTCAGGATACTGCTAGGTACAAAGACTATTTTAAATACGAGGCTATTACTCTCTTTGGCTGATCTTCCCAAATCATTCTTCTATAATCTTTGAGTCCACATTGCAGTCCTACAACCCCGAAGAGTAAACTCTTCGGTTTGCCCTCCTGCCGTTTCGCTCGCCGCTACTAAGGCAATCGCTTTTGCTTTCTCTTCCTGCAGCTACTTAGATGTTTCAGTTCACTGCGTCTTCCTCCTCATATCCTTAACAGATATGGGTAACAGGTAGTACCTGTTGGGTTCCCCCATTCGGAAATCCCTGGATCATCGCTTACTTACAGCTACCCAAGGCATATCGTCGTTTGTCACGTCCTTCTTCGGCTCCTAGTGCCAAGGCATCCACCGTGCGCCCTTATTAACTTAACCTTATTTTTTGACCTTTCAGTCATAAACTCTTTTAATACTACAGCGTTTCGGTTTATTTTCTTGTTACTATTTGATATAGATATTCAATTTTCAATGTGCATTACTTGGTGATCTCTCACCAATGGAGCCTAGCGGGATCGAACCGCTGACCTCCTGCGTGCAAAGCAGGCGCTCTCCCAGCTGAGCTAAGGCCCCACAAGACCTCTCAAGACTAAACAAGACCAATGTGCAGTTCCTTATCCTTAGAAAGGAGGTGATCCAGCCGCACCTTCCGATACGGCTACCTTGTTACGACTTCACCCCAATCATCTATCCCACCTTAGGCGGCTGGCTCCTAAAAGGTTACCTCACCGACTTCGGGTGTTACAAACTCTCGTGGTGTGACGGGCGGTGTGTACAAGGCCCGGGAACGTATTCACCGCGGCGTGCTGATCCGCGATTACTAGCGATTCCGACTTCATGTAGGCGAGTTGCAGCCTACAATCCGAACTGAGACTGGCTTTAAGAGATTAGCTTGCCGTCACCGGCTTGCGACTCGTTGTACCAGCCATTGTAGCACGTGTGTAGCCCAGGTCATAAGGGGCATGATGATTTGACGTCATCCCCACCTTCCTCCGGTTTATTACCGGCAGTCTCGCTAGAGTGCCCAACTGAATGATGGCAACTAACAATAGGGGTTGCGCTCGTTGCGGGACTTAACCCAACATCTCACGACACGAGCTGACGACAACCATGCACCACCTGTCACCTCTGTCCCGAAGGAAAACTCTATCTCTAGAGCGGTCAGAGGGATGTCAAGACCTGGTAAGGTTCTTCGCGTTGCTTCGAATTAAACCACATGCTCCACCGCTTGTGCGGGCCCCCGTCAATTCCTTTGAGTTTCAACCTTGCGGTCGTACTCCCCAGGCGGAGTGCTTAATGCGTTAGCTGCGGCACTAAACCCCGGAAAGGGTCTAACACCTAGCACTCATCGTTTACGGCGTGGACTACCAGGGTATCTAATCCTGTTTGCTCCCCACGCTTTCGAGCCTCAGCGTCAGTTACAAGCCAGAGAGCCGCTTTCGCCACCGGTGTTCCTCCATATATCTACGCATTTCACCGCTACACATGGAATTCCACTCTCCCCTCTTGCACTCAAGTTAAACAGTTTCCAAAGCGTACTATGGTTAAGCCACAGCCTTTAACTTCAGACTTATCTAACCGCCTGCGCTCGCTTTACGCCCAATAAATCCGGACAACGCTCGGGACCTACGTATTACCGCGGCTGCTGGCACGTAGTTAGCCGTCCCTTTCTGGTAAGATACCGTCACAGTGTGAACTTTCCACTCTCACACTCGTTCTTCTCTTACAACAGAGCTTTACGATCCGAAAACCTTCTTCACTCACGCGGCGTTGCTCGGTCAGACTTCCGTCCATTGCCGAAGATTCCCTACTGCTGCCTCCCGTAGGAGTCTGGGCCGTGTCTCAGTCCCAGTGTGGCCGATCACCCTCTCAGGTCGGCTATGTATCGTTGCCTTGGTGAGCCGTTACCTCACCAACTAGCTAATACAACGCAGGTCCATCTGGTAGTGATGCAATTGCACCTTTTAAGCAAATGTCATGCAACATCTACTCTTATGCGGTATTAGCTATCGTTTCCAATAGTTATCCCCCGCTACCAGGCAGGTTACCTACGCGTTACTCACCCGTTCGCAACTCATCCAGAAGAGCAAGCTCCTCCTTCAGCGTTCTACTTGCATGTATTAGGCACGCCGCCAGCGTTCGTCCTGAGCCAGGATCAAACTCTCATTAAAAGTTTGAGTTCTCACTCATTTCTGTCACTGACAGATTTATTGTTTTTTCATTGTTCAGTACTATAACCTCAGTTATAGTGCCCTGCACATTGGTTCGTCTTGTTCAGTTTTCAAAGGTCTTTGTCACTCAATTGCTCTCGAGCGACAACTATATTAGTATATCACAGCTACCTGCCTCTGTCAACAGATTTTTTAAACTTTTTTCAAGTTTTTTTAACCGCAATACACCATAGTCCGTACGGGATTCGAACCCGTGTTACCGCCGTGAAAAGGCGGTGTCTTAACCCCTTGACCAACGGACCTTGAGCTTTTCAACTCTTTCTATTATACCTACTTTTTTACCTTTGTCAAGGACTTTTTTCAGTGAAGTTGATTTTTTCTTTTCTTCACTAACTTAACCACTGCTTCTGTCCGTGCAGTGTGGGGAAACATATCGACCGACTGGATATACTGGAGGTCATAGACTTTTACTAATTTAACTAAATCTCGCGCCAAGGTCGAAACATTGCAGGATACATAGACCATTTTTTCTGGAACATAGGTCAGAATAGTATCCAACAGCTTATCATCTAAGCCTGTACGAGGAGGGTCGACTATCAGGGCATTTGCTCGGTAGCCTTCTTGATACCAGCGTGGAATAATCTCTTCTGCTGTTCCCGCCTCATAATGGGTATTGTCAAATCCCATTTTTTTAGCATTTCGCTTGGCATCTTCAATAGCTTCCGGAATAATATCCATTCCTCTGAGACTCTTGACCTTATTTGCGAAGGCAAATCCGATTGTCCCAACACCGCAATACGCATCGATCAGATGATCCTCTTTGCTGACATCCAGAGCCTTAACTGCTTCACTATAGAGAATTTCTGTCTGCTCCGGATTAAGCTGATAAAAAGCTCGGGGCGAGAGAGAAAACTCATAGTCCAGTACTCCTTCTTGAATACTCTCTTGGCCCCAGATAATTTCCGTCTTTTCACCATAGATTTCACTTGTTTTTGCTGTATTTGTATTGACAGCAACCGTGACAACTTCTGGAAAATCATTGACTAAGTCTTTGACCAGTTGATTTAAATTAAGCTGGCGATTTGTGACAATGATAATCTGAACTTGCCCCGTTTTTCTTGCTCTGCGTACCATGATGGTGCGAACACCGAGCGTTTTTCTCTCATCTGTAATTGGAATTTGGTGGTAAGTAAGAAGTTCAGCTAGGCGATTCGCTATCACTTGGGTTTCCTTATCTTGTACCAAGCAGTCTTTTAACTCTACGAGGTAATGAGAGTTTTGCGCATACAAACCTGCCTTGACCTGATTGTTGAATTTTCGAGTCTGGAATTGAAGCTTAGCACGGTAGTACTTTGGTTCCTGCATTCCGATAGTTGGACGGATTTCATAGTTTTCATATCCTGCAGGAGCAAATTTTTTCAGGGCTTGGCGGAGCAGATCCGTTTTGAACTCTAACTGTTTATCATAGTGGAGGTGCATAATTTGGCAACCACCACATTCATTATAAATCGTACAAGCCGGTACGACTCGAAATTTAGATTTCTTATTGACCTTTAGCAATTTGGCTTCAACAAAATTACGTTTAATAGAAGTAATCTGACAATAGATATCTTCTCCTTTGAGAGCGCCTGGCACAAAAACGAGGGTTTTCTGATAGAAACCGATTCCCTCACCATTGATGCCCATCCGCTTGATTTTTAAAGGTATTTTTTGTTTGACTTTCAGATTCATACCCCTATCTTATCACATTTTAGGGTATAATAGAACTATGAAAATCACAAAACTTGAAAAGAAAAAACGTCTCTACTTGATGGAGTTAGATGGACAGCAAACCTCTTATATCACGGAAGATACCATCGTCCGTTTTATGTTGTCTCGAGATAAGGTCATTAGCAAAGAGGAACTTATCGAGATTCAGGGCTTTGCTCAGTTTTCGTATGGTAAGAATCTCGCCCTCTACCATTTATCCTTCAAGGCTCGTACTGAAAAGGAAGTGCGAGAGTATCTGAAAAAGTATGATATTGAAGAAAAAATCATTAGTCAAGTTATCGCTAGTCTTAAAGATGATAACTGGATAAATGATCGTCAGTATGCCTGCTCTATCATCAACGCCAATCAACTTTCTGGAGATAAGGGACCTTATGTGCTAGCTCAAAAACTGTCTCAAAAAGGGATTGCCAAATCAACTATTGAAGAGGTTTTAAAGGATTTTGATTTTTCAGAGGTTGCTCAACGTGTTTCAGAAAAACTGCTTAAAAAATACAATGGAAAGCTTCCTGCTCGTGCCTTGCAGGATAAGATTATTCAAAACTTGACGAACAAAGGCTTCTCCTATTCTGATGCTAAAAATGCTTTTGATGACTTGGATAGTCAAGTCGACCAAGAAACGACTCAAGAGCTTATTTTTAAAGAACTGGATAAACAATATTCTAAATATGCTCGTAAATATGAAGGTTACGAACTAAAGCAACGTTTAACTCAGGTCCTAGCTAGAAAAGGCTATGATTTTTCGGATATAGCAAGCGCTCTCAGAGAATATCTTTAACATTTTCGTGTAAAATTCAAAAAAATTAGACCGATTTATGATATAATAGTAAACGATAAACTTATAAATTGTAGAAAGTTGGTTAGTTATGAAACTTCCAAAAGAAGGCGACTTTATTACAATTCAAAGTTATAAGCATGATGGGAGTCTTCACCGTACTTGGCGAGACACCATGGTACTAAAAACAACAGAGAACGCCATTATCGGCGTCAACGACCACACACTTGTTACCGAAAGTGACGGTCGTCGTTGGGTGACTCGAGAACCGGCTATTGTTTACTTTCACAAAAAATATTGGTTTAATATTATTGCCATGATTCGCGATAATGGGATTTCCTACTATTGCAATATGGCCAGCCCCTACTATCTAGATGAGGAAGCCCTGAAATACATTGATTATGATTTGGATGTCAAGGTCTTCACTGATGGTGAAAAGCGTCTCTTGGACGTTGAAGAGTATGAGCGCCATAAACGCAAAATGAAGTATTCTGATGATTTAGACTATATTTTGAAAGAGCATGTTAAAATCCTTGTTGATTGGATCAACAATGGACGCGGTCCTTTCTCAGAGGCCTATGTCAACATTTGGTACAAACGCTACATAGAACTAAAGAATCGGTAAAGTTGTCAAACCGGGGTGAGAGCCCTGGTTTTTTATTTGAAAAACCCAGCCTGGAAGCTGGGTTAATTTCTATATATCTAATTTAGTAACAGTAAACTTGATGTGGGAATAGTCTTTTTCAACATCCTTATCCAACAAGAAAGCCGTGGCATCCTTCTTAACCTGAACAAGATCAATGTTCTGGGCTTGAGCTGCATAGACACATCCACAATAACATTGACGATAAATATCATACTCCTCGCACATCTCCACCGAACGCTTGTAACCTTGGTTTTTCTTGAAATCACTTGGGAGATAGTGGGTTGTATAAATCTTTTGCACATCAATTCCGATGCTGTTGATGGTTTGAGAATTCTTATGGGGACTGATGGTCAAGGCTGAACCAAAGTAGTCAAATCCCAAATCCATAGCCACTTGCGCTGTTTTGTCCAGACGGTAATCAAAGCACACCTTGCAACGGTCGCCACCTTCGGGTTCTTCTTCAAGTCCTCTGACTAGCTTTCGGTATTCATTTGGTTCGTAGGGAGCTTCAAGATACTGAACCGTATTTCCCGTTCGCTCATTGAAATCACTGACAAATTTTTTGGTGACATAAGCCCGCTTGTGGTATTCTGCCTTAGGATGGATATTGGAATTGGCAAAATAGATTGTCACATCAGCGTATTTGGTCAGGTACTCGAGGGTGTAGGTGCTACAAGGAGCACAGCAAACATGCATGAGAATAGTGGGACGTTGCTCATTTTTTTCCCAAACCTGAACCATTTTCTGCATGACACGGTCATAATTAATCTTCTGATTGGGATTCATCTTGCTCAGAATTTCTTCTACATCAATCATGTTCTACTCCTTTTACTAGTCTTATTTTATCACATAAGTTAGGGGAGCTCAAATCTATTTTATAAAAAGGAAGCGATAAAAGGAGGGATGCTCATTCCCTCCTTTTGTGTTTTTTATGATTTGCTTAGTATTAACAGCTTACATCATTCCACCCATCATGCTTGGATCCATGGCTGGAGCTGGGGTTACTAGTTCTGGTTTATTGGCTACAACTGCTTCTGTTGTCAAAATCAAGCTGGCTACAGATGCTGCATTTTGAAGGGCAGAACGGCTAACCTTAACTGGGTCGATGATTCCTTGATCAATCATATTAACCCACTCGCTAGTTGCTGCGTTGAACCCTGTACCAACTTCAGCATTCTTCAAGCGATCGATGACGATAGACCCTTCAAATCCTGCATTGTGGGCGATTTGACGAACAGGTTCTTCCAAGGCACGGAGAACGATATTGCGTCCTGTCGCTTCATCTCCTGTCAATTCCAAGGCAGCAACAGCTGGAATGACATTGGCAAGAGCCGTTCCACCACCAGCAACGATTCCTTCTTCAACGGCTGCACGAGTAGCGTTGAGGGCATCTTCAATGCGGAGTTTCATTTCTTTCAACTCCGTTTCAGTTGCTGCTCCGACCTTGATAACAGCGACACCACCTGATAATTTAGCCAAGCGTTCTTGGAGTTTTTCACGGTCGAATTCTGAAGTTGTAGTTTCGATTTGTGACTTGATAACAGCAACACGGTGGGAAATGGCTTCAGGGTTACCCGCACCTTCTACAATAACCGTGCTGTCTTTGTCAACAGTCACTCTAGCAGCTTGACCAAGCGCTTCAATGGTCGCGTCTTTCAACTCAAGACCAAGATCTTCTGTGATGACGGTTCCACCTGTCAAGATGGCGATATCTTCCAGCATAGCTTTACGACGGTCACCAAAGCCAGGGGCTTTAACTGCCACCACATTGAAGGTTCCACGAATCTTGTTTAATACAAGAGTTGGAAGAGCCTCACCATCCACATCATCTGCAATAATCAAGAGTGGACGATTGCTTTGAAGAATGCTTTCAAGGAGTGGCAAGATTTCTTGGATATTGGAAATCTTCTTGTCTGTAATCAAGATGTATGGATTTTCAAGGTCAGCCACCATTTTTTCACTATCTGTCACCATGTACTGTGAAAGGTAACCACGGTCAAACTGCATTCCTTCTACCACTTCAAGTTCTGTTTCCATACCACGTGACTCTTCAATGGTGATAACACCGTCTTTCCCAACTTTTTCCATGGCTTCAGAAATGTATTCGCCGACTTTTTCAGAACGAGAAGACACCGCAGCAACCTGAGCGATGGCTTCCTTATTGGCAACAGGGATGGCATTGTTTTTCAAGGCTTCTACAGCTGCGGCAACTGCTGCTTCAATCCCACGACGAATGCCGATTGGATTAGCACCTGCAGTAACGTTTTTGATTCCTTCGCGGACAATCGCTTGAGTCAAAACAGTTGCAGTTGTCGTTCCGTCACCTGCAATATCATTTGTTTTTGAAGCTACTTCTGATACCAATTTGGCACCCATATTTTCAAAATGGTCTTCTAATTCAATTTCTTTGGCAATAGTAACACCGTCATTGGTAATCAATGGTGAGCCAAATGATTTTTCAAGAACGACATTACGACCCTTTGGTCCTAAGGTTACTTTAACTGTGTCCGCTAGGATATCGACACCACGGACCATCGCTGAACGAGCATCAGATGAAAATTTAATTTCTTTTGACATACTTACTTTCTCCTTCTATTCTTCAATGATTGCCAAGATGTTGGCTTCGCCTACGATAATGTACTTTTCATCGCCATCTTTGACATCAATACCTGCATGAGCTTCAACTAAGACACGGTCCCCAGGCTTAACGCTTGGAGCAACCAAGTCACCGTTCAAGGTACGAACACCTTGTCCAGTAGCTACAACTTGGGCTGTTTTTGTTTTTTCTTGGGCTGAGCCTGCAAGGACAAAGCCTCCAACAGTTTGTTCTTTTTCTTCGATTTTCAAGACCACACGGTCTCCCAATGGTTTCAACATTTGCTTTCCTCCATAATGAGATAGATATTGTTAGCACTCTTTATACCCGAGTGCTAATCCATAGTTCTATTGTATCACTTGGTCAGAAATAGTCAAGAAAAAAGTCTGACTTTGGCAAGATAAAAAGCCTGAGATCAAGTCAGGCTTCTCAATGCTTAAAATGGCAATTCTTCCTCTTCCAAGACCAAATCTGCCAAATCCTGTCCAGCATTATTTTCACGCATAGCACGTTGGGCGCGACTTTCCAAAAGTTGGAATCCTGTGGCAAGGACTTCAGTCACATAGTTCATCTGGCCATTTTTCTCAAAGCGACGGGTACGAAGTTCTCCATCCACAGAGATAAGACTACCTTTAGTTGCGTAGCTTGCCAAGGTTTCAGCCAATTTCCCCCAAAGAACAAGATTGACAAAGTCAGCTTCACGTTCCCCGTTTTGGTCTTTGTAACGACGGTTCACAGCGATAGTTGCTCTCGCCACTGACTTGTCGTTGTTTGTTTTGTGCAATTCTGGTGTAGACGTCAAACGCCCGATCATGATAACTTTATTATACATATTTTCTTCCTCCTACTTATCTATTCGCAGGGAATCAAAAAAAGTTACAGAAATTTGTAACTTTTCGAAGAAATTTTTTATTTTTTATGAACCATGAAACCTGTCGCTTGTTGATTGGCCATAATGGTCATATCTGTAATCTGCACACGACGAGGCTGACTGGTCACATAGACCACTGTATCTGCAATATCCTGAGCTTGCAAGGCCTCAATTCCCTGATAGACGGTGGCAGCACGCTCTTTGTCACCATGAAAACGAACTGTAGAGAAATCTGTTTCGACAATCCCTGGTTGAATGGTGGTCACCTTGATATCTGTTGCAATGGTATCAATTCGCAGACCATCTGAAAAAGTCTTAACTGCTGCCTTGGTGGCTGAGTAAACAGCTGCCCCAGCATAGGCATAGATTCCTGCGGTCGATCCCATGTTGATAATATGTCCCTGATTCGCTTTTACCATTGCTGGCAAGAAACAGCGAGTGACTGCCATCAACCCCTTGACATTGGTATCCAACATGGTCAGCATATCCAACTCTTCATAGTCTTGATAGGGAGCCAAACCAAGAGCTAGTCCAGCGTTATTGACCAATATATCAATCTGCCCTATCGTTTCCAAAATATCGGAGCAGACAGTCTTGACCATGGTCATATCCGTGACATCCAGTGGAAAGGTCCAAACGGTTTGATTTGGAAACGTTTCTGCAAACTCTGACTTGAGGGCCTCTAGTCTGTCTGTCCGTCGCCCTGTTAGAACGACATTCTCTCCCTGCTCCAGATAAGCACGCGCAATCGCTTCACCGATTCCTGAGGTCGCTCCTGTAATCACTACATTTTTCGCCATCTTATCCCCCTCTATCTGGTCTATCAAATACCGACAATTTCCTAGGCCGTCCAGTGTTTGGCTGGGTCAAATGGAGTTCCGACAACTTGTTCTTCTGATAATTCAATAACCCCACGTTTTTGCGGAGCATTTGGCAAATGCAACTCACGAGGGCTGCACATCATGCCAAAACTCTTTTCACCGCGAAGTTCGCCTGGGAAAATGAGATTGCCTTTTGGCATCATCGCTCCAGGAAGAGCTACAATGGTTTTCAACCCAACACGCGCATTGGGAGCCCCTGCAACGATTTGCACTGTCTTATCACTTGCGACTGCAACTTGGCAGATGTTGAGGTGGTCACTATCTGGATGGGCTACCATCTCGACAATTTCACCAACAACAAACTTAGGTTCCTTGTCATTGACAATTTCTTCTGTAAATCCTTCCGCCTGCAATTCTTGGTTCAAACGAGCGACTTGCTCATCTGTCAAAAAGACTTGACCGCGCTCTGCAATTTCAAACAAACTTGAAACTTCGAAAATATTCCAAGCTACTGTTTCTCCATTTTCTTTGAGGAAAACACGGGCTACCTTGCCTTTGCGCTCCACGTCCAGTTTGGCATCGCCGCTATTTTTCACGATGACCATAAGGACATCGCCGACATGCTCTTTATTATATGTAAAAATCATTCTTTCCTTTTCTCCTATTTCAGTCCTGCTAAAAAGTCGTTAATTTCTTCCTTGCTTTTACGGTCGCGATTGACAAATCGCCCGATTTCCTTGTCCTTTTCTAGCACAACAAGGCTAGGAATCCCGTAAACATCCCAGAGTTTAGCCAGATCCATGTACTGGTCTCGATCCACTCGAATAAAGGTGAATTCTGGATTGGTCTCCTCAATTTCTGGCAAGGCAGGATAGATATAACGACAATCGCCACACCAGTCCGCCACAAAAAGGAAAACCTTCTTGCCATCTTGCTCGACAAAACCTGCAAGCTCTTCTATACTATTGGGAGTTATCATAAGACTTCCTCCTCATAGACTAGGTCTTCATTTTCATAGACAAAGGTATAATGACGGCCATCCTCGAAAATGACTCCTCCGACAAGTCGCTCTAGGCTACTTTCGTAGACTTGAACATAGAGAGTCGCAATCTCACCCATATCTGAGAAAAGTTCGCGCACGATAGCGGTCAACTCTTCTTGCGTCTTCATCAGTTTGTAGTTATCTGCTGCTTTTTTAGCCCCCAAAGCAAGGGCACTTAGACCAGCCACAGTCAAGCCAGTCATCCATAATTTCTTAGCTTTCATACCTTTCATTGTAACACAAAAAAGGTTCTAGGACAAATGAGGAAGTAGCAGAAAAACAAGTAAAAATCCTCTTCCCTCAGTGAGAAAGGGGACTTCTAATTCTTATCGGCAAGCATCTGAGTTAGCAAAGCTTTCCTGAATGGATTAAAAAACCTCTGAGATTGTTCTCAAAGGTTCTGATTTTACTAATTGCTGTTCTCAACTGCTGCAGTGACAAAGGCAGTGTAGAGTTCTTCTGGACGGTTTGGACGGCTGGAAAGTTCAGGGTGATACTGACAAGCCACAAAGAATTTATTTTCAGGAATTTCCACAATTTCTACCAATCGATTGTCAGGAGAAACTCCTGAAAAGACAAAGCCTGCTGCCTCAAATTGTTCACGGAAGGCATTGTTAAACTCATAACGGTGACGGTGACGGCGTTGTACCACTTCTTGATTGTGATAAGCAGCTGCTGCCTTAGAACCACGTTTCAACTTAGATGGATAAAGTCCCAAACGAAGGGTTCCACCCATATCCTCAACATCAACCTGGTCACGCATGATATCAATGATAGGGTATTTTGTATCAGGATCAAGTTCTGCAGAATTGGCACCTTCAAGCCCTAAAACATGACGAGCAAACTCGATACAAGTCAACTGCATTCCCAAGCAGACACCCAACATTGGGACATCATTCTCACGCGCATAGCGGATCGCTTGGATTTTCCCTTCCGTACCACGTTGACCAAAACCACCTGGTACGATGATTCCGTCCGCATCCGACAAGAGCTCCGCCACATTCTCTGCTGTCACATCATTGGCATTGATCCAATTAATCTTCACTTCTGCGTCGTTGGCATACCCAGAGTGTTTCAAGGCTTCGACCACAGAGATGTAGGCATCTTGCAACTCCACATACTTACCAACGAGGGAAATCTTGACCTGTTTCTTGAGGTTCATGACCTTGTCCACCATGGCTGACCACTCTGTCATATCCGCTGTTGGTGCATCTAGTTTCAAATGGTCACAGACAATTTGGTCCATGCCTTGCGCCTGCAAGTTTAATGGAATTTGGTAAAGATGTTCGACATTCAAAGACTCGATAACAGCTTCTGGTGCTACGTCACAGAACTGGGCTAGTTTGTTTTTAATTCCTTGACCAGCTGGTTTCTCGGTGCGAATGACCAACATATTTGGCTGGATTCCCAATCCTCGCAATTCTTTTACTGAATGCTGAGTCGGCTTGGTCTTCATCTCACCAGCAGCCTTTAGATAAGGAAGTAAGGTTGTGTGGATATACATAACATTATCTGCACCCACATCTGCCTTCATCTGACGAAGCGCCTCTAAGAATGGCAAGGACTCGATATCTCCAACGGTTCCACCAACCTCTGTGATAATGACGTCAGAGTCTGTCGTTACAGCAGCACGCTTGATTTTTTCCTTCAAAGCATCTGTGATATGAGGAATGACTTGGACAGTTGCCCCAAGGTATTCTCCATGTCGTTCCTTACGAAGAACTTCACTGTAAATTTTACCAGTTGTCACGTTGGAATATTTGTTGAGATTGATATCGATGAACCGTTCATAGTGACCCAAGTCCAAATCGGTCTCAGCCCCATCATCTGTCACAAAGACTTCCCCATGCTGGTAAGGACTCATGGTTCCCGGATCGATATTGATATAAGGGTCAAACTTCTGAATAGTCACCTTTAGACCACGATTTTTCAAGAGACGACCCAGACTTGCTGCCACAATCCCTTTCCCAATAGACGATACCACACCACCAGTTACAAAAATATATTTCGTAGACATAGATTCCTCTTTCTAAAATGCTCAAGGTCTTGTTAACTACGAGGGGAGATAGAAAACAAGACCCTTATGAATAACTATAATTCAAGAAAAACTTCCTGAAAAAACAAAAATAGCTCCCTAGTAACTAGGGAGCCCCGACCTCTAAAAGAGGTGCCCGAACAATATGATACCTTAAAGCAGAACATTTGTCAACCCGAATTGGTAAAACATAAAAAAAGAAGATTGTTTTCAGAAAACCAAAAAAGGACAGCATCCAAACAGAGGACCCGCTTAAACACTCTACCCAAGCAAGAAAAAAGGAGATCAGGCGATCTCCTCTGTGAAGTCTTTTACTCTTCTTCACTCGTTTCAGCATCATCGTCAGAAAACTCGTCGTCTTCTTCGTTGAGATCCACGTCTTCTCCCAAGTCATCAGGAGCGATTTCGTTGATTTCCGCATCGTAGGCTTCCACTTCATTTTTCTCATCATCTGGATTTTCATCATCATATGAAAGAGCTGGGTCTGCTTCGTACGCATCTTCGTCTTCTGGATCATCTGCATTGTAATCAATGGCATCTGAATCGCCATCCATGAAGGCATTGACACGTTTTTTCTTAGCTTTTGGTGCTACTTCATCGTCATCACTTTCTTCAAGAGCGATGATTTCTTCGTCGATTTCGTCTACACCATACCATGAACGAAGGCCCCATTTGTTGTCCCCAAGTGAGATGAAGCTACCGTCAAAGTTCAACTCTGTGTAGAACAAAGGCAAAGCTTCGCGGATATCGCTGTTTGATGTTCCAAGGTAGTTTTGAATTTCGTTTACAAGATCACTAAAATGCATCTCATGATCGCGACCACGAAGTTCCAAGATAGCACGCGCTACCTCAATCATAGATAGTTCACTTTTTTCTTGCCCAGCAAATACTTCTAATTCCAAAGCGTTTCTCCTCATTTTTACTACTATCGCCAGAGCAGACAGACTCTGACCTCATTTTATCATGTACTCTTTATTGTACGATAATTTTGCGGAATAGTCAAAGGTTAAATGGGAGAAAGTGGCAAGACTTTTATTTCTTTGCGACCCAACCGATGGCATCGTGAGGGGGAGATGTAGGAACAAATTGACTGAGTTTACTGTGTAGTAGGCTGATTTCTAAAAAATTATTGTTCCAATAGACTTTCCTGTATATCGATAAGTTTATCTGCATCAAATTCACTATATTTAAATATCGATGCGATAATAATCTGATTGTATCTAAAATCTGTATTCAAAATATTAAACATGTCCTCAATATTCTTTTGATCAACCTCTCTCCCGCTAGGAGAATCAAGCACTATTGGGAGGGTAATCCCTAAGTATTTTTGAATTTCCGTTATATATGCCATTTTATAGCAAAATACTAATTTATGTAACACCGTTCCACTTAGGGATTTCAAATCTGAGGTAAATACAAAATTTTTATCTATATTCAAATATTCTTCAACACCTAACTTTGTAGCAAATTTTAAAATGTTATCAAAAAGATTTTGATTAGTATCATCACGTAAAGAGATTTTTATATAATTTTCAAGTTCTTTCTTTCGTTGCTTTAACCTTCGAATTTCATCCTCAATAATTTCTCTGGGTGCCACTATAAGTTGTAAACGTTGCTCAAATAATTTAATGGGATTCTCAACTCTGACAAGGTATTGAGAATTTTCAATTTCTTGTTTGAGTTCAATTTCTCTTTTGGATAATTTATCAATTTCTTGATTTAAATGAAATATTCGTAAATCAATTATTTTTTGTATATCATCAAAACCTAAAATGTTATCTCTACTTAGTTCAACTATTTCCCCTGTCGAGCATCGCACACTCAATCCCAGACTCTCAATATATGAAAGATAGCCTTCATTTTTTGTAGCAAGTTCTTTCAAAGTTGATAATTTTTTTAATAACTCATTTTTATTACTCCTAACAATCAAAATGTCTTTTTCTATATCTGAGCTCTTATTGCTTTGAAAATTACTTTGTTCCATTAGGTTAAAATTCTCACTCTGAAATAATACAATTTTTTGTAGTTCTTTAAGTCGCTTTAATTCAGATGTTATTTTTTCTACTTCTATTTTTAAATTAGCTATATCTTTTTCTGATATGCCCTCTATTAAAGTTTCAACCTTAAATTTTATTCCTCCAATGACTGTCCCTCTATTTAGTAATGTCCACCCCTTATCTTGATCTAAATATATACACCCTAGAAGACTTTCTAGAACATTAATATTATTAGTTTCAAATACTTTACCCAAAATATAATATAAATCTCTTGGCAATTCTAAGTTTTCTCTGACACCTTCTATTTCAAGCGAAATATTATTATCTCTGCGACTTAAAATAATCTCTTTTTCAGTTTCAAGGACTAGTTTAGTTTGTAATTTTGAAAATCTAATTTTTTTCGTAGACGGTATTGGATATCCCATTGCATAAAATAATAAGCGTAACAATGTTGATTTTCCCACGCTATTGATATCACTATGAATTTCTGTTTTTTCACCAAACTCAAATAATTTTGATTCATATCCATTAATAACCTTTAATAACTTAAATTTCATATACTTAACCCCTTTTTGACACTGTTTATGTCTGAATATGAAGATAGGATTTGAAACAATATCACTTTTGTTAAATCATCTAAAAAATCGTTAGATATTACATCTTCCAAACTTAAAATGTCATCCTTATATTTACTGTAGTATTCATTGATGAAACTAATCTCGGTATCTCTTCTTGTAGTACAACTAATAGAAAACCTATTGTATTCAGATATTACTGATGTAATAAGCTCAAAATCTAATGACTTCTTAAAAATTAACTCTGAAAAATCCGTTTTTAAACGTTCTTCACTAATTTGAGGAATATCAAAAATTTCATATACAGTATTCTCCTCAATATTAATACTGTAAAGAATAATCAACCAACCAAATTCTTGTATAGTTAAATCAACTCTTTTAGAAGCATTATTTTTAAATTCATTTTGTAAATAAGCAAAAATTCTATTTGCCTTGTAACCTTTCAGTCCAATACCATTTAAACAATTGATTACTTTCTCTTTAATAAATCGATAACGAGTCTCATCATCATCTTCAGAAAATTCAACTTTTAAAATAAAAAGTTTCTCTTTTAATTTATTTTTATCAAATATAACTTCAGATTTATCAATAATAGAATCGATTTTCTTTTGATGGCCATCGGGGAGATTTTTATAGCTTCTCTTGACTCTATTACCTTCGAATAAATTATTTTTTTTATTTGCTCTTATAGGTATTTCAATATTATTTCCATAAATCACTTCACTATATTCCTCATTAACTTTACTTACAGCATTAATTAGAGAATTAATTGCATTAGTCAAATGTTGAGTAGTTGTAGATTTTGAATAAGGATTTTCTTGTGATTTGGCTTGTATATAGATCGGCTCTTTATTGCGAAAGTAAATTTCAATATCCTCTGTGGCACCCTCTACCTTAAATTTTTCAACTTGTCTAAGATCTTGGTCCATCACCAAATATAATGCTAGATTGTATTGAAAATCCCATCCAAATGCAGAAGCTGTGGCATTTGTATCCTTATTCCTATCAGTCATTAAAAATCGTCCCTCTAAAATATTCTTAATCATTATTATACCAAAAAACACGGTTTAAAACCGTGTTTTGATAGATTAATATTATTTTTTCAAAGCATTGATAATGTTTCTCGTAAGTCTTTTACCAGCACCTTGATTTCTGGGATGAGTCCGTAGATATGCGTGAACTTTAGTACCAGTATCGGAACGAGTATAGCCATTTGTATTGACAATTTTATTTTGTAATATTTTCTTTAAAATTCCCATTTTGCTTACCCTATAATTTTCAAATTAGTTTCTTCATCTCATCAATACGTGCGACTGTTGCGTCGTACTTCGCTTGGTAGTCGGCTTGTTTGTCGCGTTCTTTTTGGACAACTTCTGGTTTGGCATTGGCTACGAAGCGTTCGTTAGAGAGTTTCTTGCCGACCATATCCAGTTCTTTTTGCCATTTAGCGAGTTCCTTGTCGAGGCGAGCTAGTTCTTCTTCGACATTGAGGAGGTCTGCCAGTGGCAAGTAGATTTCTGCTCCTGTAATGACGCTTGACATAGCCAGTTCGGGTGCAGAAATGTTTGAAGCGATTTCCAAGTGTTCTGGATTTGTGAAGCGTTTGATGTAGTTGATATTGCTGTTAAAGAAGGCTTCCAAGTCGCTATCGCTTGTCTTAACAAGGATAGTGATTGGCTTGCTTGGCGCTACGTTTACTTCCGCACGCGCATTACGAACGGCACGAATCAAGTCTTTGAGGCTTTCGACACCAGTGTGAGCTGCAAGGTCTTCAAAGGCTGGGTTGACAGTTGGGTATTCCGCTGTAACGATAGAGCCTTCTGAAATTTGTCCAAAGATTTCCTCTGTCACGAATGGCATGATTGGGTGAAGGAGACGAAGGATCTTGTCCAAAGTGTAAAGGAGAACAGAACGTGTGATGACTTTCTCTTCTTCATTATCGCTATAAAGGACTTCCTTGGTCAACTCAACGTACCAGTCCGCAAACTCATCCCAGATGAAGTTGTAGAGGATATGACCAGCTACACCAAATTCAAACTTATCAAAGTTTTCAGTGACTTTGCCGATCGTTTCATTGAGGTTGTGGAGAATCCAGCGGTCTGTGACATTTCCAGCTTCCTTGTTGACAACTTTTTCCACATTGTCCGTTGCTTGCTCGAGAGTCAAACCTTCATTGTTCATGAGGATGTAGCGAGAGATGTTCCAGATCTTGTTAATGAAGTTCCATGAAGCATCCATTTTCTCGTAAGAGAAGCGCACGTCTTGACCAGGAGCTGAGCCGTTTGACAAGAACCAACGAAGGGCATCGGCACCGTATTTCTCGATGACGTCCATCGGGTCAATCCCGTTACCCAGAGATTTAGACATCTTGCGTCCTTGCTCATCACGAATGAGACCGTGGATTAGGACATTTTGGAATGGCTGACGGCCAGTGAATTCCAAAGATTGGAAGATCATACGAGACACCCAGAAGAATATGATGTCGTAACCTGTTACCAAGGTTGAAGTTGGGAAGTAACGTTTGAAGTCTTCTGAGTCAACATCAGGCCAGCCCATGGTTGAGAATGGCCAAAGAGCCGAACTGAACCAAGTGTCCAAGACGTCTTCGTCCTGAGTCCATCCATCACCTTCTGGAGCTTCCTCGCCGACATATATTTCACCCTCAGCATTGTACCAAGCAGGGATTTGGTGACCCCACCAGAGCTGACGTGAGATGACCCAGTCGTGGACATTTTCCATCCATTGGAGGAAGGTATCGTTGAAACGAGGGGGGTAGAATTCTACCTTATCATCAGTATCTTGGTTGGCAATGGCATTTTTAGCCAATTGGTCCATTTTTACGAACCACTGCGTAGACAAGCGTGGCTCCACCACGACACCTGTACGCTCTGAGTGACCAACACTGTGAACACGTTTTTCGATTTTAACGAGGGCACCGATTTCTTCCAACTTAGCAACGACTGCCTTACGAGCTTCAAAACGGTCCATGCCGGCAAATTCGAAGGCCAAGTCATTCATGGTTCCGTCCTCGTTCATGACGTTAACTTGTGGCAAGTTATGACGTTGACCAACCAAGAAGTCGTTTGGATCGTGGGCAGGTGTGATTTTCACGACACCAGTACCAAACTCAGGGTCTGCGTGCTCGTCCCCAACGATTGGAATCAATTTATTAGCGATTGGAAGGATGACGTTTTTACCAATCAAGTCCTTGTAGCGTGGGTCTTCTGGATTGACCGCAACCGCAACGTCCCCAAACATAGTTTCAGGACGAGTTGTCGCAACTTCAAGGGCGCGTGAGCCATCTTCCAGCATGTAATTCATATGGTAGAAGGCACCTTCGACATCCTTGTGAATCACCTCGATATCAGAAAGTGCTGTGCGAGCTGCTGGATCCCAGTTGATGATGAACTCACCGCGGTAGATCCAGCCTTTCTTGTAAAGGTCCACAAAGACCTTGCGAACGGCTTTTGACAAACCTTCGTCAAGAGTGAAACGCTCACGAGAGTAGTCTACAGAGAGCCCCATCTTGCCCCATTGTTCCTTGATGGTAGTGGCATATTCGTCTTTCCATTCCCAGACTTTCTCGAGGAATTTCTCACGACCGAGGTCATAACGGCTAATGCCCTCACCACGCAAGCGCTCCTCAACCTTAGCTTGAGTCGCAATACCCGCGTGGTCCATCCCTGGAAGCCAAAGCGTATCAAAACCTTGCATACGTTTTTGACGGATGATGATATCCTGCAAAGTCGTATCCCAAGCGTGACCAAGGTGGAGTTTACCAGTTACGTTTGGTGGTGGAATCACGATAGAGTAAGGCTTAGCCTTTTTATCGCCTGAAGGCTTGAAAACATCGGCATCAAGCCATTTTTGGTAACGACCAGCCTCAACCTCGGCTGGATTGTATTTAGGTGAAAGTTCTTTAGACATGTGTTTGTCCTTTCTAGTTAATTTCTAAGCTACTTTGATAAGAATCTAAAATGTCAATAGTATCTCTTATAATAGGGCTCTGTGTGGCTTTGTAAAGAGATTTATTCCCAATAATATAAAACTCTTCTTTAGCTCTAGTCGCTGCAACGTTTAAAATATTGGGTTCAGAGACAGCCCAGCGAGCAGCCCCCTCACTCATATTATCTGCTCCAAGCACAAAATATACAATCTTATTTTCTTTTCCTTGGAAAGTATGTACCGTCCCTACATTTATAGGTTTTCCATTCTCCCGCTTTGTGAAACCGATTTTATCTAGTTCTTTTGCTAGTTGAACCGATACATTTTTAAAAGGAGTAATGACATAAATATCATCAAATTCCTCATGTCTTTTCTGCAACTCTTCTTTCAAATAATCAGCTTGCTCAGGAACAAATTTATCCTTAGCACCTCCACCAACGTCAAACCATTCTCCCAGACCTCGAGCTTCTTCCTTTCCTTGAACCATTAAATTATCATAAGAAATTTTATTGGAAATACTGAACATCGGATCACTAGAACGACGATGAACCCAGAGAGGAAGTCCTATCCATGTCCCATCTTGTTTTTTAAAACCATATCTACTAGCAGAATCCATCAATTCTTGCGTTGATGACACAAGATATTTAGAGGCTATCTTGTGGTGCTGTGCTAAAAATCCTAAAATATTTTTATCCATAGTCTGTACTGGTTGTATTTGAGAAGGATCCCCAACAGCCATAATATGCTTACTTCTAAAAATAGCCCCCACACTTGCTTGAGGTAATGCCTGACCCGCTTCATCAATAAATACATTACCGATACTATTTTCAGGCAAACACCGAAACATGGAATTAAAGCTTGCAAAAGTTGTACTAATAACTGGAACAGTGAAATTGACCCAATTCCACGCAGCTTTATATAAATCACTAGCATTATCTCTCATTGAATAGTTTTGAGGCTTCTCCCAAATCCATAATGCTTTTTCAAAATGCTTTTTATTGTCATATATAAATTGCTTCCTAACTGCCAGTGCTTTAATAAACAAACGACTCTGCTCTTCTCGATAGTCATCATCAAACCAAAAATTTGATACTTGTAGTTCTTCATATGGAACAGAAAAATTCAACTTTTTAACAGGGTATGTAGCAAGTTCCGATTGTAATTTCAAAATTTTTTCCTGATGACGAATTAATTTATCTTCTTGTTTAGATTTCCATTCATTATACCTCTGTTGCCTTTGACTCAATTGATTTAATTCAAGTTCATGCATTTTTATCTCTTTTTGCAAACCGTGGCAATATTGACTTTCATCATGTACTTTCTTCAGTTCTGCTTTTAGACTTTCATTCGCTTGATTCAATCTCGTAAAATAAGTATCTAATTTCGATGGTGTGAAAAGTCTTTTTAACCATAAGAAACGTGGAGCTTGTAATTTTATCAACTCAACATCTTGTGCTGCTATCTGTTTGTTAACATTTAACATAGAAATAAGACGCTCATGCTCAAACAGCTCAGATTCTATTTCCTTTTTACTATTTTCTAATTGAATATGTTTATCCCGTATTTTAGATAGTTCTGATCGTCTTTGGGCATCATCCTGATGAAACTCTATCTCAACCTGTTGGTAAGCATTTTTCAATTTTACATGCAATCGAATCTTATCTGCTATATCTTGCATCTTTTCTCTTTTATCAAATAGCTTCTGATATTGAATTTTAAACTCTTCGTATACTGATGGATTCGATTGAAATTTATCCGAATTCAACTCTTGTCGTATTGCTTTTAAAACATTTTGCAGACGGTCTCTATTCTGTTTTTTTCCACCTTCTATCGAAAACAATCCCCAATATTTTTTGTCGTTAGAAACATCTTCATCTTCTAACAATAAATCATTACTGATTTCAGCAAAGTAATCAATTTTCTTTAATTCATCTAACCAATTTAATTTCTGATAAATTTCTTTTCTTTGGGGTAATTCATTAACAATATTTTTAACAGCACCATTATTAGAACTTGCAACTACGATTCCTTTTTCTGCAATTTCTTTTGGTAATTTTGCAATAAGATCTAGTTTGTCATGACAAACTAGATTCCCTTTAAGCTTAGGAGCCGATAATTCACTAATAATTCTCGCCTGTTCCGTTACCAGATCTGCAAAAATATCTTTTAAAAGTGTCGTTTTACCAGTCCCCGGAGGACCATTGACACTTCTCACATCTTCATCCGCATTCGAAGCTAAATTTACAGCTACTTGTTGCATCATGGAAAGAGCATATTCAGGGTTACTAGGAAATCTTCCTAATGGATAATTTTTCGGTTCAAGTATAGTTTCTAAATCTTTGGGATTAAAATAGGATGATTCTTTATTGCCGTCCAAATTAACCCTTACAGAATCGAATCCTGATAAATAACGATTGAGATTTTCATTATAAATTGATTTTGCATATTTCAAATCCTTTAGAAAAAATGAATGTAAATTTATTTCGTCAGCAAAATTCTTAACAAAATAATATCTGCAATCACTTGGTGAAATCTCATACTTTTTGAGAAGTTTACTAAAAACTTCATTGAACTCTCCATCAAGAAACGCCTGACCTAACTGTTCTCGAAGCTCATTTTCTGCTATTAAGAAATCTTTAGGCAATTCCCCATTTTTGAAAATTTGCCCACTCATGGTAAAAAAAAACTTATCAGCTAAGAACTTCAAATCTTTATCAAAGTATAGAGCAAAAGTAAATTTATAAGAAGCTCTTCCCAATTCTTCCTCCGTCGCCTTTAAATTGTATTTGCCTCTTAACACTTCAATAATTTTTCGAAAAGGGAAAATTCCACAATAAACAGCAATCCCTGAACTGGATTTTAATTTTTGACGTTTAAAAAAATCTTTTAATATTGATTGATAATCATCACCTTGAAAAATCTTATACTTAGAATCACTTTTTTCAATATTCCCTTCTGATAATTGTTCTACTGTAATCCAAGCATCTAATATTTGATTATGACTACTTCTCATCATGTCTCCCTTAAAGCATATAAAAACAAGAATATATCTTACTCATTAAAAACTCTCCCACTCACTCCTCAGCAAGCCATATATCAGACTGTCACAACGGTTGCCTTGGGCATCTTTGCGGTCTCTTATGCGAGCTTCAAGGGTAAAGCCAAGTTTCTCTGCAACTCGTTGACTTTGAAGGTTATAACCAAAGCAAGTCAGTTCAATCTTATGCAGATTCAATTCTTTAAAAGCTAGGTCAATCAAGGCACGCGCTGCTTCTGGAACATAACCTAGACCCCAATGGTCTGGATTTAAGATATAGCCAATCTCCAAGACATCATCCTCGTGACGACGAGGGAAATCAACAGAGCCGATGACCTTATCGGTTCCTTTAGCGACAATTCCATAGCCCGCTGGGAGATTGTTCTTTTCATTACGCTCGGGCAGAATATGCTCTAGATAATAAATCTCATCTTCCAAGCTCTTGACGGGCGGAAAGCCTGCTGGGTAGGAAACTTCTGACCTACTGGCATAGTCAAAGATATCCACAACATCAGCCACGGTACGGACTCGTAAAACTAGCCGTTCTGTTTCGATTCGTTCTGGTAACTCATCTCTTGTCATCCTTCTACCTCGCTTTCTACAAAAAATCGCCCCTGCCATATCCATGACAGGGACGAATGTGCTAATCCGCGGTACCACCCAATTTCGGGCAAAGCCCGCAACTCTTGTCTTTTTTTTAAAAAACAATATTATTTCATTTTTCATCCATCAGCAACCAGTTTTGACACATTTGTGGACTTCTCAGCACCGCCACTTTCTGTAAAATGTGGGATTCAAAACACCTCTAATGGCTCTATTGTAGCAAGTTTTTGACGGAAATGCAAGGGACAAGAAAGATTACTTGAAGCTGATTCCGTGCTCTTTTAATTTCTTAATGGTAGCTGGGCCGATTCCTTTCAAGGCAAGGAGTTCTTTTTCAGTCCAGTTTTTGAAGTCAGCAGCCGACTTGATCCCTTCATCATAGAAAGTCTTAGCACGATCTACTGAGAGACCACCCAAAGTAGCTGCGAAATCTTCTACAGAATTGGCTACTTTTTGAACTTGTTCCTTAGTCGCTTCTACTGCTTGTTCCACTTTTTTAGAGACAACTTTTCCTGCTTCGCTGGCAGATTTTTCTGCGTGTTTCACAACTTTCTTGGTCTCTTCGACAACTTTGGTCACCGTACTTGAAAATGCACCTGAGCGACGAAGGCTATTTCGCAATTGTTTTTTACGTTGGAGTTTCTTTGACATGATAAAATCCTTTCAATAAAAAATCCCTGCTCTGACAAGGATTTAATAAAGATATTCTATCAAGATTTTGGGAAAAAATCAAGAAAGTATCTGTATTTTAATAGCTTCGCTCACCAAACAAGCCTTCTGGCAAGTCATGGAAACCCTTGCCTGCTTTGAAATTTTCAAACTTACCCAGCAAAAACTGATAAGCATCCAAGCGACTCTCGTAGCGAATCATGGCATCTTTGGCACGCTCGTCTTGGTCTTCTTCGTAGACTTTTTGACTTTCCTTGTGCGCCATGTCGTTGATCATGATCTGGGTACTGACCCAGGCTTCAAATTCCTTCATAAATTCCTGTTCGTAACTCATTGGTTCTCCTTATTCTAATCCACGGAAATAGTCCGTATCAATTTCTCGGTAGGGCTGGATATCCTGAACATACTCCAACACCCCTTGAAAATCTCCGTTTTCATCGTGTACTGCGGCATAAGTGATGTGGATAAACTTGCCTCGCGACTCTGACTTGAACCACATTTCATACTTGTCCTTTTTACCTTCACGAAGACCTTGCATAACAGCCTTCACCTTGTCTAAGTACTTGGGCGGATGACAGAGTTCAACATTGCGTCCGACTTGAGATGGCGTCCGTTTGAAAATCATCTCATCAGCTGGCGCATTGTCATTGTAATACTGGAAAATATCGTCTTTATTGACAAAAGTAATCTCCATAGGGAGGTGATTGAGGATGAGGTTGGCCTGCTCGACTGATAGATAGCCATTGCCAAAAGCCTGTTGGCTATGGCGGTCCAGCACTGCTTCCTTTTCCTTAGGGGTAAAGGTAATGGTGAACTGGCCTTCTGGTGTATCGATAACTTGCTGAACTTGACCTTCTGCCGTGTCTAGTTGAACAGGTTCCTCTGCACTCTTTTCCTCAAGGAAACTCTGGCGTTCTGGAACCCATTTCTCAGACGGACGGACGATGGCATAGCCGTAAGCATCGCTCTCCTCCGCAACCTGAAGCCAGTCATCCTGAGTAAAGGACTCAAGGAGAATCATGAGAAGGATGGACTCTTCCTTGAAAATCATACTTTCAAACTCTGTCGCAAAAGCTTCAAAATCTTCTTTTACACTGCTAATCGATACTTCAGGTAGTGACTTGGCTGTCGTTAAAGCTGTTTGAAAGAGTTCTCGGATCTGGTCATCCACTCCCCACATGACTTTTGGAGGTGAATCGTGACCATAGCGCTCCATGATGGGGAAAAAGAGCTCTTCCTTACGCTGGTAGTGGACATCAAATTGCCCCAAAAGCCCCATTTGACGAACCAAACCCTTGCGCATCTCCGCAAGCATTTCCTCGTCTTCCATAGACTCATAGGTATCTAACAATCTCCGAATGCGAATCAAAGCTGCACGGAGGGCCAGATTTTCTTCCTTGAAGACCCGAACTGGATGGCCAGGGTGTTCGGTGTCCTCTACTTCGACGCCCTTAACAGCGTTTTTAAAAAGATTGGCATGGACATCACAGAGCTCCATGACATCTTCAAAGGTGACACCTGAGTCTGAGTTCATCAGCTCGTGCTCCATGAGGGAAATCTCGATGGCTGAAACACCCGTAAAAGTCGCATCAAAACGCTCCTGAACTGACTCAGGAGAGGCACCATTGTGCAATTCTAACAAAATATCCCGTAGGATATGAATCCGTTCATCTGCCATTAGTCTAATCCAATCACTTCGTAGCCATTCGCTTCTAGCGTGCGGACAATCTTGTCCATAGGCGTTCCTTCGAGTTTAGAACCCTGCTTAAGCGATACTTTGCGACCGACTGTATTGCGCATCAAGGGATTAGCAAGTGGTTTAAAACCGAGCTCCACTAGGATTTCCAAAACTTCTGGGTGCTTGTCTACCACTTCTGCAACGGGTATTGACACATCGATGATATTGTCCATGACGACCTCCATTGTATGTTCTAATACTCAATGAAAATCAAAGAGCAAACTAGGAAGCTAGCCGCAGGTTGCTCAAAACAGTGTTTTGAGGTTGTGGATAGAACTGACGAAGTCAGTAACCATACCTACGGCAAGGTGAAGCTGACGTGGTTTGAAGAGATTTTCGAAGAGTATAAAATGATTTTACTGCTTATATTATACCATATGGGAAGAGATTAAAAAACTAGCAGTGGAATTCCTGCTAGTTTCTTTCATTTCAAATTATTCCTTATCCTCTGGTTTTGCGAGCCACTGAGCTACATCCATCAGCTTGTCAGCAAGCAGTACTTTCCCGAAACCTACTAGAGCATTGTCGTCTTTCTTCATGTTCTTCAGGACTTTGACGCTTTGCATCACAAAAAAGTAATTCCCGTAAGTCTTGGCTAGAATTTTAATGAATCCCATATTACTCTCCTTCGATGATTTCGACCTCTTTTCGGATAGTATCAACGTCTCTTTGATATTGCACTTCATTGTAGTTGACTAGCTTGGACAATTCCTGTTGCAATCTTTCTCCCATCGGTTTCATGGTCGCAAAGGTTAAGCCACCAGAAATGACTCCACCTAGGATAGGAATCACTTTCCCCATCCCTTTGGCTAGACCTCCTTTTGTCAGATTGACTCCAAAAATTTTCAAAACTTTTTCTAAAATTGGATACCAAAGAGTTTTTGTCAAAGCTTTCTTATTCACTACTTTTATGACTTGTTTGGCTACTGTCACACCGCCTGATCGAAGCAGAGCACCAGCGCCATTTACTCCCAGCATCACACCGAGGTACAGTAGGAGTGTGTTTTTAGCTTCCTCGCTTAACTCATTGCGCGATGCCCAGAGATCATCAAATCCGTAAATATACCCTAGTTCTTGAGCTAATTTCAATGAAAAAGCATAAAACTGGGCTACATCTGTCGGGATAGTGATCGCCATGACAAGGCCTCCAGGTAGACCTGCCAACACCGAAGTTCCACTGGCTAACAGGACATTATCCTTAATACAGGCCTTGGCCACGCGATCCAAGCTTTCTTGAGGCAACAAAGAAGTCGGTCCTTGTTCAATCAAAGTTGGAATATCCTTACGGTCTAATTCCTTTGAAAACTTTTCTACTAAAAATTTCTCTCGATCAACTTTGACTACGGGTAATTTTACCACTTGTTGCAGCACTTGCATAGCTATATCTTGTTTAGCCATATGTCTCTCCGTTTTTCATTTATATCAAGCTTTATCATATCATACTATTTGAAATATACAAATTTTTTAAACCGATTTTTATCAGATAGATACATTGTCAGATAGCAATTATCATACTCTGGCAACAAAAAAGAGGGTATCCCCTCCTTCTTAGTTCTTATCCAGATTGCGTAGCATCTCGTCAATCTTGTTTCCATACTCGATGGATTCGTCTTTGACGAAGGTTAAATCTGGGATTTTGTACAATTTCAAATTGCGACCAAGTTCACGTTTGATGGTACCAGTTGCTTTTTCAAGCCCGATTTGAGCTTTTTGATTATCTGAAGCAAGGTTACTCAAAATGGTGTAGTAAACCTTGGCAACAGACAAGTCACCCAGCATCTGAACATCTGTGATGGTCACACCTTGGACACGCGGATCACGGACCTTCTTTTGCAAAATCTCATTGACTTCACGCTTGATTTCCATGCCCACACGATCCGTACGGAAATGATTTGCCATGATATTCCTTTCTCTACTTTGAACCAAAAGCTAGGCCAGCAGACCTAGCTATTTCTGTTAGATAGAGGAACTAGAGCCATTTGAATCTAGAAAACAAGCCTTAGATAGAACTAAGGGTTCATCAAGGCGCTGTTGACGACGAGTCAAATTGGCTATCGTTTCTCTATTATCGTTTGATTTCTTCCATGACATAAGCCTCAATCACATCATCCATCTTGATATCATTGTAGCCATCAATCATCAATCCACCTTCACGACCGTTAGTTACTTCTTTCACGTCGTCTTTGTAGTGTTTCAAGCTTGCGAGTTCACCGTCATAGATAACGACACCGTCACGGATAACACGGACTTTAGAGTCACGGGTAACCTTACCGCTAGTAACCATAAATCCACCGATAGTTCCGACTTTAGATACTTTAAAGGTTTCACGGATAACTGCTTCACCGATAACTTTTTCTTCAAATTCTGGGTCAAGCATCCCTTTCATAGCTTCTTCCATCTCTTCGATAACCTTGTAGATAATGCTGTGGAGACGGATTTCGACATCGTCAGCTTCGGCTTGTTGACGCGCTTGTGGTGTAGGGCGTACGTTGAATCCAACGATAAAGGCATTTGAAGCTTCCGCAAGTGTCACATCAGATTCATTGATAGCACCGACCGCTGAGTGGACGATGGTAACTTTAACACCTTCCACGTCGATCTTTTGAAGTGAGGCAGAAAGGGCTTCAACAGAACCTTGTACGTCGGCCTTGATGATAACGTTAACTGATTTGAGTTCACCAGCTTTAAGCGTATCAAAGAGGTTTTCAAGGCTGACACGTTGGGTAGCTTGACGTTGTTTCATGAGGGCACGTTTCGCACGCTCTTCACCGGCTGCACGCGCAGATTTTTCATCCTCGTAAACAGCAAAGTGGTCACCCGCCATCGGAGCTTCGTTCAAACCTGTGATAGAAACGGGCGTTGATGGTCCTGCAACCTTGACACGACGACCAAGGTCATTGGTCATAGCACGGACACGACCGAAGGTATTTCCGACAACGATAGGGTCTTGGACATTCAAGGTACCTTGTTGGACAAGAAGGGTTGCGACCGCACCTTTTCCTTTATCCAAGCGAGCTTCGATAACCGTACCGATAGCACGTACTGTTGGGTCTGCTTTGAGTTCTTGGATTTCAGCCACAAGAAGTACTGTTTCCAACAATTCTTCGATATTTTGGTTGAATTTAGCTGAGATTTCAACAAATTCAGAATCACCACCCCAAGCTGTTGACATGACACCATGCTCTGCCAATTCACCGATAACGCGTTCTGGGTTGGCACCTGGTTTATCAATCTTGTTGATAGCTACGATGATTGGAACGTTGGCCGCTTTTGAGTGGTTGATGGCTTCGATAGTCTGAGGCATAACCCCGTCGTCGGCTGCAACGACCAAGATGGTAATATCGGTAACAGAAGCACCACGCGCACGCATAGAGGTGAAGGCCGCGTGTCCTGGTGTATCAAGGAAGGTGATCTTCTTGCCATTTTCCACGATTTGGTAGGCACCGATATGCTGAGTGATTCCACCTGCTTCACCTGTCGCAACGCGAGAGTTACGAAGGGTATCCAAAAGGGTTGTTTTACCATGGTCAACGTGTCCCATGATGGTTACAACTGGTGGACGCTCAACCAATTCATCTTCGTTAAGATAGCCATCTTCGACAAAGAAACGTTCGATGTCGGCATTATCCACTTCAACCTTTTGTTTGGCTTCGATACCGTAATCCACCATGAGGAGTTCAATGGTGTCACCATCCAAAGATTGGTTTTGTGTGGCCATAACCCCCATCATAAAGAGTTTCTTAACGATTTCAGCTGGTTCACGTTTAATACGTTTTGCGATTTCCGCAACAGTCATACCATCTGTATATTCAAATTCGCTTGGCAATTCATGGAACTTACGTTCTGTAACAGGTTTTGGTGCCTGATTGCGGTTATTTTGCTTGTTGCCTTTTTTATTCTTTTTGTTGTTATTCCAGTTACTATTTCTTTGATTTCTCACTTGATTCTGACTACTTCGATTCTTTTGTTGTTTTCTAGGACCATCTTCTTCGTGATCATAATCGTCACGTTCTTTGTCTGGTCGAGCTTGTTTTTTACGACGTGTATCCACTGGCGCTTCTTTCGCTACAGGAGCTACTGCTACGGCTGGCTGCGTTTGTTCAGCTAACTTAGCAGCTTCCTCAAAGATTTCTTCAGGCTCCTTGCGTTTATTAGCTTGAGCCAAAGCTTCTTTGGCAGCTTGCGATTGCTTGAAGCGCTCCTCGCTTGAGCGTGCGTACTCTGCATTTTGCTCTGCTTTTAGGGCTGCAGCACGGGCTTTAAAGTCAACACGTGGTCCAGCTGGTTTTGGCTGGAAGTCCTGTTGCTGACGGCGATCATTGCCACGATTTCCTTGACCTTGTGGTTTCTTCCCTTGGTCGTTAAAACGGCGGTTGTCGCGGTTCCCTTGACCAGGTTTGCCTCCATTACGGCCGTCGTTTTTCTGACGGTTGCCGTTTTGTTGTTGGTCACGGTTATTGCCCTTGTTTTGTTTGCGTCGCTCTGCCTGCTCTTTGGCACGCGCCTCACGCTCCGCCTTGAAGTTTCGACTCTGTGGTCTTGCGGCCACTACTTTTTCTTCCTTAGGAGCTGCAGATGTAGCTGATTTGCTTTCTTCCTTAGCGGCTACTGGTTTAGCTGATACAGGCTTTTCTGCTTTCTTTTCTACACTTGCTTTTGCTGCTACAGGTTTTACTTCTGCCTTAGGAGCAGGTGCAGTTTTAAAGCTAGCTGCGATTTGTTCAGCAACAGCAACTTCCACGCTCGATGAGTGGCTTTTTACATCCAAGCCCAACTCTTTTGCACGCGCTACAACTTCTTTACTTTCTTTTCCAAGTTCTTTTGCGATTTCGTACAATCTTTTCTTAGACAAATCATGTCCTCCTCTTCTATTCCATAAGAGACCTCATTTTCTTTGTAAATCCAGCATCAGTCACAGCCAAAACCTTTCTCGATTTTCCGACTGCTATGCTTAATTCCAGTGTTGAAAACACGGTTATAACTTCTACTTGATAATAGTCACTTTTATCTTGAATCTTCTTGGTTAGATTGGGACCAGCATCATGGGCTAGAAAGACTAGCTTGGCTATCTGGTCTTGAATGGCCTTGACCACCAATTCCTCACCCGATATGATCCTGCCTGCTCGTTGAGCAAGACCCAAGAGATTGCTAATTTTTTGCTTATTCAAGTCCTAACTCTCTTCTTTTTACTTTGTGATCCACATAAGCGATCAACTCGTCATAAAAGCTTTCTTCAACTTCCATGTTAAAGCTGCGGTTAAAGACTTTCTTCTTTTTTGCCTCTAGGGCTTCTGCATTGTCTAGCTTGATATAAGCGCCACGGCCATTGGCCTTGCCTGTCGGATCGATAAAGACCTCTCCTTCTTTATTCTTGACAATGCGGAGCAAATCACGCTTGTCAATCACTTCGTTAGATACAACAGACTTGCGCAAAGGGATTTTTCTTGTTTTCATCTTTCCCTCCTCTAGCAGCTTTTATTCTTCAATCAATTCATCCGCAACTGCGTAATCAACTTGACCTGCTTCTTCCATAGCTTCAAACTCACTGGCAGACTTGATATCGATACGGTAACCTGTCAAATGAGCTGCCAAGCGAACGTTTTGTCCACGACGACCGATGGCAAGAGAAAGCTTGTTATCAGGTACAACGACCAAGGCACGTTTGCTATCATTTTCATCAAAGATAACTTGGTCAACCTCTGCAGGTGCGATGGCATTGTAGATAAACTCAGCTGGATCTGCTACCCACTCAATAACGTCGATGTTTTCTTCGACAGGAATCATACGGTCACTCTTAGCGTCGTAGCGAGCTGGGTGGAATTTGCTGGTGATTTTCTTGATATTAGCACCACCACGACCAACGATTGTCCCGATAGCGTCCACGTTTGGATTGTGGCTACGAACGGCAACCTTGGTACGGTCACCAGCTTCGCGGGCTACGCTCATGATTTCAACAGTTCCATCGTAAACTTCTGGAATTTCTTGCTCCATCAAACGCTTAATCATCTCTGGATGGCTACGGCTAACAAAGACGTTCACACCACGAGGATTGTCTTCAACCTTGTAGACATAAACTTCGATACGGTCGTGGGAAGCAAAAACTTCTCCAGGAATTTGGTCTTGTTTTGACAATTGAGCTTCGATGCTGCCAAGATTGACGTAAATGAAACGGTTGTCAAATCTTTCTACTGTACCAGACATGATTTCTTGCTCATGTTCTTTGTAAGTATTATAAGTGATGGCACGTGTTTGCTTGCGCATTTTTTCCATGATGGTTTGTTTAGCAGACTGGGCTGCTACACGACCAAACTCAGCTGGTGCTTCCTCGAACTTAATCTTATCACCAAGCTCATAGGCTGAATTAATGGCAAGGGCATCTTTCAAGCTGATTTCCAAACGGCTATCAAATACTTCATCAACAACTTCACGGACAGTATAAACTGTAAAGTCTCCTGTTTTTTCGTTGAAGTCGATGGCTACGCTATCTGATTGACCATAGCGTCTACGATAAGCGGAACGAAGCGACTCTACTACTGCGTCGATGATGTCTTCTTTTTTGATTCCCTTGTCTTCTTCCAAAATGCGGAAGGCCTCTAGCATTTCTTTACTCATGTTTTCTTCACTTTTGAATCCTCAAAAGCTATCCTTTCTTTTCTATAGTTTTACTGCTAAACGTGCTTTTGATACTAAACTGTATGGAATTTGGACGGTTTTCTTACGCGTCTTGTCCATATATTCCATGGTCAACTCATCCTCTTCAAAGGATAGCAAGGTTCCTTCAAAGACTTTTTGCTTATCGATGGCCTTATAAAGACCAACGTGAATGTATTTCCCAACTGCTCCAGCTATAGCTTCCTTGGTTTTCAAAGGACGCTCCAAGCCAGGGCTAGTCACTTCTAGGAAGTACTGTTCTGGGAAGGGATCGGGCTTGATGGTGTCTAGGACAGGACTGATAATTTCTGTCAGGTCTGCCGTGTCGTTCAAGGTAATTCCCTCAGGTTTGTCTACAAAAATACTGAGAATCATGTCACTGCCAATCTTTCCATACTCGATATCCACGAGTTCGAAAGGCGCTTGGATGACAGGTTCTACAACTTCTCTAACTAATTCTACGATTGTTGCGATTGCGTCCACCTCCTCATAAGCAAGAGGCGAAGATATTTCCCCGCCTCTCTTTCTCATATTCTTACTATCAGTATAGCACGTTTGTCAATTTATGTAAAGTATAAGCACTCAAACGGCTGTTTTTTAAGCTGTTTCTTAAAATTCTGCCTCAACTCGGTAGATCACTTGACCTTTGCTGGAGAATTTTTGCTCATACTCTGTCATGACATTGCCTTCAAAATCACTGGCATGTAAGTCCAACCAAACCCCGTTCAGTTTCATCCCATACTGAGAAAAACTCACCAAGCTGTACTCAAACAAGCCACAATTGTCTGTCTTGAAATGGATTTCCCCATTCTCAGGCAAGATGCGCTTGAAGGTATCCAAGAAACTCTTGTAAGTCAAACGACGTTTTTCATGGCGTTTTTTAGGCCAGGGATCTGAAAAGTTTAGGTAGAGACGATCAATCTCACCGTCTTCAAAGTAGTCGGTCAAATCTGAACCATCTACCCACAGCAACTTGATGTTGGGCACTCCAACTTCAAGCACCTTGTCCAAGGCATAACTCAATACCGACTTTTGAATATCAATCCCGATGTAGTTGATGTCAGGGTTTTGTTTGGCCATTCCTGATACGAAGGCCCCTTTCCCACTTCCAACCTCAACATGAATAGGATGATCATTTCCAAACAAGTCTCGCCATTTCCCTTTTGCTTCTAAGGGATTGAGGACCACATACTGAGGATTTGCCTCTAGTAATTCTGTCGCCCCTTTACGATTTCTAACTCTCATCTCTTCTTTCCATACTTGTCACGGAAGACGCGCAAGGCGTAAATCTCCCGGTTTACATTGTCTAAATCTTGATTTTCACAGTATTTGGCAATCTGGTTCAAGTAAGAATACTGACCATACCAATACAATTTATCTAACACTGTCTGATTGTACTTATAGCCGTAGTCTCTCAACCATTGGCGCCACTGATGATCCGGAATGTAGTGGCATAGCAAATGCGCCACATCAAACATACGATCCGTCAGACGAACCGAATCCCAATCCACTAGATAAACAAGTCCACTCTCTGTCTCAATCCAATTACTATGACGAAGATCTCCATGCACAATCGTTGCATGGTCTTCCCTAAAACCTGGAACCGTCTTACCTAGCTCAGCAATCACACTGTTCAAATAGTGGTTCTGCTTCAAGATTTCTGGAACTCCTTGCTGCCAAGAACGTAGCAAATCAACTGGTGTTTCCATGGTGTATCCCAAACGGCTCAACTGCTTCATCAAGGGACGCGAGCGGTGAAGGCGGTTCAAGATATTGATGATCTGCTTGCGATTCATATCGTAAGGGGTCAAGATTTTACCCGTCAGCCATTCCTGAGCACACATATCACGGCCATCTGGCAAACGACGAGTCCAAAGTAATTGAGGAGCGATTTGTTCTCTGGCTAGGCCAGGTAGGATTGGAGAGGTGTTCATTTTTACAAAGACGCGCTTCCCATCAGGGTAGCTTCCCATATAAGCTTTGCCACTCTTCCCAGGGATAGGGGTCAGCGTTAGCTCATTATCACCCAAGTCCATTTCTTTCCTCCGTATAAAGTTTCCTTACTATTCTACTAGTTTTTGGTCTATTCGTCAACCAATCTTTTTAGTTGGTAAGGCAAATAAAACAATTGTAGGAAGAGACTAGCCCCTACAAGAGCCAACAAGGCTATTTTCTCTTGAAAAACCACTGCTCCGACCAGTAATTCCAGCAAAAGAACTGCACTTCCCACACCAAGCACAATCTGTTTCAATCCCTTTTCTTTCTCCCCTTTTTCTAGTGGAAAGAGCTGGGTCAAGTACTGGTAGTCAAAGGCATGATAGAGAGCGAGTAACTGAAAGAGCAAGAGGTAATTAAATAGAACCACCACTGCTGTCGCAATCCAAGATTGCTCGATAAAGACTAGAGCTAACAAGGATAGGAAGAGGAGGCGGAGACTGAGGGCAAAGAGGTCTCCATTTCGCAAGTAAGAACGAAGATAGAGATTTTGCCAAATTTTCCCAGGTACCTTCTGAACAGTCTTTAGGATAAAATCCAGATAAGCGCGACGTTTGACACTATTTGAAACGCCCTTGACCTGAGTAAAGAGAGCAAAGAAACGAAGCAAAACTTGCTTGCGCTTGCTTTCTTGGGCGATCACATAGTCCCAGTCAATTCCGTTCTCAGTAAAAAATTTACTGGCTTTTTGGCGAAAGAGGAGATATTTCCCAGCTCCCAATAAAAGCACATAGATGAAAAAAACTGGCAAGCCATAGCCCATGGCTAAAAATAAGGGCGCAAATAAAAGCAAGAAAAGGGTTTGGACCAAGAGCCAAAAGACCAGTGAGCGCACTGTCTGCTCTTTGAGGTGAGACTTAACCTCCTCTTCACTGACTAAGAGAAAGAGCTTGTCAGGCCCTTCCATGTAGGTCGCGATTCCTCCCCAAGCTAAAAGCAAGGCAGATACAATCCCCAAAAACAAGAGGATAGGCCAATGATTTTCAGGAAAATGTTGCAAGAGTTGACTGTACTGGTAAGCTAGAAAACCAATGAGAACTAGCAGGAACAAGACAAAGTGGTCATTTAGAACATAACGCAGATAACCGACACACTCCTTACGAAAAGCCTGCTTTCGCTTTAAAAACAAGTCTTTCATAGCTCCTCCTCTTTGGTCAGAGCCAAGTAAATATCATTCAAACTCGCTTCAGGCATGTTAAAGGCTTCGCGGAGTTGCTGGAGGTTCCCCTGAGCCCGCACCTCCCCCTTGTGGAGAATGACAAAGGCATCACACATCTTCTCCGCCGAATCCAAAACATGGGTACTCATGAGGATAGACTTGCCTTTTTGCTTTTCTACTTCTAGCAGCTGAATCAAGTCAGAAATAGCCAGCGGATCGAGCCCAAGGAAAGGCTCATCAACGATAAAGAGGCTCGGATCCACCACAAAAGCACAGATAATCATGACCTTCTGCTTCATCCCTTTTGAGAAATATACTGGAAACCAGTCTAATTTTTGATCCAAACGAAACATTTTTAACAAAGGTTCCACACGATCAAAAGCTATATTCTGCTCAATACCATAGGCCATGGCAACCGTCTCGATATGCTCCCTGAGGGTCAATTCCTCGTACAAGCTAGGCGTTTCAGGAATATAGCCAATCTGCTTGCGATAGCTGGTCGCATCTTCTCGCAGGATTAGACCGTTAATCTTGATTTCCCCACTGTAAGGTGTCAACAGACCAATGATCTCATTAATTGTCGTTGATTTTCCAGCGCCGTTAAGACCAATCAAACCAACCAACTGCCCACTTTCAACTGTAAAGGACACATCTTTCAAGACAGGAACATGAACATAGCCTCCTGTCAGGTTTTTAATTTCTAACATATTTTCTCCGAATCTGGTATAATGTAGCTATATTATATCAAAATTCAATACAGTAGAGGTGGATTTTATGTCAGATTGCATTTTTTGTAAGATCATCGCAGGGGAGATTCCTGCTTCAAAAGTATACGAGGATGAGCAAGTTCTTGCCTTTCTTGATATCTCTCAAGTAACGCCTGGACACACCCTCATTGTACCCAAAGAGCATTTTCGCAATCTTTTGGAGATGGACGCTGCCAGCGCTAGCCAACTCTTTGCCCAAGTACCAACAGTGGCTCAAAAAGTCATGAAAGCTACCAAGGCTGCCGGAATGAACATCATCGCCAACTGTGAGGAAGTTGCTGGTCAAACAGTCTTTCATACCCACGTGCACCTTGTTCCTCGCTACGGTGCAGAAGATGACCTTAAGATTGACTTTATCGCCCACGAACCTGACTTTGACAAACTTGCCCAAGTCGCTGAAACCATTAAAAACGCTTAAGGAGATGCCATGAAACTATCCAATCTATTGCTATTTGCAGGAGCTGCAGCTGGAAGTTATTTTGTCGTAAAAAATCGCCAAGTCATCACAGAGGAGTTGATGGATACTAGCGACCGTGTCGAAGCTATCAAGGATGATTTGGATATCATCCAAAACAGCCTACAAATCATCGACCAACAAAAAGCCCTTATCAAGGAATACCAAAAAGACTTGACCTACAAGTTCAAAGTCTTGGAAAAAGATTTCCAAACTAGAATGGCGGTCCTCCAAGAAGAAAAACAAGAATAAGAAAGCCTCCAACTTTCCTTAAATCCATTTTGGATTACTAGATTTGAACAGAAAAGGGAGGGAATGAAAATGAAACAGTTTGTAAAAGTTCTAGCGAAGATCCTCGCAATCCCTTGCGGCTGCCTCTGCCTTCTTGTAGCCTTGGCATTTCTACTAGTGGCCAATCTTTTCAAAGCGTCACCAAGTGACATCCGAAAAGGGAATGACGACTTAAAACAAATCTTTACCTCCCTTGACATGCCTCCTGAGAAAGTAGAATCGGATGGACACTATCAATACGAGGGTGGAGGCCTAGATTTTTATGTTACTTTCTCAGACGAGGTCATCAATAGTCACCCCGTCCTAAAGGAAAGTCCAAAACTCACCAAAAACCGACTCGAAGTCTATGTCCTCCAGACAGGAGATATTTCCTACTATAAAGTAGGAGACAACTTATTCAATCGTGGTTTAATACAATTTTTAGAGGAGGAGGGCGAGAAGTATTTCCAAGAAAAAGGAAAAAAATCAAATTCTTCTTACACAATTCTAGCTTGGAAGGATCAGGCAAGTCTCAAAAAGGGAATCGCATTCTATGAAAAAGCCTTGACCTTGGTAGATATTCAGGATAATTCGGCGATCAACCACATTGATACCGTCACCGTTAAGCCTGGCAAAGAAGCGGAAATCAAGCAACTCATCCAAGAGATGGATGAGGCTGGCTTGCTCACTCATAAGTATAAATAGTAGACTAACTGGAGAATGATTTCTCGATACTAAATTTTTAATGATAACAAAAAAAGAGCCCGCCGGCTCTTTTTACTTTATTCTCCTTCAAAGGCATCTTTTATATGGTCAAAGAAGCCTTTTTTCTTTGGATTGACTTTCAAGTCACCTGCAGCTGCGAATTCTTTAAGCGCTGCTTTTTGGCGGTCGTTCAAACCTGTTGGAGTCACGACATTGACAGTAACATATTGGTCACCAACGGCACCGCCACGAAGGCTAGGTGCTCCCTTACCACGTAGACGGAATTTCTTGCCAGTCTGTGTTCCTTCTGGGATAACCAATTCAACATCTCCATGCACGGTTGGAATTTCCACAGTATCTCCAAGAGTAGCTTGGACAATATTAAGATTTAACTTGTAGAAAATAGTTGTTCCTTCACGTTCAAACTTATCGCTGGCTTCTACTGAAACCACTACATACAAGTCTCCGTAAGGCCCACCGTTAAAGCCTGCTTCACCTTGACCAGCTAGGCGAATTTGTTGACCAGTTTCCACACCAGCAGGAATTTTCACATGTACGCTATGAGCTTGTTTTTCATGACCTGTTCCATGACAAGTTGTACATGGATCCTTGATTTCTTTTCCGCGACCATGACAGACATCACAAGTTACTTGACGTCGCATCATACCAAGCGGAGTCTGCGTATCGACATTAATGACACCAGCGCCATGACAGCGTCCACAAGTGACTGGACTTGTCCCTGGCTTAGCACCAGATCCATTACAGGTACGACAGCTTGCTTCACGGTTGTACTTAACTTCTTTTTCAGCTCCGAAGATGGCTTCTTCAAAGGTCAAGTTCACACGGTACTGGAGGTCATCCCCTTGACGAGGAGCGTTTGGATTGCGTGAAGCTCCGCCTCCCCCGAAAAAACTTGAAAAGATATCTTCAAAACCACCGAAGCCACCTGCTCCGTCAAAGCCACCAAAACCGCCAGCACCACCAAAGCCACCGTTGGCACCTGCAGCACCATATTGGTCGTAGGCTGCACGTTTTTGGTCGTCACTCAAAGTCTCATAGGCTTCTTGAACTTCCTTGTATTTTTCCTCAGCACCAGGCTCCTTGTTGATATCTGGGTGGTATTTTTTTGAAAGCTTACGATAAGCCTTTTTGATCTCATCTGCCGAAGCGTTTTTTGACACCCCCAGACGATCATAAAATTCAGTATTGTTCATACAAGATACTAAGAGCGAACAGAAAACGACTGAAATTTAGGAAACCGACAAGAAATCCTGATTTCTTAGGAGGTTTATCTAATTTCCAAGCTTTCCGCTCGAGTTCAGTTACTCGAACACCCTTATTCCTTTCTGTTAATATTGCGGAACAAAACCTCAATCTAGGTCGGGTTCAATTCCTTTCTTTCATATTGATGATAAAAACTCAAATAAATTGGGTTTAGCCCCTTTTTACCGAAAAACAGAGGCTGGGTTGCAACCTCTGGATTTCTTCTTATACTTACAACGCAAAAGTCATCATAGCGATTGTAGTAGATTGGCAATCACTTTAGTGATTAGTCATTCTTAACGACCTCGCTCTCCGATTTTCAAGCTCGGGATAAAATAGTCCACTGGACTATTTTATTTCTCCGTAAACTCTCCGTCGACGACGTCATCGCCTGCGTTTCCTGTTGCTTGTGCGCCTTCTGCTCCTGCTTGAGCTTGTTGGGCTGCAGCAGCTTGTTCGTAGAGTTTAACAGCAAGTCCTTGAGCTTTTTCATTCAATGCTTCAAGTTTTGCTTTCATTTCGTCCAAGTTGTTGTCTTCTTGGGCTTTCTTAAGCTCATCAAGGGCAGCTTGGGCAGCATCACGTTCTGCATCGAAGCCTTTGCCTTCAGTTTCTTTGATTGTCTTTTCAGTCGCAAAGATAGCTTGGTCTACTTCGTTACGAAGGTCTACTTCTTCTTTACGTTTCTTATCTGCTTCAGCGTTAGCTTCAGCATCTTTCATCATGCGGTCGATTTCTTCGTCTGTCAAACCTGAGTTTGATTGGATAACAATTGTTTGTTCTTTTTGAGTTCCAAGATCTTTAGCCTTAACAGATACGATACCGTTCTTGTCAATGTCAAATGTTACTTCGATTTGAGGAATTCCACGAGGTGCAGCTGGGATATCTGTCAATTGGAAACGTCCAAGAGTCTTGTTATCTGCTGCCATTGGGCGTTCACCTTGAAGAACGTGGATATCAACGGCTGGTTGGTTGTCCGCTGCAGTTGAGAAGACTTGTGATTTAGATGTTGGAATAGTAGTGTTGCGATCGATAAGTTTTGTAAATACTCCACCCATTGTTTCGATACCGAGTGACAATGGTGTTACGTCAAGAAGGACAACGTCTTTCACATCACCAGTGATCACACCACCTTGGATAGCAGCACCCATGGCAACAACTTCGTCAGGATTTACTGATTTGTTTGGTTCTTTACCAGTTTCAGCTTTCACAGCTTCTACAACGGCTGGGATACGAGTTGAACCACCAACAAGGATGACTTCGTCGATTTCTGACAAGCTCAAACCTGCATCTGAAAGAGCTTGACGAACTGGAACTTTTGTACGTTCTACAAGATCACGAGTCAAATCGTCAAATTTCGCACGAGTCAAAGTCATTTCCAAGTGAAGAGGTCCAGCCTCACCTGCAGTGATGAATGGCAAGCTGATTTGTGTTGAAGTCACACCAGAAAGGTCTTTCTTAGCTTTTTCAGCTGCATCTTTCAAACGTTGCATTGCCATCTTATCAGTAGACAAGTCAATACCATTTTCTTTCTTGAATTCTGCTACCAAGTGATCGATAATTTTTTGGTCAAAGTCGTCACCACCGAGTTTGTTGTCCCCTGCAGTTGACAATACATCGAAGACACCGTCACCCAATTCAAGGATAGATACGTCAAATGTACCACCACCAAGGTCAAATACCAAGATTTTTTCTTCTTTGTCAGTCTTATCCAAACCGTAAGCAAGAGCGGCTGCTGTTGGTTCGTTGACGATACGTTCTACTTCAAGACCAGCGATTTTACCAGCGTCTTTAGTTGCTTGACGTTGAGCGTCGTTGAAGTAAGCTGGGACTGTGATAACTGCTTTGGTTACTTTTTCACCAAGGTATTCTTCAGCGTAACCTTTCAAGTATTGAAGAATCATAGCTGAGATTTCTTGTGGAGTGTATTCTTTTCCATTTGCAGAAACTTTTTCAGAAGTTCCCATCTTAGATTTGATAGAGATAACTGTATCTGGGTTTGTAACTGCTTGACGTTTTGCGGCATCACCAACGATGATTTCGCCATTTTTGAATGACACTACAGATGGAGTTGTGCGATTTCCTTCTGGGTTTGCGATGATTTTGCTTTCAGTTCCTTCAAGAACTGCTACTGCTGAGTTTGTTGTACCTAAGTCAATACCGATAATTTTAGACATGTGTTTTTCTCCTTAAAGTTTAATTCGAATTTTGATTTTTTGATATTTCCCTTAAGTGGTGAGGACGTGAGCAACTCCCTACGGGATTTCATCACTTATTTTTGAGCCAATTGTCTCAAAAATCCCCTGTTTCAGTAGCACACGCTACTGAAACTTTCACCACGGCGGGCAACATCTTCCTTGCAAGCCTCCAGCTTGCTTTTTATCTTTCTTCATAGTTTATTGTCATTTCGGACAAAATTTTTAAGCTCTGTTGCCTAGTTATATACTACTACCATGGCTGGGCGTAGGATGCGATCATGGAGTTTGTAGCCTTTTTGGAAGACTTGAGCGATGGTGTCTGCTGGGTGTTCATCGTCTGCTGGGAGAGTTTGGATGGCCATATGATAGTTATGGTCAAATTTGCCGTCAGCTGTGATTTCTTCGATTCCTTCTTCTTTCAAAGCGTGATTCAAGCTCTCTTGTACCATCTCCAATCCTTTTTTCACATCGTCTGTCAAACCTTCAACGGCTAGTGCACGTTCTAAGTTGTCAAGCGATGGTAAGATTGCTTTTGCCAGATCTTGGCTACGATAGCGTTGCAAGTTTTGACGTTCTTCATTGGCACGGCGTTGAATATTTTGCATTTCTGCATGAGCGCGAAGGTATTTGTTTTCGAACTCATCCGCACGTTCATTTGCCAAGTCCAACTCAGACTTCTCAGGAGTTGTTTCTTCAGTTGTTTCCACAACTTCTTCTTCTTTCATTTCTTCGTTTTTTTTATCTTGGGCCATTTTCGCCTCCTTTAATGATTCCAATATTAATTTACTTCGTAATGATTACTGCTGAGGTAGCGATAAAAATCTGTCAACTTCATCGTCAAAACACGATTGACCACATTGACTTGGTTGACCAATTGCTGATAATCTAGATTGACTGGACCGATAATCGCTAGAATTCCAAAACCTCGATAAGGAATGAGGAACTTACTGCTAATCACCGCCAAATCTGCTAGACAGGATTCCTGACTGTCTGCAACACGGACATTTTGCATTTGATTTTCATGCAGACCTTCACGAATCTCCAGAGCCACTTTTTGCGGTTGGTCAAAGAACTGATAGGCTGCTAGATTGGCAAAATTCAAGAGATTGACTTTGCCCGATACCACAATGTTTTCGTTGAACATTTCTTTAAAAATGTGTTCAAAGAGATCCATGACATTATCCGTTGTTGTAAAGTAACGTTGGATAATTTGCGGAATCTCCGTCCGAATCTTGTAATGAATGTCCAGAACGGTGTGACCTAGGAAACGTTCTTGAATCAAGGTCTTGAGGCGATTTAAATCTTCCTGCAAGAAGTTCCTTGGAATCAGAAATTGACTGGTAACCGTTCGGGACTCGTCTAGGGTAAATACTGCCAAGGCTGTATGTTGTCCCAAAACAACGATATCAAAGGCTGTCAACCGTTGCCTACTGGGCTCAACATCCAGTGCTACTACCGTACAGTCACTCAGGTCTGTCAATAGATTAGCAGCCTCTTGCAGAATATCCTCCAGTTTGAAGAATTCCTGATCAAAGGCTTTGACAATCTCATAAACCTCATTTTCAGCCAATCTGTCAAAAGCTAGCGAGTGTTTCACATAGTACTGAAAACCAGCAACACTTGGCATCCGACCGCTGGAGGTATGAGCCTTCTCAAGCAAACCCTGCTTCTCTAGAGCCGCCATGTCATTACGAATGGTAGCACTACTAGAATTGATAGACTCTTGTAGCGCCTTGGATCCGACAGGTTCGTGCGTTTTGGTAAAGATGTCAATAATCAGATTTAAAATATCCTGCTGACGCTCTGTAACCATCTCATCACTCCTCTCTGTCTGACCGATTAGCACTCTATGTACCCAAGTGCTAACTCATGATTCTATTATACACCCTTAGAAGAGAATGTCAAGACAAAAACTCAAAAAATTAGCACTCTTTTACCAAGAGTGCTAAAAATCAGTCTGAAGACCTAGAATCTTACTTCTCATCTACTTGGTATTTCCTTTTAAGTCTGAAAAAACCATAGATTAGATAAGAAATCAAGCAAGCGTATAAAACGAAAATAATAAAGAAAGACTGAGACAAGTTTTCTCGATACAAACTCATGCAAACAACAAGACCACCTGAAAAAGTGGCTATACAGGAACGAAGTCTAGACCGCATAACTTCCCATCTAAGATCCTTACTCATATAGACTTTCTCCTCTGAAAGTATATCAGAAGTTGGTTTACGAAGAATTGAACAAAAACCTGTTTCTATCAATTCCCAACCGCTATTTCTAAAATCTTGTAGTTCATGCTTATACTTTTTAAGAAATCTAGAATCATAGATATGGTAGATGACATCGTCCGGTTGACAGTGGTCAAAATAGAAAAAACCAAAACGACTAGTTCTATATCTCCAACCTTTCAAGTGCATCTCATGTAAAAATTCTTCTTCCTTGTCCAAATCAACAATGGTGAAAATCCTAAATTGTACTTTGCTATTCATTGTCTTACCTCCAAATCAGAAAACATACATGGTTTTATTTTTCAGATAATTCTTTCCACTTTTGAAACAAGCTCCAAAAAATATAAGAAATCTGAACCGCAAAAACTATCAATAAAACACAATCTATTATGACAATCAAAAACATTCCCCAACTGAAAGAACTAGCTCCACTGACAAACTTTGAGAAAACCGGTAGTAGAGCTAAAAATAGAATCAAAATAGGAAGCATCCGCATTATTAAAATCCGTTTGATCATAGCTAACTTCCCTGTAGCGTCATTATAGATTTCAAACTCAGTATCCGATTCAATTTCAGAATGCGCTTTTCTAAAATAGGAAAAACTATTAAAGTCTGTAATATGCTCCCAGCCACAGTCTTTAAATAGTTGTAAATAGGAGGCTCTCTCTGATTTTTTCATGGGATAAAAGTCCAACTGATAAGACACCTGCTCCGGTTGGCACTTTTCAAAAGTATACTTAACCGCAACTACTAAGTTAGAGTAGCTTACTTCCTTAAGTTTCCAGCCCTTAGCATGCATTTCCCCAAGGTATAAGGCCTCTCTATCATAATCTGCAATTGTAGATATCCGATATACAACCTTCTTTTCCATCATACTTCCTCCCGACTGTTTCTATAGAGCCGTTCAATACGTTTCAATTCAATCTCCAAAACCTTTCGTCCCAAATCTGTTATCTGATAGATTTTCCGTTTTTCCTCCTCTCGGACAAAGGAGATCAAGCCATCCTTTTCCATTTTTGACAAGGTTCCATACATAGTTCCAGGACTAATCAAAACTTGTAAATCTGTCATCTCCTTGATCTTTTGTGTAATACTATAACCATGACGTTCCTTTTGTAGACAGAACAAGATATAAAATCCTGTTTCAGTCATGGGAAGGTAAACACGCCTGATTTTATCTGTTAATTCCATTTAACCACACCTCCTATTTAGTTCGATATATCGCACTTCGTTATATAAACTATATCACACCTCGATATAAAACGCAAGAAAAAGAGAGAACGATTTCTCGTTCTCTCTTCTTAGACTCAGGAATTAAGAATTCAATTTCTTATTTCCTAAGAGTGGCTTAGTCTTTCTTACGAAGAACAAAAGCTGCTAGACTTGCAAAGGCAAGACCGATGATTGAAAGAAGACCAGATACTGCTGAACCTGTGTTTGGTAACAAGTTCTGCTTTTGACTACTTCCTTCTTCTGGTTGACTATTATTTCCAGAATCTTTAATTAGGGCCGGAGTGAATTCCCAGGTGCCTACGAAGTGTGCGTCTGCTCCATTGATGGTTTCCGATGTCTTGTCATAGGACTTGAAGCTCCAGGTGCCTTCTGCTGTCTTCACTTCTGTTTGACTTGGTTGCGTTGGCATTGCTTGACTTCCATCTTTCAAGTTTGTTTGGTCTGCTGGAAGCAAAACTTTCACTTCTTGCGGAAGTTCTTTACCTGGGGTTCCGCTAACAAACTCGTGAACCGCTTTATGAGTCACTGTTGGAACTGGAGTTGCTGTAAATTCCCATGTACCTACAAACTTAACATCTGATCCATTAATTGTTTCCGATGTTTTATCGTAGGACTTAAAGCTCCAGGTGCCTTCTGCTGTCTTCACTTCTGTTTGACTTGGTTTCGTTGGCGTTGCTTGGCTGCCATCTTTCAAGTTTGTTTGGTCTGCTGGAAGCAAGGCTTTCACTTCTTGTGGAAGTTCTTTACCTGGAGTTCCGCTGACAAACTCGTGAACTGCTTTATGAGTCACTGTTGGAACTGGAGTTGCTGTAAATTCCCATGTCCCTATAAACTTAACATCTGATCCATTAATTGTTTCAGATGTCTTGTCATAAGACTTGAAGCTCCATGTGCCTTCTGCTGTCTTCACTTCTGTTTGACTTGGTTGAGTTGGAGTAACTTGGCTACCATCTTTCAAGTCTGTTTGATCTGATGGAAGCAAGGTTTTCACTTCTTGTGGAATCTCTTTGCCTGGAGTTCCACTTACAAACTCGTGAACTGCTTTATGAGTCACTGTTGGAACTGGGATTGCTGTAAATTCCCATGTCCCTACAAACTTAACATCTGAACCGTTGACAGTCTCTGAAGTCTTGTCGTAGGATTTGAAGCTCCATGTGCCTTCTGCTGTCTTCACTTCTGTTTGACTTGGTTGAGTTGGAGTCGCTTGACTGCCATCTTTCAAGTCTGTTTGATCTGATGGAAGCAAGGTTTTCACTTCTTGTGGAAGCTCTTTGCCTGGAGTTCCACTGACAAACTCATGAACTGCTTTATGAGTCACTGTTGGTGCTGGGGTAAATTCCCAAGTACCGACGAAGTGGGCATCCCCTCCATTGATGGTTTCTGATGCCTTGTCATAAGACTTGAAGCTCCATGTACCTTCTGCTGTCTTCACTTCCGTTTTACTTGGCTGAGTCGGAGTCGCTTGACTACCATCTTTCAAGTCTGTTTGGTCTGATGGAAGCAAGGTTTTCACTTCTTGTGGAAGCTCTTTGCCTGGAGTTCCGCTGACAAATTCATGTGTTGCCTTGTAAGTTGGTGCTGGGGTAAATTCCCAAGTACCGACGAAGTGGGCATCCCCTCCATTGATGGTTTCTGATGCCTTGTCATAAGACTTGAAGCTCCATGTGCCTTCTGCTGTCTTCACTTCCGTTTGACTTGGCTGAGTTGGAGTCGCTTGACTACCGTCTTTCAAGTCTGTTTGGTCTGCTGGAAGCAAGGATTTCACTTCTTGTGGAAGGTCTTTTCCTGGAGTTCCGCTGACAAATTCATGTGTTGCCTTGTAAGTTGGTGCTGGGGTAAATTCCCAAGTACCGACGAAGTGGGCATCCGCTCCATTGATGGTTTCTGATGCCTTGTCGTAGGACTTGAAGCTCCATGTGCCTTCTGCTGTCTTCACTTCCGTTTGACTTGGCTGAGTTGGAGTCGCTTGACTACCGTCTTTCAAGTCTGTTTGGTCTGCTGGAAGCAAGGATTTCACTTCTTGTGGAAGGTCTTTTCCTGGAGTTCCGCTGACAAATTCATGTGTTGCCTTGTAAGTTGGTGCTGGGGTAAATTCCCAAGTACCGACGAAGTGGGCATCCGCTCCATTGATGGTTTCTGATGCCTTGTCGTAGGACTTGAAGCTCCAAGTGCCTTCTGCTGTCTTCACTTCCGTTTTACTTGGTTGCGTTGGTGTTGCTTGGCTACCGTCTTTCAAATCTGTTTGATCTGCAGGAAGCAAGGATTTCACTTCTTGTGGAAGTTCTTTGCCTGGCGTTCCGCTAACAAATTCGTGTGTTGCCTTGTAAGTTGGTGCTGGGGTGAATTCCCAAGTACCGACAAAGTGGGCGTCCGCTCCATTGATGGTTTCTGATGCCTTGTCATAAGACTTAAAGCTCCAAGTGCCTTCTGCTGTCTTCACTTCTGTTTTACTTGGTTGAGTTGGCGTTACTTGAGTACCATTAGACAAGTTCTTATCTGTCGCTGGAAGCAAGTCTTTCACTTCTTGTGGAAGATCTTTACCTGGGGTCCCACTCACAAACTCATGATGTTTTTCATAAAGAAGGGCAGTGCTTACCTGATTAGAAGGAGCTGATAAATTATCAACATGCAATGTTACAGTATTGTCAATCTTTTCAGGACCTTTTTCTTCTACTTTTTTGTTTGTAGCTGTTTTATAAGTGATAATAATCTCAGCGGCAGAATTTGATTTTATGTACTCAGGTGTCATTTTAACAGTAACTGTTTGACCTGACTTCTCAATCGTATAGTCACGTCCTTCTTGCAGAGTCACTCCACCTGATTCAACTTTAAGTTCTTTATAGTCCAAGCGATCATCAAAATTCTGAACCATTTCGATAGATGAAGGCGTTGCTAAAATGTCCTTACCTGGAACCGGAACTTTAAACGTAGCTTTATAGGTTACATCTTGTCCTTCCTTAGCTGGAATCTCTGTAGGATCCACTGCTAGAACAGGGCTCGGATCAATTTTTTCAATATAAAGACCAAAGACGGCCGAAGCAACCTCTGTTGATGAGTAACCAAAATTCATACTATTACTATTTGATCGAAGGGCAAAACCAGAGATATTGTTCTCAGAATAGCTACCGCTTGTAATCTGAGTTGCTACCCAAGCAGTTCGATCTCCTTGATCTTCCTGTCTTAAAACATTGGCATTATTCATCAAACGAAGATTAACATCATTTTGATAATCTTTAACATAGAAGGTTTCCTTCAAGTTGTTGGCATCCATTGCATCGATGTCTGTTGGCTTCATAACCAACTTCAAATCTGTCTCGGAACCATCTGCATAACGCAACTCTGCTGTTACATCCGCATCAAGCCAAAAAGCCTTATTCATAATGTAGTCATGAGCCGCATCTACATAGGGAACATTCCCAATTTCAAAAGCACTACTTTCCCATAATTCAGAAATTGAGAAAAATTCAACAGTAGATTTTTGAGCACTATTCATCTCAGATTCTGCCTGAGCAGTATTAAGATAGTGTAGGGTTACTTTATTGAAATTTAGATAAGCATCTACTTGCTTACCATTGACTGTCCCAATATTTGTGAATTTTAGAGAAAGAGGATTTTCGAAAACTTGATCCTGTTTTTTACTTTTATCTACTTTAAGAGTAAAGTTTTCCATCTCGCCTGGATAGGCACCACCCCAGAGATATTCATAGTGGGGATTCGATAAATGAAACTGATCAACAGCCTGTGATTTAGATAAAACACTAAAATTGTTGATGTTCAAATTAAACTTACGAATATCCAAGGTTGAGATATCCGTTCCGTTTTTTATTTCTTCTAAAGCCGCATAAGATTGAAGCGGAAGAAGAAAAATAGAAAAAAGTAAAACGACTAATCCGAGAAAAGCCTGTTTTTTTCTACTGAAAATAGTAGAAAAAGGCATTCTCATGCGATATTTCCATTTCATAATGTACCTCCAAAATTAAAAATGATTATTTAATCATTTCAAAAGAAATATTCATCTCATTTTAACACAAAAAAAGGGCAATTAAAAGTAGATTATAGATAAAAATTTATTATTTTGTATTTCCAGATTGTCAATTTTCGGTGAGAATAATTAAAATATAAAAATTTTAGAAAAGGCGTTTACACTATGTGAATAACTGTTTTATAGTTAATCCTATTATCACTCTATGAGTTTCATAACGTACTCAAGCCACACATAAACATTAATATATTTAATTTTTTATAAAGAAAGAACCCAAGAATAAATTCTGGGTTCTTTTTAGTATTTCTCGTACAAAAGATACTTTTGTATATTAGAGAGCCTTAGTCCTTCTTACGAACGACAAAGCCTACTAGACCGGCGATAAATAAACCAATCATTGAAAGAAGACTGGTAGAAGCTGTACCTGTGCTTGGTAGAACTTTCTGTTCTTGGCTTGCAGTTTCTTCTTTCTTAGTGCTTTCAGCTTGGTTCCCTGTTGTTGCAGTATCATTCTTATTACCGTTGGTTGTTGTAGAAGCTACTTTCTTAGTTCCAACTTCAACAATCTCATCTACTGCTGGAGTAGTGATTGTGTTTGATTTCTCAACACGACCTGTCTCTTTTCCATCTGTGTAGGTAACTGTGTAAACAATGGTGCGAACACCTTTCTTACCAGCAGCTTTCACTTGACGAGTTCCTTCTGGAAGTTCTGCGTTCTGCACTTCTTTGACTTGGAAAGCAACTTCTTCTGTCTTCGTTTCTTCCTTAGTCGTTACAACTGGAGCTACTACTTTCTTAGTTCCTACTTCAACGATCTCATCTACGGCTGGAGTTGTGATTGTATTGGATTTCTCAACACGACCTGTCTCTACTCCGTCTGTGTAAGTCACTGTATAAACAATGGTGCGAACACCCTTCTTACCAGCTGTCTTCACTTGACGAGTTCCTTCTGGAAGATCCGGATTTGTGACTTCCTTAGTTTGGAAAGCAACTTCTTCTGTCTTCGTTTCTTCCTTAGTCGTTACAACTGGAGCTACTACTTTCTTAGTTCCTACTTCAACGATCTCATCTACGGCTGGAGTTGTGATTGTGCTGGATTTCTCAACACGACCTGTCTCTTTTCCATCTGTGTAAGTCACTGTATAAACAATGGTGCGAATACCTTTCTTACCAGTAACTTTCACTTGACGAGTTCCTTCTGGAAGATCTGGATTTGTGACTTCCTTAGTTTGGAAGGCAACTTCTTCTGTCTTCGTTTCTTCCTTAGTCGTTACAACAGCTTTTGAACCGGTATAAGTAATCTTGTTTTTGGCTGCTTTCTTGGTCTTGCGTGAAACTTCTTTACGAGATTTTTCAACACCATCCACTTTTGTCACTTCATAAGTGACTTCATCGATACCTTCTTCACCTTCTTCAACACGTGTTTGACCTTTATCCTGTGCTGGGTCTACTTTCGTTTCTTCTTTGAAAGCAACTTTTTCCTCTACAGTCACTGTTTCTTTGGTTTCTACACCTGTTTTCTTAGTTCCAACTTCGATGATTTCTTCTACAGGTTCTTTGGTAACTTTCTCGCTTTTCTTAGTACGAGCCGTTTCTTTACCATCTGTCAGTGTGATATCCCAAGTAATGGTCTTAGTACCTTTAACACCCGCTTGTTTCACATTGCGAGTACCTTCTGCAAGATCGGCGTTGTTTTCGGTACGAGATGCATAAGGAATCTCTTCTGTCGTTGTGATTTCTTGATGCTCAACTTTTGGTTCCGCTGGTTGTTCCGTCTTACCAGCCAACAAAGCTTCAGCCTTGGCTTTCAACTCATTGTAGCGAGCTTCATATGCCACAAAACCTTTTTGAGCTTCTGGACTCTTCATTGCCTTCTTTGCGATAGGAAGGTAGTTAGTAGCTTCCGCCAAGCTATCTTCTAATCCTGCTTTGTTGTCTTCATCATCCGGATTAGCTTTATAGTCAGCAATGGCAGCGTCTAGATCATTCAGTCTATCTCTAAATCGAAGTGCAATGACTCTCTCTTGGCCATCTGGAATTTCTTCATCTTCCGCCGGTGTTTCCTCTGCATGCACCGTTGGAATTTGATATAAATCTGGAGCTACATGATAAGTTGCTACTCCAAGAGCGTTTAAAGCAAGTATTGAAATCCCTAACTTTAATAATTTTTTTCTACTCATTCTTTTTCCCTTAACACTTTCAAAATACAGTAAGGAGGAGAGTAAATATTTCTACCCTCCTCTTACTATGCAATCCTATTGTTCAGCTGTGTTTTTCCAAACTAGAAGTCCTGTAAGTCCAAGAATGAGAACTGCAATGACTTCAAAGAGTGTAGAAACTTCAGAACCTGTATTTGGCAAGTTTTTGCCTGGATCTTTTGGTGGAACTTCCCCCTCAGAAGGTGGAATATTTGGAGCCGGTGGTGTTACCGGTGTTGGTGGGAACACCACAACTGTATTGGTAGATTGTGGGGTGTGATTGAAGCTTACTGTAGCTGTATTTGGTACACCATCCTGATACTTAGCGAAGTCTGTTCCTTCTTTGAAGTTTGTGTAAAGAACGAGAGTTACTTTACTTCCCTTCAAGGCTTCAAGAACATCCTTGTCGCTGATTTCAAGAGTCACAAGATTTTCAGTTTCATCGTAAGTAACAGTAGCAATTGCTTCCAATTCTTTACCTACTAATTCACCACGATCATTTGAAGACTTACTCAATTTATCAATAGCTGCTTGAAGCTTAGTTTGAGCTTCTTTTAGTTTCTTGATTTCATTTTCGAGTTTCTCTTGTTGTTGTTTCTTATCAGCTGGTGCTAATTCTGCTTCTTTCTCAGCTGGTGCTTGAAGTTTAGCTAAGTTTTCTTCAGCTGCTTTCAACTCTGCTTCTAAGTTTGCAAGATCTTGACTTGATTCGCTAGTTGCAGGTTTCTTATCTTCTGTTGCAGAAGAATCAGATGTAGCTGGAGTAGCTGGTTGTGCTGCCTTAGCCGCTTCCAACTTCGCTTTCAATTCAGCCACTTTCGCTTCCGCCGCTTTCAAATCTTCCTTCTTGTTAGCCTCTGTTGAAGTATCATCAGTTGACTTGCCTGTCAAAGCTTTGAGTTCTTTCTCAGACTGTTCAAGTTGGGCTTGAAGAGTTGCTTTGAGCGCGTCAAATTGAGCGTTTTCAACTTTGAGGGCGATGCGGTCAAGGTTCACTTTGAGGACTTGATTGATTTTATCACTGATTGTGAAGTTCGTCAATTCCGTCTTCTTGATGCGACCGTACTCATCTTTCAAGGCATTTCCATTTTCATCCTTAGGATCTGCAGGAACGAGCGTTGAAATGTCGAAGCGGAATGTTTCATCTGCTTCTTTCAATCTGTAACCACCAGTTGGATTTGATCCATCTTCTGGTCCAACAGTCTTAGAAGGTTCATTTGGTTTTGGTTCAGTTGGTTTTTCTGGGTCACGTGGTTTCACCGTTACCGGTTTTGATTCCTTGCTGCCAGATTGACCATTGGCATCCTTGAAGTTGACAGTTGCTTTGTTTGGTACCAATTGGTCCTTATAAGCAGTCAAATCGCTATTCGCTTTGAGTTTAGCTGGGATGTACAATTGAATCTCTTTGAAGCCTTTTAGTCGAGCGAAATCTTTCACTTTCACAGTGACAGTGTTTCCTTCAACACTTGTTTCAAGAGATCCATTTGCATCACGACCGTCCACATAGGCTACTGGCGTATCAGCGATTGCCAAGACCGGTTCGAGTGTATCTGTGACTGTGAACTCTTTGTACTTATCAATATCTTTTGGCAAAGCCGTATTGACATTGTACATGTAAGGTGCATCGTATTCGACATCCAAGTGGTCCAAGGTACGGTTGATTTTCTTCGTAATTTCTGGTTCTGGTTCTTTTGGAACGATAACCGGAACTTTATTCGAATCTTTGTGTAGCCCTGGTCTATTTGGAATGTTTGCATCATAAGAAGCCGTATTTGGAACAGTGAATCCACGATCTGTTAGATATGGAGTCAAATCAGCTCCCGCTTTAATCTTAGCAGTGAAGCTCAATTCAACTGCTTGACCGCCATTGGCTTTCACTTGTTCCTCTGTAAGGGTCAAGGTAATGGTTTGACCTTCTACCTTGATTTGACTTGCATCAAGAGCTTGACCATTCAAGATTGCACTTGCTGAACCTGCATAATCAAGAACAGATTCAAGTGTATCACTTACACTGAAGGATGATACATCTGTTGGGACACTTGTTTTCACGTTGTATGTGAAAATTTGGTCACGATCAGCAAGTGTTTCTTCAGCTTTAGTATTGACATCTTTCTTGATCTCTGGTTCGTCTGGTGTTGGTGGCGTTACTGGAACTTCGTTAGAGTCCTTGTGCACACCTGGTTTGTGTGGGAAGCTTGCGTCATAAGAAGCCTTATTCGGAATCTGTGTACGGCCGTCTTCCTTCACATATGCAGACAAGTTCGCGCCGGCTTTGATCTTCGCGTCGAATGTTAATTCAACTGCTTGACCGCCATTGGCTTTGACTTGTTCTTCTGTAAGCGTCAAGGTAATGGTTTGACCGTCTACCTTGATTTGGCTAGCCTCAAGAGCTTGACCATTCAATTTAGCACTTGAAGTTCCTGCGAATTCAAGAACATCTTCGATTTTATCGGTTACGCTGAAGGCTGTCGCATCTTGCGCTACTGTTGTTTTCACATTGTATGTGAAGACTTCATCACGTTTTGCGAGGGTTTCTTCTGCCTTGCCGTTCACATCTTTCTTGATCTCTGGCTCGTCTGGTGTTGGAGGCGTTACTGGGACTTCATTAGAGTCCTTGTGCACACCTGGTTTGTGTGGGAAGCTTGCGTCATAAGAAGCCTTATTCGGAATCTGTGTACGGCCGTCTTCCTTCACATATGCAGACAAGTTCGCGCCAGCTTTGATCTTGGCGTCGAATGTTAATTCAACTGCTTGACCGCCATTGGCTTTCACTTGTTCTTCTGTAAGGGTCAAGGTAATCGTTTGACCTTCTACCTTGATTTGACTTGCATCAAGAGCTTGATCATTCAATTTAGCACTTGAAGTTCCTGCGAATTCAAGAACGTCCACTAGGGTATCTGTGACTGAGAAGGCTGTCGCATCTTGCGCTACACTTGTTTTCACATTGTATGTGAAGACTTCATCACGTTTTGCGAGGGTTTCTTCTGCCTTACCGTTCACATCTTTCTTGATTTCTGGCTCGTCTGGTGTTGGTGGCGTTACTGGAACTTCGTTAGAGTCCTTGTGCACACCTGGTTTGTGTGGGAAGCTTGCGTCATAAGAAGCCTTATTCGGAATCTGTGTACGACCGTCTTCCTTCACATATGCAGACAAGTTCGCGCCAGCTTTGATCTTGGCGTCGAATGTTAATTCAACTACTTGACCGCCATTGGCTTTCACTTGTTCTTCTGTAAGGGTCAAGGTAATCGTTTGACCTTCTACCTTGATTTGACTTGCATCAAGAGCTTGACCATTCAATTTAGCACTTGAAGTTCCTGCGAATTCAAGAACGTCCACTAGGGTATCTGTGACTGAGAAGGCTGTCGCATCTTGCGCTACTGTTGTTTTCACATTGTATGTGAAGACTTCATCACGTTTTGCGAGAATTTCTTCTGCCTTGCCGTTCACATCTTTCTTGATCTCTGGCTCGTCTGGTGTTGGAGGTGTTACTGGGACTTCATTAGAGTCCTTGTGCACACCTGGTTTGTGTGGGAAGCTTGCGTCATAAGAAGCCTTATTCGGAATCTGTGTACGGCCGTCTTCCTTCACATATGCGGACAAGTTCGCGCCAGCTTTGATCTTGGCGTCGAATGTTAATTCAACGGCTTGACCGCCATTGGCTTTCACTTGTTCTTCTGTAAGGGTCAAGGTAATCGTTTGTCCTTCTACCTTGATTTGGCTAGCATCAAGAGCTTGACCATTCAATTTAGCACTTGAAGTTCCTGCGAATTCAAGAACATCTTCGATCTTATCGGTTACGCTGAAGGCTGTCGCATCTTGCGCTACTGTTGTTTTCACATTGTATGTGAAGACTTCATCACGTTTTGCGAGAGTTTCTTCTGCCTTGCCGTTCACATCTTTCTTGATCTCTGGCTCGTCTGGTGTTGGAGGTGTTACTGGGACTTCATTAGAGTCCTTGTGCACACCTGGTTTGTGTGGGAAGCTTGCGTCATAAGAAGCCTTATTCGGAATCTGTGTACGGCCGTCTTCCTTCACATATGCAGACAAGTTCGCGCCGGCTTTGATCTTGGCGTCGAATGTTAATTCAACGGCTTGACCGCCATTGGCTTTCACTTGGTCTTCTGTAAGGGTCAAGGTAATCGTTTGTCCTTCTACCTTGATTTGGCTAGCATCAAGAGCTTGACCATTCAATTTAGCACTTGAAGTTCCTGCGAATTCAAGAACGTCCACTAGGGTATCTGTGACTGAGAAGGCTGTCGCATCTTGCGCTACACTTGTTTTCACATTGTATGTGAAGACTTCATCACGTTTTGCGAGGGTTTCTTCTGCCTTACCGTTCACATCTTTCTTGATTTCTGGCTCGTCTGGTGTTGGTGGCGTTACTGGAACTTCGTTAGAGTCCTTGTGCACACCTGGTTTGTGTGGGAAGCTTGCGTCATAAGAAGCCTTATTCGGAATCTGTGTACGACCGTCTTCCTTCACATATGCAGACAAGTTCGCGCCAGCTTTGATCTTGGCGTCGAATGTTAATTCAACGGCTTGACCGCCATTGGCTTTCACTTGTTCTTCTGTAAGGGTCAAGGTAATCGTTTGACCTTCTACCTTGATTTGACTTGCATCAAGAGCTTGACCATTCAATTTAGCACTTGAAGTTCCTGCGAATTCAAGAACGTCCACTAGGGTATCTGTGACTGAGAAGGCTGTCGCATCTTGCGCTACTGTTGTTTTCACATTGTATGTGAAGACTTCATCACGTTTTGCGAGAATTTCTTCTGCCTTGCCGTTCACATCTTTCTTGATCTCTGGCTCGTCTGGTGTTGGAGGTGTTACTGGGACTTCATTAGAGTCCTTGTGCACACCTGGTTTGTGTGGGAAGCTTGCGTCATAAGAAGCCTTATTCGGAATCTGTGTACGGCCGTCTTCCTTCACATATGCGGACAAGTTCGCGCCAGCTTTGATCTTAGCGTCGAACGTTAATTCAACTGCTTGACCACCATTTGCTTTGACTTGGTCTTCTGTAAGCGTCAAGGTAATGGTTTGACCTTCTACCTTGATTTGGCTAGCGTCAAGCGCTACACCATTCAATTTAGCACTTGAAGTTCCTGCGAACTCAAGAACATCTTCGATCTTATCGGTTACGCTGAAGGCTGTCGCATCTTGCGCTACTGTTGTTTTCACATTGTATGTGAAGACTTCATCACGTTTTGCGAGAGTTTCTTCTGCCTTGCCGTTCACATCTTTCTTGATTTCTGGCTCTTCTGGAGTCGGTGGAGTTACTGGAACTACGTTAGAATCCTTGGTGAAGCCTGGTTTGTTTGGAAGATCTGCCCTGTAAGCCGCCTTGTTCGGAACCTTGATTGACTTATCTTCTGTTACATAAGCAGACAAGTTCGCACCGGATTTAATCTTAGCGTCGAACGTTAATTCAACTGCTTGACCACCATTTGCTTTGACTTGGTCTTCTGTAAGCGTCAAGGTAATGGTTTGTCCCTCTACCTTGATTTGGCTAGCGTCAAGCGCTACACCATTCAATTTAGCACTTGAAGTTCCTGCGAACTCAAGAACATCTACTAGTGTATCTGTGACTGCGAAGGCTGTCGCATCTTGCGCTACTGTCGTTTTCACGTTGTAAGTGAAGACTTGATCGCGTTTATCAAGAGTTTCAGCTTCTTTGCCGTTCACATCTTTCTTGATTTCTGGCTCTTCTGGAGTCGGTGGAGTTACTGGAACTTCATTTGAATCCTTGTGATATTTCGGATTGTGATCGATGTCGTAAGAAGCCTTGTTTGGAATTTCTGTCTTACCATCTTTATTCACATAAGCTGACAAGTTGGCATTATCTCTGATTTTAGCCTTGAAGTTTACTTCAATAGTCTTACCTGCATCTGCTTTGACAGAAGCTTCTGTAAAGGCAACTTTGATGACTTGACCAGAAAGTGTCACTGTCGCCTTCGATCCTGCATCCTCACCATCAAGTTTAACAGTGGCTGAAGCATTCTCACCAACAAATTCTAGAACTTCTTTCAACTCGTCTGTCATCTCAAACACAGTTGCGCTGGCAGGCATTGTTGTTTTCAAAGTATAAGTAAACTCTTCATTACGTTTTGCAAGATCATAACGTTCTGCTCCGTTTACTTCCTTCTTAAGCTCTGGAGTAGTGGTTGGTGGTGGTGTAACGGTAACTGGTTTTGATTCTTTCTTAGAATCAGGATTATCATTAATGATGTAGCTAGCAGTATTTGGTACTACCGGCTTGTCTTTTGATTCATTTGGATAAGCAGTCAAGAGAGCATCGAAAGTGATTCCATCTTTAATCTTGGCCTTAAATGAAACTTGTACAGCTTTACCAGCATATTGTTTCACTTGCTCTTTACCAAATGTGACCGTCAAACGTTGACCTTCTGTTGTTACAGTGAGGTCTTGAACAGCTTGGCCATCAACAGTGACCGTTGCTTCTCCTTCAAATGCCAATTCTTTGACGATATCATCTGAAATGGTGAAGCTATCTGCCACGTGTGGAACCGTTGAGTCAATCGTATAAGTAAAGATTTCTGATAACTTACCAAGATCTGCGTGTTCCTGACCATTCACCTTCTTCGTGATTGGTGGTGGTGTAACAGTGACCGGCTTGGTTTCTTTCTCACCTTGTTGGTCATTCTTGTTGGTGTAAGTAATCTTAGCTTTGTTCTCAATAGATGGAACAGTTGAGCCTTTCTTCACTTTGGCATGAATCACGAGCTCTACTTCTTGGTTACCGTAGTCACCCGCATTCGCAAAATCTTTCATCGTTGCAGTCACGGTTTGACCTTGAACTGTTACATCGAAGAATTTCGCTGCCGCTCCCTTGATTTCAGCTTGACCTGGAGTCAAGTTCTCATCCAAGGTATCCGTTACAACGAAGGACTTGTACGTTGTAATATCATTTGGCAATTTCGCTTTGATATTATAAGTAAAGTCGGTTTCCGCACCGATTGTTGCCTCTGTCAGTGTTTCGTTGATTTTCTTATCAACACCTGGTTCTGATGGAGGAGTTACGGTTACAGGTTTTGTTTCTTTTTCTCCGCTATGATCGTTCTTATCTGTGAAGCTGAACTTCGCAGTATTTGGAATGTTGATACGAGTCACTCCATCATTGATCTTAGCTGGAATAATCAATTCCACTTCTTGACCAGCAAGGTCTGTAGCGTTCGCAAAGTCCTTCATCGTTGCAGTCACGGTTTGACCCTCAACTGTTACATCGAAGAAGGCTGCAGCTGCTCCTTTGATAACTGGTTTGCTTGAAGTTTCATTGATAACTGACAAATCTCCTTCAAGTGTATCTGTAATCACAAATTTCTTGTAATCTGTAATATCGGTTGGAAGTTTTGTCTTAATGTTGTAGTTATACGCTTGACCTGTCGCGATATCTAAGTGATCAAGAGTTTCATTGATCTTCTTCGTTACAGGAGGTGGCGTTACGGTTACAGGTTTCGATTCAACTTCTTTCTCTACATTATTCTCATTTGTAAAGGAAATAGAAGCCTTGTTTTCAATGGTTGTGCCTGTCACACCATTTTTAACTTTTGCAGGAATGACTAGTTCAACAGTTGAGTATTTTGCAAGTTCACCAAACTGACCATCCTTCACCGTTGCCGTAATCTCTTGGCCATTGGTGTGGATATCAAAGAGGGCCGCTGCAGAACCTTTAATACTTACGTCTCCTGCAAGTTCCAAATTAGCATCCAGTGTATCACGAATCACAAATTTCTTGTAATTAGCAACATCACTTGGTACTGCTGTTGTAATGTTGTAGTTGTATGGTTGCCCATCAAACGTTTGGAAGCTATCCAAGTTTTCATTGATTTTCTTATCAATCGTTGGTTCTTTTGGTTTTGGTGGGGTAACCGTTACTTCGTTAGATGTTTGTTTCACATCGTTCAAGATCACATCCGCTGTATTTGGTACTTTTACTTGACCATCTTTCTTGTATTTAGAAAGATCAGCACCTTTACGGATTTTCGCCTTAAAGGTTAATTCTACATATTGAATGTCTTTCACCTTACGGCGATTCACTTTACGAGTGATTTTTTCAAGATTAGTTTTGTCTAGTGTCAACGAAACGGTTTGACCTGAAACGGTTGTCGCACCTTTCAAATCAGCGTTATCTTTTCCACCGAGTTTTACATTCAAACTATCTGCTTGAACTTCTAACTCTGGAACAACTGTATCTGTCAGCGTAAAGTTGTCCGCAATACCTGGCCATGGAGCAGTCACCTTGTACTCAAAGAGTTCCTCTTCTGCTTTCAAATCTTCATGTTCTTTGTCATTAACCTTCTTCGTAATCTCTGTTACTACTGGCGGTTTCACGTAAACTGGATTTGAACGGCGAATGGTACTTGGTTTGGTATCTGTCTTGGCGTGCGCATCTTGGTTTGGTTGATTGTCATCACCATTCCACATGATGTTCCCTTGGTTTAGGAGACCAAATCCATTACTTTCCTGAAGGAGAGCCATGAATTCTTTACTTGATTGATTATTGCGGTATTGTTCTTTCAAACGAACCTTAATGGTCATTTGAGCTTTCTTCAATACCAAGTAATTATAGTTGGATCCTTTAGCAGGAACATCCGCAACCACGACACTTTGAGGGTTGCCTTCTGAATCATCTTGACTAACTACACGAGTGGTCCATTTTTCTCCATTTGGTCCAGTAGCTGAACTTTCAACCACTTCCAAACGGTAGTCAAGTGGGTCTGTCAACATGACGTTCTTTTCAAATTCGTAGGCTACGTTATTGAAGTTGTAATCAAGAGTATAGGTAAACTCCTCTGCCTTGTCTGACAATTGTGCAGAATAGGCTTTTTTCTTTGTCAAACCAAGCGGGTCATCAATTTCTCCCAAATCATTACTCTTATCTGCGTCGGTAATTCTCTTCGTGACACTTGGGTAACAGTACTCGAGTTTTTGAACTTCAACTTCTTCATTACGTCCACCAATCTTACGGGTTGTAAATTCACCTGTCTTGAAGACACCAGTCAATTCAGGGACTGTAATTGTTTCATTCGTTGGTGTGTAATCAGCTGGCGGATCAACTTCATCCTCTTCATTCGTTTCAGGAGCACGAGCTTCCTTACTCAAATCATAGTCGAAATTGTTATCTCCAGGGTTGAAGACACTATCGGGTACATAGATTGTGACATTGTCACCTTCTTGATTGATTCGACCACGAATTTGTTCTGATGGATCTGTGACTTTTTCAACAACTGTTTTACCATTGATTCGAACAGCATCAACCTTATACCCGGGTGTAACAGTGAACTCACCTTTGATGTCTTCCTTAATCAACGCAGCAGCTACCGATTCTAAAATTCGATTTGAGAACTTATCGATATCGCTTTGTTCATTAACATAGAAGGAAACGTTCTTTCCGTTTACAACCTTGTCTGGTGAAGCCATCGATTGAAGAGCATCATGGAAGATTCCTTGAACTGAACGGTTATCACCGATATTCAATGTTTTTCCAAATCCATTCAAATAAGCAGAACCATATTGGAAGTATGGGTCAGTGAACCCTGCCACTCGCTCCCAGAAACCAATAACTACAGAGCCTTCTGATCCAACAGCATTCTTAAGTGTATTTCCTGCCTCTTTTAACTCGTTTGCACGGCTGACAATATCTTGCGCTGCTTCAGGGAAATAGTTTTGACCAAGTCCCCATGCAGGTTGTAGCTTATAAGTTCTGGCATAACTTTTATCCATAACAACATTACCATCTGGGAGACGGTAACCATTGGCCACACCATCCGTTACAAGGAGGAATACTGTCTTACGACCATTTTTCATTTCTCCTTTTTGACTGTTATAAGCAGCAAGAGCATCCGTGATACCAGGAACTGTAGGAGTTCCTCCTCCAACAGTAATATTATCAATAAAGCTATGAATAGATTTTTGATCTGATGTTAAATCACTTGAACTAAACTGATAATGTTTACCAGTGATCCCCTCATTTGTATAGGTATCAATCGCTCCTGTGAAGTCCTCATTATCAAAATATCGAACCTGATCCAATCCTTGATAAGCTGAAACGAAGACGCGGTCAGTCGTATCTGGATCACCTGTACTCACTAAATGTGGGTCAGTTTCATTGTACTGTTCAGGTTTCACATAAGTGGTCAAACGCTTCAAGGCATTCTTAACACTAGGAATAGTCTTTTCAAAGGATCCACTCGCATCTTGAAGGATAACTAAGTCGATCGGTTTACGTGGAACTGTCCACTGTGTTTTTTCTGTTTTCTTTACCTTACGATAACATCCATTCTGGATAATTTCTGTGTTCTCTCCTACTTGTCTTGCAGCCCCTTCATCAGCTGATGCACCTCGAGCAAGGAACAGTCCAGCCAATCCTAATGGCACAGAGAGAAACAGAATCATAAACAGAACAGAGACCTTTTTAATGAAATCTCTCATAGTTTTCTCTGAAATCCTATTGCGATTTCTTCTTCCTCCTTTTTTCTGAAATAGATGTATGTTAGTTTAGCAGTTCTTGTAACTCTTTCGAGAAATTTTCAGCAGTGGTATGATTTACTAATACATTCTTTACCTGTTGCTGTTTTGTCACAAGATACATACTTGGTATGGTTTGAACCTGTAAAAGATCGGCTGCGGACTGATCTTCGTCATAATAATACGGGAAAGTATATCCTTTTTCTTTGATATACTGATCAGCAGTTTCCTTTGTTTCTTTTCCTGGTTCGTTCATATTCAGAAGAACAAAATGAATTTGATCTCCATACTTTTCATACATCTGCTGAACAATGGGTAGTTGTTTCTAACAACGAGGACACCAACTAGTCCATTCGACAACTAATATAGGTTTATCTTACAGTTCCGAGATAGCAATCAATTTTCCATCTTGAGAGGCCGTTTTAAATTCTGGAAGTTGTTGACCTTTTAAACTCAAAGTTGAATTGTTCTCATCACTTGAAGTTGATTGCAAAATTGAAGACGCCCCTATATCTCCATCCTTAGTGGGTCTAGTGAAATAAATTAAACCCACCGCTAAAGCTATGATGACTCCATCTCTTAAAACAGAAACCACCATCTGTCTTTTTTACACAAAATCTCCTTTCTTATAATAGTAAAATATCATGAATAAGTTTCAATTAAATAATATATCAATCTATAAAAGCGAGAGCTAAACCTCATTCATGTCAAATGATATTTTATCATTTACTAATTAGTATTTCAAGAAATATGTTGTCAAATTGTAAATTTTTTTAGAATGTTAAAAACCTACTATTTCATACATTAGAGAGATTCTCGAGATAGGATTACGGGAATATTATTCTGAGTTTTTTCAGAATATTATTACTTTTTAATCAATTCAACTAATGATCCATTTTTGCTCAATTCACCATATTATATATACTAAGAATAGTATCAAAATACATTTAAAAAATTGCAATAATAAAAAAGATTATCCAATTAGATAATCTTTTTTATGTTCTTAATACAAATCAAGATAATTATCAACTTCCCATTGTGAAACAAATGTTGCATAGCTGGCCCACTCGATACGTTTCGCTTCAAGGAAGCTAGTGTAGATGTGTTCACCTAGGGCTGCCTTGACCACTTCATCTTCTGTCAAAGCTTTCAAGGCGTTATGAAGAGTTGATGGAAGATCAGTGATTCCAGCTTCCTTACGCTCTTCTGCTGTCATGATGTAGATATTTTCTTCGATAGGAGCTGGTGCTTCGATTTTGTTTTCAATACCATGCAAACCAACTTCCAAAAGAACCGCCATAGCGATGTATGGGTTTGCCATTGGGTCCACTGAACGCAACTCAAGACGAGTTCCCATACCGCGTGAAGCCGGTACGCGCACAAGTGGCGAACGGTTACGACCAGCCCAAGCAATGTAAACAGGTGCTTCATAACCTGGAACCAAACGTTTGTATGAGTTAACTGTTGGGTTCATGATAGCAGTATAGTTGTAAGCATGCTTGATCAAACCACCAAGGAAATGGTAGGCTGTTTCAGACAACTGCATTCCTTTTGGATCATTTGGATCAAAGAAGGCATTGTTTCCTTCTGCATCAAACAAGGACATATTACAGTGCATACCTGATCCAGCGATACCAAATTTTGGTTTCGCCATAAAGGTTGCGTAAAGGCCGTGTTTGCGAGCAATGGTTTTAACAACGAGTTTAAAGATTTGAATCTTGTCACAGGCACGGAGGACTTCATCATACTTGAAGTCAATTTCATGTTGTCCAACCGCAACCTCGTGGTGACTCGCTTCTACTTCAAATCCCATTTTGGTCAAGACATTCACAATTTCACGACGTGTATTGTCCGCAAGGTCAGTAGGCGCCAAATCAAAGTAGCCACCCTTGTCATTTACTTCAAGTGTTGGATCCCCATTTTCATCCAACTTAAATAGGAAGAATTCTGGTTCTGGACCAAGGTTGAAAGATTTGAATCCTACTTCTTCCATATGACGAAGTGCACTCTTCAGATTACCACGAGGGTCACCTGCAAATGGCTCGCCTTCTGTTGTATAGACATCACAGATTAAACCTGCAACACTTCCATTTTCATCTCCCCATGGGAAGACTGTCCATGTATCCAAGTCTGGGTACAAGTACATATCTGATTCATTGATACGTACAAAACCTTCAATAGAAGAGCCATCAAACATGGCTTTGTTTGACAAGACCTTATCTAACTGTTCATCTGTAGCAGGAATTTCGACGTTTTTCATGGTTCCCAGAATATCTGAAAACATGAGACGGATAAAGGTAACATTTTTTTCCTTGACTTCACGACGAATATCTGCAGCTGTGATTGGCATGGGTTTTCTCCTTAATATATGACTACTTGCGATTGCCTAACCGCGACCAAAGGGTGACCGTACTGAAGTAAAGCGCCCCTGCTGGAGGAGTTCATTGTGGAGTGCACGACGCACTTCCGTCTGACTCACAGCTTTCTTGGACTTCGCCTCGCGTTCAGCATATTTTTTCTTAATCGCAGCAATATTATGACCTTCAGAGATGTAATCTTTGATTTCAAGCAGACGATCCATGTCATTCAAAGAATACATGCGACGGTTCCCTTCGTTTCGATCAGGTTTGATCAACTCTTGATCTTCATAATAACGAATCTGACGTGCCGAGAGATCGGTCAATTTCATAACACTGCCGATAGGAAAAACAGCCATATTTCGGCGAAATTCTCTTTCCTTCATTTACAATTTCCTTCTTCCTGTCTATTATAGTCTAAAAAAAGACATACGTCAACGAATAATGTCATAAAATGTAACATTATTTTCTTTTTTTCTCCCAAAAGAGTTTCAGTTGCTCAATATCATAATTTACAAGGATTGCGACAAAAACTCCCATAAATGTTTCAAATACGCGCGCAAACACGTACAAAAATGTTTCTCCGCTTGGTATTGATAGGGTAATAATCAACATAGCCGCCACACCACCGATAACTCCTGCCTTGTTGTTCATGGCAACATTTGTCATAATGGTTAACATGGTGCAAATCGGAACAACTAGTAAGGTTACCCAAAAGGCTCCATGAAATAAAGTATTTAAGAGGAAAAAGACAAGGGCGTAAAAACCGCCAATGCTATTTCCTAAGATACGCGAAGTTCCAAAATGGACACTCTTATCAAAGCTCTCTCGTAAACTGAAGACCGCTGTCAACGCTCCAATTTGAAGCCCCTTCCAGCCAAAAAAACCAAAAATCAAGAGAACTATAAATACGGCAATCCCTGTTTTGAAGGTTCGCATACCAAGCTTGAACTGTGACTTATCAAATTTATATTTTTTAAAATAACTCATAATCTCAACTTTCTACTACCATTTTAACATAAATTAGTTGATTTTATGAGTGAAAATCAATAGGAAGCGTTTTTAATTTAGGCTATAAAAAAGAGGAAACAGAGTTCCTCTTTTCTATTTAACTTTCAGAGCTTAGTTGCTTTCGTCTTCTTTACGTTTCAACTGACCAAGTCCTAAAACTCCTACTAAAGCTGCTAGACCAAGATATGGCATGTAGCTTGAATCATTTGTACCTGTTTGAGGTAGAGTAGGATTCCCTTTTGGATTTGGAGTAGGAGTTGTCGGCTCCTCTGGTTTCTTAGGTTCTGGCGTTGTCGTGCGAACTGTATTTGAAGCGTAAGCAACTTTGTTCACAGTATTTACATAGGTATTTTCAAAGGTTCCGACAGCAATTCGTTTCATTTGAATATAAGTCTCAGCCTGGAATGGAGAATCCAACTGAATCTCTTGAAGGAATTCTTCCTTGAAGCGAATGGTAATCATTCCCTTATCTTGATCATGTTCAACCTGTGTTTCAGCTGTTAAGTCTGTCCCTGCCTTGATAACACGACCGTCTTTCAATCGGATATCAACCTTGGCAAGAACTTTATAATTTCCAGTGTATTGATCACCTTTTTGGTCATAATCATCTACAAAACTATAGTCATTCAAGTCCTCAGAATGATTTTGTGGAATCAAACCACCGATTAAACGATAATTGAAGTACTGGTTCAATGGAATTGTTTGGCCATCGATATTATCACTGCTTGGATCCATACTGATTGTCACATCTTTTTTAGGTGTGATTTTCGGTACATTGTTGACAACTACTTCTGTAGCATAGCCATTTCCAAAATCAATTTGGTAGGCTTTGTTTTCATACTTACCACCCGTTTGACCAAATTCAGGTTTAACTGTCATCGGATCTGTGATGAGCAATGATTTTCCTGCTGCTACATAGTTCTTGTAGAATTCAGCTGGATTATCAGCTGAGAAGAGTTGGAAAGCACCTTTAACAGTGATGTTTGCTTTCTTCAACAGCTCTTGAACCTTCTTAGGCGCAGCTTCTAAACTGTCATATTTTTGAACGCTGACACCTGATACTTGATTTCCTTTTTCATCTGCAACCTTAACCAAATCAGGGCGAACATCTAAAGCTTCCTCTGGATAATCATCTACGTAGTAGAAGCCGTTTTGGATTGCTTCCTTAGAAGATTTATCACCTTTATATTGATCCAAATCCCATGTTAATTCGTAGTAGTTGGTTGAACCAGCTAAAACTTCTTTTCCATCGATATTAAGGCCTTCTTTATTCTTATTTACTTTCGTTGGCTTAATATAGTTGTTATTTGGATTATCAGGATCATTTGGTTTACCAGGAGTCGTTACACGAACAACATTTGACTTAATACCATAAGCATCATTGACTGTCAAAGTAAAGTTATTAGTATAAGTTGCCCCATCATTCAAGACACGACCAACAACCGTTGGATGAAGAGTCTCAACAGGTTTAGTTAAGTCAGCATTGTAACTTGCCAATGTCTCCTCAGTAGCCTTAAAGGTTACAGTATGACTGGCTTCATCATAAGTTGTATCAAAGCCTGTACTTGCAGCCTTAGTTGCATCCAAGTCAAACTGATAGCCAGTTGGAAGTGGATCTACCAATACAAACGAAGTTGTTTTTGGACGACCAGCTGTCAACGCTTCTGTTTTCAACTCAAACTTCACTACAGACTGCTTAGCAACTAGAGTACGGTCGATATCTACTCCATCCTCATTTTTAATTTCTTTATTAATTTGAGGTTGCGCCAACAAGCTATTATAATGGAAGTGTACTGTCGGCACTGCTGGAGGAGTCGGCAGCTGTTTAGGAGTTGGTGCTAGCGGCGGAGTTGGCAATGGATCATAGTCTGGCTCTTCTGGTTTTGATGGCTCTGGTTGATCTGGAGTCTTAACTGGTGGAGTTGGCTCATTTTCATATGTTGGTGCTACTGGTGCTGGCTCCAATGGCTTCTCTGTTTCATATGTTGGCTCTTCCGGTTTTGATGGCTCCGGTTGATCTGGAGTCTTAACTGGTGGAGTTGGCTCATTTTCATATGTTGGTGCTACTGGTGCTGGCTCCAATGGCTTCTCTGTCTCATATGTTGGCTCTTCCGGTTTTGACGGCTCCGGTTGATCTGGAGTTTTTACTGGTGGTGTTGGCTCATTTTCATATGTTGGTACTACTGGAGCTGGTTCCAGTGGTTTCTCTGTCTCATACATTGGTTGAGTTGGAGCTGTTGGTGCAACAGGTTTCGTCGGAACCCCAATTGCATTAATGTTTGAATTGAAAGCAAACCAAATATTTCCACTTTTAGAAGAAGCCATATTAAAGCTAATCTCCGATTGAGTTATTTCACCGACAATAGCTCCGTACCAATTATTTGGACTAGAGGTTGTATCCCATTCCGATGTATTCCAACGAGCGCCTAGCGATTTTTCTGCATTTGATGAATCTGCATAAGCAGAGTTATTTTCATGAATCTTGATAGATGAACCAGAAATTGGAATATATCGACCGTTAAAGTTTCTAACACTTTCAATTGCATCTTTATCAATTGCTCCACTACCGTTACCTCTATTTAGAGATGAAAAATTAACTAATCCTCCTGTGAGATTCATAAGTTGACCTTCTTCATCATAAAACTTGACTTTTACATTAATGTTTGTAGAAGTAAAATAATCATTATACCATGCTGTCACAGTTGGATCACTCGAGGCAAACATAGTCATTTTGGTTCCATCGTTAAAACCTGTTTCTTTTAATGTGTAAGTGTAAACTACTTTTGAAATTTTCTTACCATTAAAACTTGAATTTTTTAGACCAGTATAGGTAACATCGACTGGTTTATCCTTTTCTAATACAAGCTTTGCATAAGTGTTATTCGAATTGATTGCATTGAAATATGAATATGCTGTAGATTTTTTCCTATCAGGATTTGTTGGCGAAATCCCCCATGATTTTACCAAAGCATCCAATTCCTGCTGCCCATATTGATGTACAGATGAATCAATTGTTCGTATTGCATTTGGTTCTGATTTAAAGTTCAACGATTGTGATCTTGGTTCTGAAAGATAACCATCTTGTTTCTTTTTACTCTCCGCTTCTGCGAGTGCTGCAGTATAAGCTGCGAACTCTTTCTTATATTTGGCAAGATCTGCTTCATACTGCTTCATCGCCACTTCATAAGTTGCTTTTGCAGTTTCATTACGTTGTTTAATCGCTTCATTTTCAGCTTGAAGCGCAGCATTTTTTACCTTATTATCTTCAACAGCCTTTTCATAGGCTGCTTTTGCATCGGCATTTGCTTTTTGAACGCGAGCTAGTTCTGTCTGATAAGCCGCTAGCTTAGCTTGGTAGTCTGCTTCATTGGTAGCATTTGCTTGCTTAACTGCCGCCAAATCTGCTTCGTATTTCTTCACCGCTGCGTCATAAGTCGATTTTGCAGTGGCGTTACGCTGCTTAATAGCTTCATTTTCAGCTTGGATAGCATTGTTTTTAGCTGTATTTTCTTCAACAGCCTTTTCATAGGCTGCTTTTGCATCAGAATTAGCCTTTTGAACACGTGCCAATTCTGTCTGATAAGCTGCTAATTTAGCTTGATAATCAGCATCATTATCTTCTTTAGCTTTCTTAATAGCTGCAAGATCCGCTTCATACTGCTTCATCGCTGCTTCATAATTCGCTTTTGCAGTTTCATTACGCTGTTTAATGGCTTCATTTTCAGCTTTAAGCGCTTCGTTTTTCGCAGTATTTTCTTTTACCGCTTTATCATAGGCTTCTTTAGCTTCAGCATTAGCCTTTTGTACTCGAGCTAATTCTGTCTGGTAAGCTGAAAGTTTATTTTGATAATCCTCTTGACTATCTTCATTTGCTTTTTTGACAGTTGCTAAATCTTTTTGATATTGTGCTAGCTTAGCCTCATACTCTGCTTTAGCTGTTGCATTGGCAGTGTTGATTTTTCCAACTTCTTCTTGATGACTTTTTAGATCTTTTTGATACTTGTCATCCGCTGCTTTGTTTTCAGCATTGATTTTATCTGTTTCAGCCTGATGAGCTGCGACTTCCTTTTTATATGCTTCAGTTGTTTTCTTTACTTCTTCAGCCTGTTTAGCATAGTCGCTTTTAATCTCATCTTGTTTTTGAGCATTCTCTGTAGCAGTTGTGGCTGTTCCTTTGTCTTTTGTTTCATCTTGAACTACCTTAACTCCTGCAGATTTTGCATCAGCAACTGCTTTATCCAAATCAGCTGATGATACTTCTACTGGTAAAGCTGAGTCTTTAGAACCAGCCTTAGCTTGGCTTTCTTTGGCAACTTGACTCATTTCACCCTGAGCTTCAGGTAGATTTGTAGCTGGGTTCCCGGTACTTGTAACTTCAACCGCACTTGTGCTTGTTGTCTCTTTTACTTCATCAGCAAAAACTGCCTGATCTGCAAAAGCAATCAAAGCAGTCCCTAAAACAGCACCACACAAAGTTTTTGCAACCTTGCTTTTACGAAATCCATAGACTTCTTTTCTATTTTTCATTGTAATACCTTTCTGTATCTCATTTTTGTCATCTACTAACCATAATATCATTTTAAAACCCAAGATGCAACTATTCAATCCTTTTCTTTTCATATATGCAATAATATACATTTAAAAAGGTAAAAAAAAGAAGATGGCGAAACCATCTTCTTAATTATACTCTTATTTTTCTGTGAGTGCAGCCAATCCTGGCAATACTTTACCTTCAAGGAGTTCCATTGATGCTCCACCACCAGTAGAGATCCATGAGAACTTGTCTGCACGACCAAGGTTGATCGCTGCAGCAGCTGAATCACCACCACCGATGATTGATTTCACGCCTGGTTGTTTCACTATAGCGTCCATGACACCGATTGTACCAGCTTGGAAGTCTGGGTTTTCAAATACACCCATAGGTCCGTTCCATACAACTGTTTTCGCACCAGTCAAAGCTTCGTCGAATTTAGCGATAGATTTAGGACCGATATCCAAACCAAGGAAACCTTGGTCTACTGCTTCACCTTCAGTGTCTTTCACTTCAGTGTAGTCAGCAAATGCGTTTGCTTCTTTTGAGTCAACTGGCAAGATCAATTTGCCGTTTGCTTTTTCAAGAAGAGCTTTAGCGACATCCAATTTGTCTTCTTCTACAAGTGAGTTACCGATTTCGATACCTTGAGCTTTGTAGAATGTGTAAGTCATCCCACCACCGATAAGAACTTTATCAGCTTTTTCAAGCAAGTTTTCGATAACACCGATCTTGTCTGAAACTTTTGAACCACCAAGGATAGCCACGAATGGACGTTCTGGAGCTTCAACCGCTTCTTGGATGTAAGCAATTTCGTTTTCAAGAAGGAAACCAGCAACTGCTTTTTCAACGTTTGCTGAGATACCAACGTTAGATGCGTGTGCACGGTGAGCTGTACCGAATGCATCGTTTACGAAGATACCATCTCCAAGTGATGCCCAGTATTTACCAAGTTCAGGATCGTTTTTAGATTCTTTCTTGCCGTCAACATCTTCGAAACGAGTGTTTTCAACCAAGAGAACTTGTCCATCTTCAAGAGCGTTAACAGCGGCTTCCAATTCAGCACCACGTGTAACACCTGGGATAAATTTAACTTCTTGTCCCAATTTAGCAGCCAAGTCAGCAGCTACAGGAGCGAGTGATTTACCTTCTTTGTCTGATTCTTCTTTTACACGTCCAAGGTGAGAGAAGAGGATTGCACGTCCACCTTGTTCAAGGATGTACTTGATAGTTGGAAGAGCTGCAGTGATACGGTTGTCATTGGTAATCACGCCATCTTTAACAGGTACGTTGAAGTCAACACGAACGAGAACTTTTTTCCCTTTCAAGTCAACGTCTTTAACAGTCAATTTTGCCATTAGATATGACTCCTTCTTTTTTTATACGTGTTAATTATATCACAAAATCCTCAAAAGAGATAGAAAAACCCTAAACTTTTCTTGTTCATTCTTCTATCTATTAACCTAAAAACCTAGGATTTCAGTAAGGGAAATAGAAATTTTCACATAATTCGGTTGGAATAATTTAGGAAAATTTCTTGATTGATCTGCCTAATTACTTCTATACCATTCTTTTTCTAACATTTTAATCCTTAATATTCCAAACTCTACAGTCCTTCTTTTTGAATTGCTAGGTTTCTTATTATACAATATAACTAAAATAGTTTCTTCAGTTTGTGCTATTTGAGATTAAAAGAAGGGGAATTGCTACCATGAAATTAGAAAGACTAATCTATATTTTACTGTCTCTTTTAAATAAGAAGAGGATAACAGCTAAAGAGATTGCAGAGAGGTTTGAAATATCTACTCGAACTGTATATAGGGACATGGATACACTCAGTTTAGCGGGAATCCCAATCTATTCGGAACGTGGAGATAAGGGAGGTTTCTATATACCAAGCGACTATAAGATAGACAGAAACTTTTTCACTGAGGAAGAGAGACAGTTTATCATTAATATGAGCCAAAATGTTAGTAAAATCGTTGGTCATTCAAGTCTTGACAGTATCGAACACAAGCTGTCTTCTCAAGAAATTACAAGAGCAAACAGTCCTTTTTACTTTGATCTCAGTTCCTGGACTCTTAATACAAATTATTTACTAGAAATTGAGGAAGCGATACAAACTGAACAGATGATTTCTTTTTCTTACTATTCGAAAAAGCAAGAGAAAAGTCAGCGAACGGTTATTCCATACAGATTGATCTATAAACTGAATGCTTGGTATGTTATCGGTTACTGCTTAGAAAAATTAGATTTTCGCATTTTTAAATTAACTCGAATTCGTGAACTAGAACTAGTGGAGATAAAAGATAAACCATTCGATTATCCACGTTTATCTCAAGAAAAGTTAGAGCTTTTTTTAAATCCCCCAAAACATAAAGTGGAGGGGCAAGGAGAAGAAATCGAACTAGTTTTTACAAGATTTGCACTCCCAAAAATCTACGATCACTTCACGGAAGAAGAAATCAGAGTCGAGGACGAAATAATAAAAGTTCAGGCATTCAGAGCTTTAACTCCTGCATTTTTTGATTTACTCTTAAGCTTTGGTTATCAAGTAAAGGTCGTATCTCCAAGTCACTTACAAAATCTACTGGTCAGTACTCTCAAAAAAAATCTTCAGCAATATGACAACCTGTAGTCATATTTCCTTTTGTATACTCTTAAGTGGGCAAAATATTTCGTGATATTCATCATAGCCCAATTATTTTACAGGAGGTTCCAAATGGATACAAAAACACTTGCAGAAAGCTATTTTACGGCAGTAAATGAGGGAGGCTGGGAAGATTTCGTAGCTGAAAACTTTGATTATGGCATGTGCGATAGTATAGAAATTCGACAAGGACGTGATGTTTATTTGCAAGGCGCAGGCCAATTCTATGCTTTGAGCCAGCATCTTGAAGTGAAGCAATTACTTGTTGATGGTCGAACAGTCTCAGCTTTAAATCGCTACCGTCTACATTCTCCTCAAGGAAAAGAACTCGAACTGGATGTCGCAGAATTTCTGAAATTTGATGAATTTGATAAATTAGTTGCATCCAATATTTATTTCGACACTTATCGTTTCCAAAAATTTATCCAAGGAATTGAATAACAAAAATCTAGCTTCAAATTTACTCTTCAATTTCAAAACTAAAAACAAGGCCTGACTAATCTACAGTCAAACCTTGTTTTTAATTTTTATGAGAAAATCCAAGATTCGTAAATCTGATTAGTCTTCTCTCTTCTTCCTAGCAAGCAAGCCGTAGCCACTCATTAGTCCGAGAAGTCCCAGCGCTACTAGGCTAGCATCTCTTGTCGCTCCCGTATTTGGAAGCTCTCTGCTTGTTTCTTCAACTTTTGCTGGTGCTGCTGAAAGAGCTTGATCCCTTGTTTGTGAGACTTGCTCTTCTTTCGTTCCAACTTCTGTGATTTCTGGGATAGCTTCCTTGAGAACCTCAGTAGAATGAAGGGTGCGTTTGCCCTGAGCATCAACTTCTACAAAGCGACGAACTTGACCTTCAACGCCTGCTTGAACTAGCTGGCGTTTGCCTTTGAGAAGGGCTGCATTTGGTCGTTCCTGATGTTCGAAGGCAACTGAAACTTCTTCAACTTCCAGTTTCGGAGTTTCTAGAACTAAATCTTTCACACCTTCAGCTGGTTGGTTGCTTGATAGAACTTTTGTACCAACTTCGGTGATTTCTGGGATTGATTCCTTGACTACCTCAGTCGAACGAAGAGTGCGTTTGCCTTGGACGTCTACTTCTACTAGACGATGGAGTTGCCCTTCTTCTCCTTTTTGGACAAGTTGACGTTGACCTTTCAGAAGGTTTGCGTTTGGTCGCTCTTGACGTTCGAAGGCTATTGTTTCAGTTTCAATAACTAGTTCAGGGAGAGCTTCAACCGTCGGGGCCACTTCATTTGGATCCATGCTACCAACATGATGGCTTTCTTCTGTAGGAGCTAGTTTCTTATTCAGCTTTTCTTTCATGTCCGCAAAAGCCTGTGGAGTTGGCATCTCTGAAGCCAACAAAGTTTCTGCTTGGTCAATCAATTCAGCTTTAGGATCTTTTTCACGGACGGATTCGAGCAAGCCTTCCAATTCTTCTCTAGCAGTCTGATAACGTTGATTTCCATCCAAGGCTGTCCCTGCTTGTTTCAACTCATTCAAAGCCCGATTGACTTCTTCTTGGCTAGCATCATGGTTTTCAGCAACAGCTTTCGCAGCATTGAGCTTCTCTACTAGTGCTGCTTGTTTATCCTCACTTGAGAAGGTGTAGGCAAGGGTTGACTGGTGACCTTGGGCAGCAGTGATTTCTTGTTTGAGGTACTCATCGTTGACAGCTGCTTTTGGAGAAACCAAGACATCGAACTCAGCTGTGTGTCCCTTGTAATGAAGGGTCAAGGTCTGACGACCAGTCTTTTGAGCATCGTAGCCCGTAATTTCAACACCTTGATCTGTGAAGGCACGGCTTTCTTCTGTCTCATCATCATAGAGAACTCCGAAACGACCTTCTGCAAGATCCAGTTGCTCTCCTACTAGATATTCCGTTTTCGGTTTCTGAGTAATGTACAGACCTGCTACTTCCTTTAGTTTTCCTTCATCTTGACCAGTCACTTGTACCTTCAAGTCACCGCTTACTGAAAGTCCAAGATAGCTAACTGTGAGCTTTTGTTCCCCTTTTTGATGAGCGTCGTATCCAGAAACAGTCACACCTGAGTGAGTAAGGTTAATCAGCTCGTCTGCTTGCCCCCCTTCGTATTGAACACGGAGAGTGCCGCCTCTAAGGTCAAGTTTTTCTCCCTCTTTATAAACTGTCTTCTTAGGCTCTTTTTCAAGGCTAACTGCAGCAATTTTCCTCTCATCCTGTGGAATCGCTACTGCCAAGGTGTTACTGATTTCTTTGCCAGGTAGTTGGGTACGATAGTAGAGGAGAGTTGGTTGCTTGTCAAATCCCAATGGTGCTGTTGCCAAGTCGCCTCCAGTTTCAGACTTCAAGGTTGCAATTGGTGTTTGTGAATCTGCCTTGTCGTAAACGGTGATAGTTGCACCCGCTGGAACATCAGAGAAGCCTAGTTGAACTTGATGGTTTCCAAGTGAACGGGCAGCTACCTTAGCCATTGGAATATTTTGGCTTTCTGTATCCAAGGTTTCGTACATCTTCCAGTTGTAGATACGAATGGCCTTCCAAGGTGTCCCGTTATCTGAAGTGATAACTTTTAGGCGCCAGTCTTGAGCAGTGATTGGTTTGTCAAGAGTGATATCCGTAACGTGTGCTTTGTTGCCACGGACTTCCTTAGCTAGTTTCCACTCACCATCTGTATCCTTGTAGTAAAGATCAAAGTCTTTGGTGTTCATCAAACCATCGTTGACAGACTCACCACCAGCTCCTGCATGATCCATGACCCATCTAACAACGGTACGTGGCTTGGTCAAGCGAATATCCACACTACCGCTCAACTGAGCTGAAGACCACTTATCTGACAAGCTAGTAATGGTACCGTTCAACATACCTTCGATGCCTTCACCACCTTCTGTCTTAGGGAAAGTACTATCAATAACTGATGCACCTGGAACAATATTTTCAGCCAAAGGTCTTGGGAGAGTTGTATCCTGAACAGTCATGCCCCAGTTAAAGAATGCTGTCGCCGCCTCAGAACGGAGTCCATTTTTACCAACTGCAACGACTTTCAATTCCTGAGTCCTACCAGTCGCATTAGCAGAGCGGCTAACTTTTGGCAAGTAGATGGTTGAAGCAGATGATCCTGTCAATAAGCGCCAGTTATCCCCATCTTTTTCGTAGACTTCATAGAAATCCGCATCTTGGTTACCAGCAAATTGGACCACTGCTTCAGCTTCTTGGGCATTTTTAAGAGATTGTCTCACCACAGAAAGGCCCGTAGGCGCTTGTGGGGCTTGGTGATTGTCCGAAATTGTTAATTGTCCTAGGTTGAACTGATAATCTTTTACAGCTCCTTCATGCTCGAAGAAGAGTTTGACTGCATAGATGGTTTTACCTGCTAGTGAGCTAAGGTCAAATTCTTCATTCTTCCAGTTATCAGAAAGTGTTAGCTCTTTCCATGCGGCTGCATCCTCAAATTTGTAGTCTGGTGTTGTAGAGAAAGCCATATAAACTTTAGAGCCTTTTCCTCCCTTGTGGGCAACACGAAGTTTGGTTTTCTCAGTTACTTCTAGTTTGGTAGAATACAAATTCACATCCTGGTCCGTCTTACCAGCTACATCACCTGAGAATTTAAGGGAGTTACCTCCATTATAGGCATCTGTAAAGTCATATTCTGCACGAAGTTTTTCCCCCGTTGAAGTCTGCCACCAACGCCATGTTGGCAAGACACCTGAAACAGAACGGTAGTTCCATTCAGAATCCTTAGAAACTTTGCCATCTACAAACCACTTTCTGCCATGACCCGTATTAAAAGAGGTAGTGAAGGTCCGGCCTACTGCTGGTGTACGGTCCGCAACTAAATTGGCAATCCCATACCATTCTTTGTCAGCTGGTTTTTGAGCCGTTGGATCTCCTTGGTAACCTGTAAAAAAGATGTCTTCGTTCTTGTGGTAGTCTTCGCCTGTTTTTCCTAGACTGGTAATCGTATCTGGTGCAAAGAGTCCAAGTGACAAACGCAACTTGCCTTTTTCATCTAAGAGGGCATCCCATTTGACTTTGGTCTTATAAGAACCACCTTGTTGCAATTCCAAGCCTGCAAAGACATCATATTGACTACGTTCTAGCCATTTTGCCATCTCTACAGAGTAGTCATTCTTTTCCTTGTTCCAGTTGAAGTTGGCAAAGAATTGATCTGCAGGAACCTTGTCACCTTCTTTTTGCATGAACTGATAGTTGTATTCACCAAGGCCATCTTCGTGGTAACGACCATATTTGTAGGTCATGGCATCGTACCAAGCATACTTGATTGGATGGTTGACTTTAGCCGCGTATTCTTTTGTATAGAGCATGAATTGGCGCATTTTTTCACCAAGAGGTGCTACCAATTCCCCCGTTGTTTCTTGGTTGATGAAATAGCCATCAAAGCCATAGTACTTAGCAAGATCGACAAGTTTCCGTGCGATAGGGAAGGTGCCATCTGCGTCTTGTTTCAAGGCAGCTGCAAATTTCTCTTGGTCGGCAATGCTATTTGACCAGTTGAAAAAGAGGGTTCCATAAACGGGAACTCCGTTGCGGTGGCCTGCATCAATGACATCTGGAGTTGGAACTAGACCTTCCCAGAAGACCATTGAATCCAAGTATTGCCAGTAATCGAAGGCGTAGGCCTTGAATTCTTCTCCACCTACAGAAGCGTGGTCTTTGGCCTTTGAGTTGGTATTTGCTAGAGCTTGAACCTTGGCTCTTCTGCTTGCTTTTTCATTAACCAACTGGCCTCTATGACGCTTGGCGAGTTCAACTGAGGAACGGTTGATGGAATCATCCTCACGCGCACCCGGTTCCCATTTCAACAAATCTTCCCAAGTATCAAATTTGATTTCTTTTGGTCGGAGACTCTTTTCTTCATTTTTAGGAACGTCTGCTAGAGTCGGTTTGTCGGCTTTCTTCTCAGCCACTTTAGGAGCTTCCTCTGGTTTGACTTCTTCTTTTTCAGTTGGTTGAGCAGGTTTTTCTGTCGGAGTTGGCTTTGCTTCTTCTTTTTCATTAACCAGATCCGTTATTGTTGGAGGGTTTTCTGAAATTGGTTGCTCAGCTACTTTGTTCTCTGTTTTCTCTAATTGTTTTTCAAGGGCTGCAGTATCTGGATTAGCTGTTTCACTAGTACTTGTCGCTTGGGCGCTCGTATTTGTAGCTGTTTCAGGGACTGCGACTTGTTCGGCAAGAGCTGGGCTCGCAAATAGAGCTGAACCAATCATCAAGGAACAAGCCCCGATTGACAACTTACGAATACTGTAACGGCAACGTTTTTCAAAAAATAGATTTTTCATCTTATCCTCCTAATAAAATATAAAGTAAGCGCTTTACTTTTTGATAAAAAGTAACTGTTCTCAATGTACACCACCAGAACAGGATCATCTTCATTTTATCCTATATGAAAGCGTTGTCAATATACTTGACACAAAAACTATAACTAGGATAAAAATCAGTAAAATTTGGACACAATCCTATAAATCATCTATCTTAAAGGGAAACTACCTCTCATTTTGAAAGAAAGTTCTTGTTTCTTATGAAAATTTCAGCTAAACACTTGTGAGATTTACTTTTATCCTTTAAAATAGAATAGGAGAAATTCCGTTATTATTTTTCGGAGGAAAAAGAAATGTCCATTAATTGGCAGGAAATTTTATTTCACTTTTTAGGAGGTCTAGGACTGTTTTTATACAGTATCAAGACCATGGGAGACGGTTTGCAACAAGCTGCTGGAGATCGCCTTCGTTTTTACATTGACAAGTACACTAGCAATCCCTTTTTAGGTGTTCTAGTCGGAATCGTCGTGACTGCCCTGATTCAGTCAAGTACAGGGGTTACAGTTATCACGGTTGGGCTAGTCAGCGCTAGTCTTCTAACCCTTAGACAGGCTATCGGAATTATCATGGGAGCCAACATCGGAACCACCGTTACATCCTTTATCATCGGTTTCAAGCTTGGTGAGTATGCTTTACCCTTGATTTTCCTTGGAACCATGTTCCTCTTCTTTACAAAAAACAGAACAGCAAACAATATCGGGCGCATCCTGTTTGGTGTCGGGGGAATCTTCTACGCCCTCAACCTCATCAGTGCCGGTATGAGCCCGCTTAAAGATTTACCACAATTCAAGGAGTATATGGTAACCTTGGGACAAAATCCTATTTTAGGAGTAGTAGCCGGTGCAGTGATTACCGTCCTCATTCAGGCCTCTTCGGCAACTATCGGGATTCTACAAGGTCTCTATGCAGGTGGCTTCCTTGACCTTAAAGGTTCGCTACCGGTTCTCTTCGGGGATAATATCGGGACAACTCTAACCGTTATCATTGCGGCAGCTGGAGCCAATGTCTCAGCGAAACGCGTTGCGGCAACCCACGTTACCTTTAACGTTTTAGGAACTATTCTTTGCTTAATCTTATTAGGCCCTTTCACTGCTATGATCGAGTACTTCCAGGCACTCCTTCACCTCTCACCTGAGATGACAATCGCCTTCTCTCACGGTGCCTTTAACGTAAGTAACACCATTGTACAATTTCCATTCATCGGAGCCTTGGCCTACTTTGTAACCAAGCTCATCCCTGGTGAAGACGAGGTTGTCAAGTACGAGCCTCTCTATCTCGACGAGCAACTTATCCAGCAATCTCCTTCCATCGCTCTAGGAAATGCCAAAAAAGAACTCTTGCACTTGGGGAACTATGCAACCAAAGCTTTTGACCTTTCTTATACCTATATCATCGATTTGGATGAAAAGGTAGCTGAAAAAGGGCACAAGACAGAGGAAGCCATCAATACCATCGATGAAAAACTCACTCGTTACCTCATCAGACTCTCAAGCGAATCCTTGAGCCAAAAGGAAAGTGAAGTCTTGACCAACATTCTGGATTCATCTCGTGATTTGGAACGGATTGGGGACCACGCAGAAGGCTTGCTCAACCTAACAGACTACCTCCAACGTAAGAATGTTCAATTTTCTGATGCTGCTTTAGAGGAATTAGCTGAGATTTATCAAGCAACAACTGCATTTATCAAGGATGCCCTTGATAGTGTGGAAAATAATGATATTGAAAAAGCTCAAAGTCTGATTGAACGCCATAAAGAAATCAACAATATGGAACGCGTTCTCAGAAAGACTCACATCAAACGCCTTAACAAAGGTGAGTGTTCTACACAAGCTGGAGTCAACTTTATCGACATCATTTCCCACTACACTCGTGTGTCTGACCATGCTATGAATCTAGCCGAAAAGGTCATTGCTGAACAAATCTAATACTCTTCGAAAATCTCTTCAAACCACGTCAACGTCGCCTTGCTGTATATATGTTACTGACTTCGTCAGTTCTATCCACAACCTCAAAACCGTGTTTTGAGCAGCCTGCGGTTAGTTTCCTAGTTTGCTCTTTGATTTTCATTGAGTATAAGTGCCAAGAAGCTATCCTGAATGGGATGGCTTTTTCATTTCCTCATCAAAAATGTTTTTTCTGACATATAAAAAATGCTTTGATTCCATTGTGAATCAAAGCATTTTAAAGAGTTCTCCAAACATGATAGCAGAAACTGCAGTGCCCCTGTACTTGGCTTCTTCTCTTTTGATAAAGCGCGCCAAGTTGATCAACTCTGGTGCTGGGTGTTTGGGATTGGTAAGCAATTCACGGGTGACCAGTCCTGAAAGTCGGACTGCTAGTAATTGCTCATTTGTAGTGGGTAGTTTTTTAGCAGTCTCTAGGAGAGCAGCGACTAACTCTTCACTCAAGCCCTGACGGGCATGATTATAGAGATCTTTTATAAGGCTTTCTAGATTTGCTTCTGCCATCCCGAGCAACCTCCCTTATGTTTAATAATTTTTAATCAAATCAACCGTTGAGCGGTCCAATTTTTTCACCAAGGCTTGCAAGAAAGCTTGAGCTTCTAGGAAGTCATCCATAGCATAAAGCGTTTGGTGAGAGTGGATATAACGTGCACAGACACCGATAGTTGTAGAAGGAACACCGCCATTTTTCAGATGAGCTGCTCCAGCGTCCGTTCCACCTTTTCCACAGTAATATTGGTACTTGATACCAGCTTCTTCAGCCGTTGTCAAAAGGAAATCCTTCATACCTGGGAGAAGCAAGTGACCTGGATCGTAGAAGCGAATCAAGGTTCCGTCCCCAATCTTGCCTTGACCACCGTAAACATCACCAGCAGGTGAACAGTCAACGGCTAGGAAAACTTCTGGATCAAACTTAGTTGTAGAAGTATGAGCGCCACGAAGCCCAACTTCTTCTTGGACGTTAGAGCCAAGATAGAGTTCATTTCCCAGTTTTTGACCTGATAGGGCTTCTGCCAACTCACTCACCATAAGAACACCGTAGCGGTTGTCCCAAGCTTTTGAGATGATATTTTTTTCATTGGCTGTCAAGATAGCGGAGCTATCAGGGACAATGGTGTCACCCGGACGGATACCAAAGCTTTCTGCCTCAGCCTTGTCCGCAAAACCACCATCAAAAACGATATCCGAGATAGCAGGCATGGTTGGTCCACCCTTTCCACGAGTCAAATGTGGAGGAACAGAGCCTGAAATCACAGGAATTTCACGACCGTCACGAGTAAAGAGTTTAAAGCGTTGGCTGCTGACCACCATAGGATTCCAACCACCGATTTCAACGACACGGAAGGTACCATCCGCTTTGATTTCGCTGACCATAAAACCAACTTCGTCCATGTGAGAAGCGACTAAGACGCGTGGGGCATCCGCAGCTTCTGAATGCTTGATACCGAAAATACCACCCAAGCCATCTGTCACCACTTCGTCCACGTGCGGTGTCAACTTCTCACGAAGATAAGTCCGGACAGGCGCTTCATGACCTGAGATTGCAGCAAGCTCTGTTACTTCTTTGATTTTTGAAAATAATGTTGTCATATCAGTTCCTTCTTTCTGTCCTCCATTTTACCACTTTTTATAGGAGAAGGGTAGTGGGAATCATCATTCCAACTTGAAACTGCTTATAAATAAAACGAATCACCATTGTAATTCGTTTTATTTATGATTTCGTTTGAGTGAAAAGTGGTCTGGCACAGGATCCTTTCCTATTTTCGACCAGGGATGACAACGCAAAATCCGAGCCAAGCCCATCAAAACACCCTTGAAACCATGTTTTTCAATAGCCTGGATCATGTAGTTGGAACAAGTAGGCTCAAAACGACAAGAGGGTGGAAAGGCTGGTGAGATAAAACGTTGGTAAAAGCGTACTGGTGCTATTAAGATTCGTTTCATTATTTCTTGGTTACAGCCATGGTGTGTAGTTGGCTGATTTCTTTTTTATTGAGGCGACGAGCTTCACCTGGACGAAGCCCCGTCAAGTCTAGATGTCCAAAACGTGTCCGAGACAACTTATCCACTTGGAGGCCGACAGCTTCAAACATTTTTTTAACCTGATGGTTGCGCCCTTCATGGATAGTCAACTGCACTACTGAGCGATTTTTAACTGGATCCACTTTGAGGATTTCATAAACAGCTGGCTTGGTTTTCTTGCCATCAATCTCAAGTCCACGGGTCAAGGGGCGGAGATTATCCTTATTGGCCACACCTTTAACACGCGCGACATAGACCTTATCAATCTCATTACGGGGGTGAATCATCTCATCTGTAAAATCCCCATCATTGGTCAAAATCAAAACACCGGATGTATCCCAGTCCAAACGTCCCACAGGATAAATACGTTCTTTTACATTGGGCAAGAGATCCACAACAGTCTTGCGGCCCTTGTCGTCTGTCACACTGGAAATCACTCCACGTGGTTTATTAAGCAGATAGTAGACCTTTTCTTCGTTGTAGATGGGCTGGCCTTCCACTTCGACCTTGTCACCAGTCTTGATGGTGGTTGCGAGTTCACGTACCACTTGGCCGTTGACTGTTACCAAGCCTTGCTTGATCAGCTCTTCTGCTTTTCTCCTACTGGCCACACCTGCGTGGGCAATATACTTATTGATTCTCATCTTCTTCTATCCTTTCACCAAATAATTGGCTTTCTTGGGCTTGGATCTCAAGCTCATCAATCACTGGCAATTCTTCCAAATGATTAATCCCCATGTAATCTAAGAAATAATCCGTAGTCACATAGAGGTTGGGGCGACCCAACACTTCTTTTTTCCCGTCTTCTCGTATCAAGTCAAAGGCCTGCAACTTTGCCAAGGCCCCACTCGAGTTGACTCCACGGATAGCATCGATTTCTATCCGCGTAATCGGCTGCTTGTAGGCAATGATCGACAAGGTCTCAAGGGCTGCCCGAGATAAACTCTGGTTGATGGGAGCTTTGGAATATTCCTTCAAAATCTCTGCAAATTGAGGCTTGGTCACCAATCTGTATGCTCCCCCTGTCTCAATCAGGGACAAGCTCGACTCCTGGTCTTTTTCATACTTTTGGGCTAATTTTTCTAAACTCTGCTGGATGCCTGTCGGGGGAAGCGATAGGAGTTCAGCCAACTGACGGACTCGAATCCCATCTTCACCTGCTACAAACAAGAGCGCTTCTATTTCTGCTAAAGTACTCATCTTTCCTCTCTATCAAGTCTAGCTTTGTGCCTCTTGACTTTCTTCCTTCTTTTCCATGAGATAGATATCTCCGAAACTCTCCTCTTGCACGAGGATCAGTTCCTGGGTTTTGATTAACTCTAGGGTTGCCAAAAAGAGGGTAATAACCTCTTGAACATTCTGGGCTTCCTTGAACAAATCCTGCAAACGCAACTGGTCTCGTCCTGACAAGGACTCTTTTACGATGACCATCATGTCCTCAATCTTATACTCATCCCGCAAGATGGTCGTGTGATTCTGTGCGAACTCCTCTTTTTTCTTGGCTAGGATATTTGAAAAAGCCAAAAAGAGGTCGATGGTCGTCCTATCATGCACAAGCTCCGCATCTTCGTAGATCAACTCTGTCGGCGCTTTGGAATAGTACTGGGCCCGATCTTGGTGCTTAGCCTCCAAGTGCACACCCAAGAGTTTGAACTTGCGGTATTCTTCGATTTGGGAGAGGAGATCCTGCTCCAGATCATCCTCCAAATTCGCCACTTCTGCCACCTTTGGAAGAAGCTTGCGGCTCTTGATCAGCATTAACTGACTAGCCATGACCATGTACTCACCCGTCACTTCTAGACGCATGGCCTGCAGGGTTGAGACATAGGCTAGATACTGTTCGATGACTTCCGTAATAGGCACATCATAGATATCCATCTGGTACTTAGAGACTAGGTGCAAGAGCAAGTCCAGTGGCCCTTCAAAATCTTTTAATTTAATATCCATTATCTATATTTTTCTAAGGTCAGGACTGTTTTTAATCCTAATTTTTTTGCTATTTCGTACAAATCAACCTTGTTTTCTATTTGTCTTAGAATGAACTGTTCCCGCAAGGCTTGGGCTGATAAGGTTGGGAATCCTTTCTCCTTAACAAAGGACTCCAGCTGACGAAAGGCCCACTGACGAGAATAGGCTTTTCCTCCCCTTTCAAAAAGATAGGTCTGCCCCATCAAGGGTTTCAATTCTGAAAGCAAGGTCGTGGGAATGGTGACAATCCTCTGTTGGGAAGCCTTGTTAATTCGCAGCACCTGAAAATCCAGATTGATATCCGCAACCTTGAGAGCTAAAATCTCGCTAGGCAAGAGTCCCATTTCTAAGATTAAGAGCGCCAGCAAGCGTCCTTCTGGATAGTCACTTTCCTGCCAAAAAGACTCCAGATCTAACAGTGCTGGCTTTTCGATCTTCTTTTCAGCTTGTTTGGCTAATTCCAATCGGTAAAAGCTGTCCACTTCTCCATTTCGATAGAGAAAGTAGAGAAATTGGTTACAGGCCGAAAGTTTTCGCTTCTGGGCGCTGATTTTTAGATTGGCTAGCTGGCCTTGGTAAATCTTGAGACTAGTTTCAGAGATCCGCTCACCTACAATGTCTAAAAATTGCTCCAGATCATATCTATAGGATTGTTTGGAATTGGCAGACAAACCCTGCTTTTTCTCTAAAAAGGCTGATATCCTATCTCTCATTTGCATCGAATCTCATATTCCTTACTAAAGTCATGCAAGAGGGCATTAACTGCCTTGAGGATGGACTTGCGCGTGATGATTCCTTGGAAAATTCCTTCATCATCTACGACTGGCAAGAAGGGTTCATCTACCAGTTTATGGAGGACCTCTGTGATGTTATAGTCTGGAGCGACAACTGCCACATCCGTCTTGGTCATATTGACGATGTCTGTCGTTGCCATCTGCTCATCTGTCAAACCCTGCTCCATTTGATAAGCCAAAATATCTCTCAGACCAATGGTTCCAACAAAGCGTTTATCAAAGGTCACAACTGGGATACGGGTATAGGTGATTTGGCTCAGCACCAAAATTGCATGGTCGGCGTTATGGGTATCAATCAAAGCTGCTAGGTTCTCAGCAGGGGTAAGGAAAGTCTCTTCCTGCTCCAATAAAAATGCTTCAAATTCCTTGGCAATCATCGAGCAAACTCCTTGGACAAGCCTGGATAAATCTCATGATCACGTGTCAAAAAGTCTACTTTAAAATAGCTGTTATCAATCTCCACACGGGCATAGAGACACTCTCTAATAGTGCCTCGTGGTTGGCTGATGGAACCTGGATTGAGAAAAAGAGTCTTTCCTTCCATCCAAGCACTTGGCACATGCAAATGACCATAGAGACAGATATCTGCTTCTTCTTCCTGAGCCCAGTAGTCCAACTTTTGAAAGTTGAAATTGATATCAAACAAGTGTCCATGCGTCTGGATGATCTTGGTCGGACCAAGTTGAGTCACCAAACGTTCTGGGTAGCCAGCATAAAAGTCCATGTTGCCTTTGACGACATGGATACCCTCCCAGAGCGGAGAATCGGGACGGAGTTCAGAGTCACCATCGTGAAAAATGGCATCGACTTTCCCCAGATAGCGATCACGAATTTCTTCCACAATCAAGCTATCTCCGTGGGAATCACTCATTACAATGATGGTTTGCTTTGCCATGATGGAAATACCTCCAAAAGTTTCTTAACGGCTAAGGCACGGTGAGATTGGCTATTTTTTTCTTCAAGGGTTAATTCAGCCGCTGACTTGCCTGTCTCCCCTACAAGGAAGAGAGGATCATAGCCAAAACCATTTTCACCCTTGGGCTCAAAGTTAATGTAGCCCGGCCAGTCAGCTTCGACAACCAAGCTTTCCTTGTTTGGACTGGCTACAACCAGAGTCGTGTGGAATTGAGCCGAACGGTCCTTAAGGTCAAAGACCATGGCCAATTCGTGCAAGAGTTTGGCATTGTTTTCACGGTCAGTAGCTCCCACGCCAGCGAATCGCGCTGACCAGACTCCTGGTAAACCGCCGAGGACATCGACTTTGAGACCTGAGTCATCTGCTAGAACCATCTTGCCTGTTAATTGGGAAATGGTTTCGGCCTTAAGTCTAGCATTTTCTTCAAAGGTCATGCCTGTTTCTGCTACTTCAGGCAGGTCAGGATAGTCATTGAGATTTTCCACATCATAGCCTAGTTTGTCAAAGATAGCTCGGAATTCCTTGGTCTTGCCCTCGTTACGAGTCGCAATGAGCAGAGTTTCTCTGATCCTGCTAGTTTCAAAGAAGGCTTCTACATCGACTCCTTCTTTAGGCAATTCAACATGCAAAAGCTTTCCATTTTCAACCAAGAGCAGAGCCCCCTGACGTTGGATGACTTCTAGATTGCGGCCTGCTTCTGCATTTAAAATCTCAACGATAAAGGAGAGCAGACGAAAGTTAGAAGACCAGCGCATCACCGTTATCGTAATCGGAAAGCCATTTTCCTCATCACGAAAAATCCGCGCTAAATCCATAAAATCAAGCTCGAGAGGATCTTTGATAAGGCTATAGATGCCTCCATAGACATCCCAGACACCGACATACCAGTCCTGGTCATCCTTGTATTCATAAATTTTGTTTGTCATAAAGTTACATGCTCCACATGAATCTCTTTTTCCAGCCATTCTGCTCCAATCTGGGCAAAACTTTGGCTATTGGCTGTTGTGTAAAAACGATGTTGAAGAGGTCCCGCATCTCGGCTACGATTGATTTCAAAATAGTTCAGCAAAACCGAGATATCCCGTACACACTCTGCCCCACTATCGATGAGCTGAACCTTAGGTCCCATGACATTTTGGATGATAGGGCGAAGGAGTGGGTAATGGGTACAACCCAAAATCAAGCTATCCACCTTGCCGACCAAGGGACGCAGGGTTTCATAAACCACTTTCTTTGTTACACTGGTTGACAGGGCACCAGACTCCACCAAGGGGGCAAACTTGGGACAGGCCAAACTCTCCACCTGTAAGTCCGGATCTAGATCATGGATTTTTTGACGGTAGATGTCTGATTGTACCGTCATGGGTGTTCCAATTACTCCGATTTTCCCACCTTGGCTGGACTTGATGGCTGCCGAAGCTCCTGGCAAAATCACACCTAGGACGGGAATGTCTAGTTTCGCCTTGATTTCTTCCCAGACGACCGCAGTCGCAGTATTACAAGCAATGACAATCATTTTGACATCCTTGGTCAAGAGAAAGTTGACCAACTGCCAAGTATATTCACGAATTTGCTCAGCAGGACGGGGACCATAGGGCGCCCGTGCCGAATCTCCAATATAGACGATTTCTTCATGGGGAAGCTGGCGCATGAGCTCACGAACAACGGTCAAGCCCCCGACACCCGAATCCAAAAAACCAATTGGTCGATTATCCATACAGTTTTCTTTCTAGTCTTTTTTCTGATTGATAGTTCATCATAATTACTCGTCCTAAATGAACGGACAGACAGCTTGATAGAATGGCAACTGCCTCTCTTTTAATCATAATCAAATATCAATAGAATGCAAGGAAAAAGTCTTATCCTTGAGAGCTATTGAACATAGTGAGAAGTCTGGAACTTTCATCCCAGACTTTTCCTATTTATTTCTTTTTATTGTTAGCAAGGGCTGCTTTTTGTTGGCGGATGATTTGGTGGTAAACTTGTTGTACCTTGGCTTCGCTTGGTTTTTGACCATTTGCGCTCAAAAGAGCACGAACTGCCTCAGCGTTCAAACGTGGGTTGTCCGCAAATTCTTTTTCGATTTGCTTACGAACCAAGTACATCCCTCCAAGAGCTCCTCCTAGAAAAGCTAACACAATCAAGATAATTGCTAAAAGTAAGTCCATTCTTTTTCTCCTGTTTCTTTTTGAGTCTTCTATATTATACCATAAAGTGACTTTCCTGACTAGTTTAGATTCCCTGTTGATATTCGTTATTTTTCCACCCTGTGTTTTGAAGAGAGCTTCTATTTTACGCGATTTGCTAATACTATCATCTTATAAAAATAGACAAACACAAAGCTGTGTTTGTCTATCATCCGAAACAGTTATAGGAGATACCGTCTCTTTACTGTCTATCTTTCTTTTCCCAGATTAACAATCTGAAACTAGTATAAATCAGAACGATTCCGCTCAGCTGAATCCATAAGGAAATTCTTGAACCTGTGCTAGGAAGATGACCTGCATTAGAAATCATTGATAACTCCTTCGCGCTCTTCTCTGTTGATATCTGTTTAATATCTTGCACTTGTTTTGGAGTGTCTAAAAGAATTTGAGAACTTTCTGGAGTAGGTGGCTCAGAATTTGTCTGAAGTCGTTGATCCTGTTTAACAAGATCCCTCTCCGTCTGATCTAGAATTTCTCTATAGTAATCATCCGCCTGCTGCTTTTCTTGCATTTTCAGTTTAGTCACTAAACGGTTGTAGTTCACTTGAGTAGCAGCTTGTGCCGTTTGCAAGTTGCTCAACTGCTTAATTGCCGCAAGTTGCGCTGCTTCCTTGGCTTTCACCTTTTGTTCAGCTGCTTCTAGCACCTCTTCAGCTTTGGAAAGTTGTTCTTCAGCTTGAACCAAATTCGACACTTTACTCTTTGCTTCCATCACTGCTGTTTGAGCTTTGACGAGTTGTTCCTGAGCAGTGTCCCTTTTTTCAATAGCATCAGCAAGCGTACTAGTAGCATCTTTAAGCAAAGCTTCTTCTTTGGAAACATCGGCTTGTGCAGCAGTCAAGTTCTTTTGTGCAATAGAAAGGGCATCCCTAGCTTTTGATAAAGCCTTCACTTTATCATCCTTTTCCCTTTCAACGTTATTAGCAATTGTTTGTGCTAACCTCAAGGCCTCTTGATCAGCTTCTAACTGATTTTTAGATTCTTCTAAAGCTTGTTTAGCTTGTTCAAGCCCAAGAGGTGTTTGCGCTGCTTCATCAAAGGCTGTTTGAGCTTGAGTGGCTACTAAATGAGCTTGTTCATAAGCTGTTTTTGCATTTTCCTTATCAGCTTGAGCTTGATTATTTGCTGTCTGAGCTACATCAAAGGCTGTCTGAGCTTGTTCAAGCTTTTCTTGATTTGCTTCCCCAGATTTTCCACCAATTGGCGTCGCATCAAAATTGTTTTTACTAGCATATTTCACCTGATCTTCCGAAACCATCGTGAAATGAGATACTGTAATATCGTTCTCCATTGAAAAATCAACGCCTAGATAATTCTTTTGACTTCCTGTATTCAAACCAGAAATAGATTTAGCATGCACCCACTCATAGCCATTATACATGAATTCAACTAATGAAAAATAAATATCACGTTTCATATCTGCCACACTCATTTGAGAAGTGTTTGCTTTCCAGATATATGCATTTTCGTAATATTGAATCCCTTCTTGTTCTTGTTCAGAACTAGTTGTAACCAGTCCATACTCACGCGCAACTCGGTTAATACCCCATGAGTCATGATGGTAACGATTCATCAAATCCCAAGACCAATTATCATTTTTATATTCACGTGCTACTTTATCCGCAAATTCAAGTGCCGAAGGAGTAACAACTACTTCTCCCGTCCCCATCTGCGAACGAATTTGGTTAATCAATTCTGCTGTAAACTGAGATATTTCCAAACGGACATCATAAGGAATATTATTTGTATCTATCAGCGTTTTACTATCATTTGGGTCTGCTACATAATTGTTAAAAGATTTAGCCTTATCATTTACGGCTGTCAAGGTAGCTTCAATCTGACTAATCTGTGACTGCGGAGTATTTGGATCTGCCAATTGTTTTAAAGCAGCAATATATTCTGGAGTCATATAGAACGTATTCTTAGTATTAGATGTAACTGGAGCACCTGTATTCTTAGCTGCACTCAATGTAGCTTTTGCTGTTTCAAGTGCTGACTGTGTCTTTTCTGCTTTTGCACTAGCATCATCAAATGCTTGCTTACTTGTTAATACTGCATCATCAGCCTTACTCTTATTAGCAGTCGCTTCAGCTAATTTCTTCTGACGTTCTTCATCTGATTGATTGGCCTTTTCTACACCTTGTTGAGCTTTATCAACCGCGGTTTGACTGGCAGCGACTTTCGTTTTTGCTTGTTCAAGGTTTGTAACCGCATCAGATGTTGACTCTGTCAATGTTGACTGTGCAACATCAACATCTTGTTGAGCTTGGGTTGCTTTTTCAGCTTCCCCTTTTTCCTTCTCTTTTGCAGCGGCTAAGGATTGAGCTTGACGATCCACTTGCGACTGTGCTTCTTCAAGCTCAGTCTTGCTGCTTACCAGATTGGCTTCTGCTTTTTTTTCTTCATCCAACTTGGTCGCTAGGTCTGATTGCGCTTCTTTTAATGCAGTAGGCGCAGATTCTACAGCCTCTTTTGCTACATCAACATTCTGCTGAGCTATCTTCAGTTCATCTTTGGCTGTAGCTGTGGATTGTCTAGCCTCCTCTACATTCCTTTGAGCTTCCGACACTACTCGATTTACACGATCAAAGTCTGCTTTTGCTGCATCTACTTCACCTTGTGTAACGTTAGAAACAGGTGATTGTTTTTCTTCTCTTTGAGAACTCGTGTTCTCTCCTGAAGGCGTTGAGTTTTCACGCACTTGATCCGCTTTAACACCTTTCGTAAAGAAAATCGAAAGAGCAACTGCACTTATTGAAAATGCACTGAGCATTTTTTTAAACATAAAATATTCTCCTTTAATTTTTATCATTAGGAAAAATGACTAAATTATTTTATCATGTTTACCTTTATCAAGAAAGACGTCAAGTATTAAATATAGCGTATTTATTTGAAAATCAAAGAAATTGTCATTAAATTGTCATTTATTTTTTTCTAAAAATCCTCATAAAAACGGGAATCTTTCAAGGAAGACATTTTTATAAATGGTTCTTCTTGACAATCTTTTTACTTTTTTTACATTTTAAAGACGAGTTTTAAAAAACAGTATATTATTTAATTATTTACTTTTTAAGTTGACAATCATTTTTCTTTATTTGAGTCAGTTAACTCTATCCTGTTATAAATATTTAATATATACTTCTACAAAATAAAAAACAAACTTCATCTAGAAGCTTGTTTTTTTGTGAGCCTTACTCTAAAATCGTTTATTTACTTTTTAAATATAGTGCTAAGCTATGATACGGTTTCAGAAGGATTTTTTCTGATACTTCTACATCTTTATAGTTTGAAATCAGAATCTGTCCATTTTGATAGTCTACTGGTAAGTCGATTTCCACTTCTGTAGCATAAAAGTTATTGAGGACCAGTAACTTTTCATCCTCATACTGACGTTCAAAGGCATAGACTTGCTGACTGTCTTCAAAAGCTGGTTTGTAGCTTCCTTCTGAAATGATCGGCATTTCCTTACGAAGTCGAATCAAGTTTTGGTAGAAGGCGAAAATTGGGCCTTGGATGTCATTTTCTACGTTGATGTGAGGGTAGGATTTTCCTGCCTTCAGCCATGGAGTACCTTTTGAGAAACCAGCATTTTCTGAAGCATCCCACTGCATGGGAATGCGTGAATTATCTCGTGACTTGGCCTGAATAATCTGGAAGGCTTCTTGCTCACTTTTCCCTTCTTTTAAGAGCATCTGATAAGCATTGAGCGATTCGACATCCACATAATCATCCATCGAATCATAATCAGGGTCAATCATTCCAATTTCCTCACCCATGTAGATATAAGGTGTCCCACGTGACAGATGAATGCTTGCCGCCAACATAGTCGCCCCTTCGTTTCGGAAATTTTGAATATCAATAAAACGGTTCAAAGCACGAGGTTGGTCGTGATTGTTCCAGAAGAGGGCGCTCCATCCGTTTTTGTCACTCATCTCTTTGCCCCAGCTATGATAAAGACTTTTCAACTCTTCAAAATCAAAGGGAGCTAGGGTCCACTTGTGCCCGTCCTTGTAATCTACCTTGAGATGATGGAAATTGAAGGTCATGGATAATTCCTGACGGTCAGGTGACGAATAGAGGACACAATTTTCCATAGTTGTAGAGGACATTTCCCCAACTGTCATAAAGCTATCGTCTGTTCCAAAAGTGGCCTGATTCATCATGCGTAAATAGTCATGAACAATAGGCTTGTCTGTGTAAGCTGGCTTTCCTTCATTGTCAGGGCAATCCACTAAGACCTCATCCTTGCCAATCAAATTGATCACATCAAATCGGAAACCTTTGACACCCTTGTCCCGCCAGAAGTTGACCACTTTGAACAACTCTTTGCGGACATTGGGATTGCGCCAGTTAAGATCTGCCTGAGTCTCATCAAAGAGGTGGAGATAATAGTTTCCTGTCTCCCCAAAAGGTGCCCAAGCAGAGCCACCAAACTTAGAAATCCAGTCTGTCGGTTGATCTTGGATGAAGAAAAAGTCTTGGTAATACTTATCGCCGGCCAGGGCTTTCTGAAACCATTCGTGTTCAGTCGAACAATGATTGAGCACCATATCTAACATAAAGTCAATCTTGTGCTCTTTACCAACACGCACCATCTCTTCAAAATCAGCCATATCACCAAAAAGGGGATCCACTGCCATATAATCTGAAATATCATAACCATTATCCCGTTGAGGACTTGGATAGAATGGATTGAGCCAGACCATATCCACACCTAGCTTGGCTAGATAGGGGATTTTTTCGATAATCCCACGGAAATCCCCAATGCCATTTCCAGTGGTGTCTTTGTATGATTTTGGATAGATTTGATAGACTACTTTTCGTTTATCAAGTGCCATCTGTTTCTCCTTTTCCGATAAAAGGGAGGAACCTGTGTTCCTTCCCTATTTGTGCTATTTTAATTAGATCCGTGTTGCAAGCATGAGCGGTTGACCAGCTTGAATGATCGTCGGATAAGTTCCAGTGATAGTCGCTGTATAAGCATCTTGGTTGGTGATGATAACAGGAGTTTCTGTTACGAGACCCGCAGCCTTGATAGCATCTATATCAAAGCTAATTAGTCTCTGATCAACTGTGACGTGGGCTCCTTGGGCTACATGACTTTCAAATCCTTTGCCATCAAGATCGACTGTATCCATACCGATGTGGATGAGTAATTCCACTCCCTCATCAGAGACAATACCGATGGCATGCTTGGTAGGGAAAAGAACTGTCACTGTCCCATTAACTGGAGAAATCAACTCACCTTGGCTTGGTTCAATGACTAGACCTTGTCCCATAACGCCTGATGCAAAAACAGGGTCCGTCGCTTGACTCAATTCTTTCACTCGACCAGCAAGTGGGCTGACAATTTCTACTGGAGCATGGGTTACTGGCTCGTGAGTCACAAATTCTGCTTCCTCTTGGGCAACGAATTCTGCTTGCAAGGCTGTATCGTCCTCTGTTTTTGTAAAGAAGCCTGCCTTACGGAAGAAGAAAGTCAAGAGCATTGGTACAACAATAGCAACTAGCATGGTTCCTGCAAATGGAAGCATATATTGAGGTTGAATAGAGAGGATACCTGGCAATCCACCGATACCAATAGAAGCAGCAGTCACGTTAAATGTCACAGAAAGCATACCTGCAAGAGCAGAACCAATCATCCCAGCTACAAATGGATAGATGTATTTGACATTGACCCCAAAGAGGGCTGGTTCTGTAACACCGAGATAGGCTGAAATGGTTGCAGGAAGTGAAATCTGAGCCTCACGCTCATCATGACGATGCATGAAATAATAGGCAAATACGGCAGAACCTTGGGCAATATTGGAAAGAGCAATCATTGGCCAGAGGGCAGTTCCGCCCGCATCCGCAATCAATTGTGTGTCGATGGCATTGGTCATATGGTGCAAACCGGTGATGACAAATGGAGCGTAGAGGGCACCAAAAATCGCACCGAAGAGCCATTTAACTGGACCAGTCAAGCCTGCCAAGACAACTGCTGAAAGTCCTTGCCCTATTGTCCAACCGATTGGTCCCAAGACAGTATGAGCCAAAATCAAAGCTGGAATCAATGACAAGAAAGGTACAAAAATCATGGAAATGACTTCTGGAATATGCTTGCGCCAGAAGATTTCTAGATAAGACAGACTCAAACCTGCAAGCAAGGCTGGGATAACTTGGGCTTGGTAACCGATACGATTAACAGTGAAGTATCCAAAATTCCAAACCCAGTTTGCTGCAATCTCTTCTGTTGAAGTAGAAGCAACCGCATAGGCATTGAGCAACTGAGGCGATACCAAACAGATCCCGAGCACAATTCCCAAAATTTGGCTGGTTCCCATCTTACGAGAAACAGACCAGGTAATTCCTACTGGCAAGAACTGGAAGATCGCTTCACCAGGCAACCAGAGGAAGTGATTAACCCCTGCCCAAAACTGAGAGGATTCTGTGATGGTCTTGCCATCCAACATCGACCAATGCACACCTTCCAAGACATTACGGAAACCGAGGATCAATCCTCCGACTATCAAGGCTGGAATAATCGGAGTAAAGATTTCAGCTAGAGTGGTCATAATACGTTGAAGTACATTTTGATTGCTCTTAGCTGCGGACTTGGCTGCTTCTTTGGAGACACCCTCAATACCTGAAACAGCTGTAAAATCATTATAAAAAATCGGCACGTCATTCCCAATGATCACCTGAAATTGACCTGCATTGGTAAAGGTCCCTTTGACGGCTGGAATCGACTCGATAGCCTTAACATTGGCCTTCTTTTCGTCACCTAGAACAAACCGCATCCGTGTCGCACAGTGGGTTACGGCAGTGACATTCTCCTTACCTCCGATTGCTTGAAGCAGATCTTTGGCTTCTTGTTCAAATTTTCCCATTTGATTCTCCTTATACTTGTCAAAGCAAGCTTGACTTGATAATTCTATTGTAAACGATACCAAACTTGTATGCAACTTGTTTGGTATAAAAAGAGGATTTTTTTGTAAAATTTCAAACACTTGTATGGTAAAATAGATACAGGTGTTCATTAAACTAGACTAAAAACCTATTTAAGGAAGTAACATGAAGAAATACCAACAATTATTTAAGCAAATCCAAGAAAACATTCAAAACGAGACTTACGCTATCGGAGAGTTCCTTCCTAGTGAGCACGACCTCATGAACCAATATCAAGTGAGTCGTGATACTGTCCGAAAGGCTCTTTCCTTACTCCAAGAGGAAGGATTGATCAAAAAGATAAAAGGGCAAGGTTCTCAAGTTGTCAAAGAAGAAACGGTCAATTTCCCTGTCTCCAACCTAACCAGCTACCAAGAGCTAGTCCAGAAACTTGGACTTCGCTCTAAAACCAACGTGGTCAGTCTGGACAAGATTATTATTGATAAAAAATCCTCACTGATAACTGGTTTTCCAGAGTTTCGCATGGTTTGGAAGGTGGTGCGCCAACGTGTCGTGGATGATCTGGTATCCGTTCTGGATACAGACTATCTGGATATGGAACTGGTCCCAAATCTCACTCGCCAAATTGCTGAGCATTCTATCTATTCTTATATAGAGGACGACCTCAAACTCCATATTGATTATGCTCAAAAAGAAATCACTATCGATCATAGTAACGATAGGGACAAGATTCTCATGGACATAGGCAAAGATCCTTATGTTGTGTCCATTAAGTCAAAAGTCTATCTCCAAGACGGTCGTCAATTTCAGTTCACTGAAAGTCGCCATAAGTTAGAAAAATTTCACTTTGTTGACTTTGCCAAAAGAAGTCAGAAATAAACACATACAGTTGGGAAGAATCTCAACTGTTTTTTGGTAATAAATGATCTAGTTAATCATTGGAAAAGAGGGACTCTATCCTGCTTATTCTACTATTTTAAGAAAAAACAACAGCAAATATGTATCTTGCTAAAAACCTCTTGACAAATAATAGGTAATCAGTAGAATGGGATTTAAATAGAAACAAAAATATAGGGATTTGTTTTACAAAATGTAAACGGTTCCAAAAAACTTAAAGGAGATTTCTATGGACAAAAGATTTTGGGAGAAATCCTGTCGCTATAGCATCCGCAAGCTGACGGTTGGGACTGCTTCTGTTTTACTGGGGGTCGTTTTTCTAGTCAACCACACTGTAGCCGCAGACAGTGTTGAGGTTAAGCAAACTGAAGCAACCTCTGTCGAAGCTATCACTAAGCCTGATAGTGAGCCCAAAGCAGCTGAAGCCACTGAAACTACAAATCCGTCTCTAGCCGAAAGTCCAGTAGTTTCCGAAAGCAAGCCAGCTGAGAAGACTCAGACGACAAATAGTCAAGCTAGTGAAGAAGCCATTGTAGAAGCTAAAGAAAATAAGGAACCTGAAAAAGCAGATCAGCCGGTGACAAAGCAAGAAAACTATCAACTCAACTACGATCAGCCAACAGCTCCCTCCTATGATGGATGGGAAAAACAAGCCCTCCCTGTCGGAAATGGAGAAATGGGAGCCAAGGTTTTCGGACTCATTGGGGAAGAGAGAATCCAGTACAACGAAAAGACCCTCTGGTCAGGAGGACCACAACCCGATAGCACCGACTATAACGGAGGAAACTACAAGGATCGCTACAAGGTCTTAGCAGAGATACGCAAAGCCCTCGAAGCTGGCGACCGCCAAAAAGCCAAACAACTGGCTGAACAAAATTTAGTTGGGCCAAATAATGCCCAGTATGGACGTTACCTAGCCTTTGGAGATATCTTCATGGTCTTTAATAACCAGAAGAAAGGACTAGATACTGTAACTGATTATCACCGTAATCTAGACATCACCGAAGCTACTACGACCACTTCTTACACCCAAGATGGGACGACCTTCAAACGCGAAACCTTCTCCAGCTATCCTGATGATGTCACCGTGACCCACTTGACCAAAAAAGGAAACAAGACACTTGACTTTACCCTTTGGAACAGTTTGACAGAAGACTTGCTTGCTAATGGCAACTACTCTTGGGAATATTCCAACTATAAGAATGGTCATGTCACTACAGATGCAAACGGAATCCTTCTAAAGGGAACTGTTAAAGATAACGGCCTCAAATTTGCATCCTATTTAGGAATTAAAACGGATGGAACAGTTACTGTTCAGAATGAGACACTAACCGTTACAGGCGCAAGTTATGCGACCCTCTATCTCAGTGCTAAGACTAACTTTGCTCAGAATCCAAAAACCAACTATCGAAAAGACATTGACCTCGAAAAAACAGTTAAAGGTATTGTCGAAGCAGCTAAGGCCAAAGACTACGAAACACTTAAAAAGGCCCATATCAAGGACTATCAAAGTCTCTTTAACCGCGTTAAACTAAATCTAGGCGGAAACAAGACTGCTCAAACGACTAAAGAGGCCCTTCAAGGCTATAACCCAGAAAAAGGGCAAAAATTGGAAGAACTCTTCTTCCAATACGGCCGATATCTACTCATCAGTTCGTCTCGTGATCGGACAGATGCCCTTCCTGCCAACCTACAAGGAGTCTGGAATGCTGTAGACAATCCACCTTGGAACGCTGACTACCACCTCAATGTCAATTTGCAAATGAACTATTGGCCAGCCTACATGAACAACCTGGCTGAAACAGCCAAGCCAATGATCAATTACATTGACGACATGCGCTACTATGGTCGTATTGCTGCCAAAGAATATGCTGGTATCGAATCCAAAGACGGACAAGAAAATGGTTGGCTGGTCCACACCCAGGCGACACCATTTGGTTGGACTACTCCTGGTTGGAATTACTATTGGGGTTGGTCGCCAGCAGCTAATGCCTGGATGATGCAGAACGTCTATGACTACTATAAATTCACCAAGGATGAGACTTATCTCAAAGAAAAGATTTATCCAATGCTCAAGGAAACAGCTAAGTTCTGGAACTCCTTCTTGCACTATGACAAGGCTAGTGATCGTTGGGTGTCTTCTCCATCCTACTCACCAGAACACGGGACTATTACGATCGGAAATACCTTTGACCAATCGCTAGTCTGGCAACTCTTCCACGACTACATGGAAGTCGCCAACCATCTGAAAGTCGACCAAGACTTAGTCACAGAGGTCAAAGCTAAATTTGACAAACTAAAACCACTTCACATTAACAAAGAGGGACGCATCAAGGAATGGTACGAAGAAGACAGCCCGCAATTCACCAACGAAGGGATTGAAAATAACCACCGCCATGTTTCCCATCTGGTTGGTCTCTTCCCAGGTACACTCTTTAGCAAGGATCAGGCTGAATACCTAGAGGCTGCGCGTGCAACCCTCAATCACCGTGGAGATGGTGGGACTGGTTGGTCTAAGGCAAATAAAATCAACCTCTGGGCTCGTCTCTTAGACGGTAACCGTGCCCATCGCTTACTCGCTGAACAGCTCAAGTACTCAACTCTAGAAAACCTTTGGGATACCCACGCGCCTTTCCAAATCGATGGCAACTTTGGAGCAACTAGTGGGATGGCAGAAATGCTCCTGCAATCTCATACCGGCTATATTGCACCATTGCCAGCCCTTCCAGATGCTTGGAAAGACGGACAGGTTTCTGGTTTGATTGCCCGTGGTAACTTCGAAGTCAGCATGAAGTGGAAAGATAAAAACCTTCAAAGCTTGTCCTTCCTTTCAAATGTTGGTGGGGACCTGGTTGTAGACTATCCAAATATCGAAGCCAGTCAGGTTAAGGTCAATGGCAAAGCAGTCAAGGCAACTGTCCTCAAAGATGGCCGCATCCAACTGGCAACACAAAAAGGTGATGTCATTACCTTTGAACATTTCCCTGGTCGTGTAACCAGTCTGACAGCAGTTCGACAAAATGGAGTCACTGCCGAACTCACCTTCAACCAAGTAGAAGGAGCTACCCACTATGTCATCCAAAGACAAGTAAAAGACGAATCTGGCCAAACCTCTGCAACTAGAGAATTTGTAACCAATCAAACCCACTTTATCGACCGATCACTAAATCCTCAACTCGCCTATACTTATACCGTCAAGGCGATGCTGGGTGAAGTGTCCACACAAGTATCTGAACAGGCAACTGTAGAAACTCCTAGTGAATTGATGGATGACCGAGACAGTCGTATCCAGTACGGAGCTGCCTTTGGAAACTGGGCAGACTCAGAATTATTTGGAGGAACGGAGAAGTTTGCTGACCTTTCAAAAGGAAACTACACAGACCAAGACGTGACTGCTACCATTCCTTTCAATGGTGTGGGTATCGAAATCTATGGACTGAAATCGTCTGAACTAGGTCTTGCCACTGCTAAAATTGATGGCAAAGAAGTCGGCGAACTTGACTTCCATACTGCTGGGGCAACTGAAAAAGGTAGTCTCATCGGTCGCTTCACAGGATTGTCTGACGGACCTCACACATTGACTCTTAGTGTTAAACGTGAACACAAAGGACGTGGTAGTGAGCGTTCGAAAATTTCATTAGACTACTTAAAAATCCTAGCAGGAACAGACAATACGATTGAAAAAATGGATGATCGTGATTCGCGCATCCAGTATGGTGCCCAGTTTAAGGACTGGTCTGACCCTGAACTCTACGGAGGTACGGAAAAATACGCTGATATTAACAACAGCGACTCTAGTGCAGCTTCAGAAGCTCAGGCAACTATTTCCTTTACAGGGACGGGTATTCGTATCTTTGGCTTAAAGAGCCTCGCTCTTGGACGAGCACGTGTTACACTAGATGGCAAAGAAATGCCAAGTCTAGACTTCTACACTTCAGGTGCAACTGAAAAGAGAGCTTTTATTGGCGAATTTACAAATCTCACTGACGGTCCGCATACCCTGACATTACAAGTTGATCCAGATTCGCCAGAAGGTCGCAAGAAAATCTCTCTAGACTCCTTTGATATCATCAAAGCTCCTGCTGTTGGTATAGATAGCCCGAGCATTGCGCCTCTTAAGGAAAATGACAAAACCATTTCCTTAAGCCTACCAGCTGGAGATTGGGAAGCCATCGCAGTGACCTTCCCAGGAGTCAAAGATCCTCTAGTTTTGCGTAAGGTGGATGAAACGCATCTAGTTACAAGTGGAGATCAGACTATCCTATCAATCCAAGACAATCAGGTTCAAATCCCAATCCCTGAAGAAACCAATCGCAAAGCTGGAAATGCCATTGAAGCTTATACCATTCAAGGTACTACCACAAGCAGCCCTATCGTAACCGTCTTTACTAAAAAGGATGAAAAGAAAGTCGATAAGAAGCGACCAACTACAAGCAAGGGGGACGAACCAGCTCCTACTGTTGAAATTCCGGAATACACCGAGCCTATCGGAACGGCAGGGCAAGAAGAGCCACCTACAGTTGAAAAGCCTGAATATACTGATCCTTTCGGAACCGCAGGGCAAGAGGAACCGCCTACAGTGACAATTCCTGAATACACTGAGCCTATCGGAACTGCGGGAGAACAAGAAGCTCCAACAGTTGAAATTCCTGAATACACCGAACTAATCGGAACAGCAGGGCAAGAGGAAGCTCCTACTGTTGAAAAACCTGAATACACTAAACCTATCGGAACTAGCGGAGATCAGGCTGCTCCAACCCTTAGCCTTCCTGACTATCCAGTTCAAGTCTTGAAAGATAAGGAAACTGGAGTAGAAATCATTGGTGGAGCCAGCGACTTAGAAGGAATTTCTCACGTTTCTAGCCGACGTGTCCTAGCTCAAGAACTCTTTGGCAAGACCTATGATGCTTACGACCTACAGCTTAAAAATCCAACCGATCATAGCTTGCAGCCAAAAGGCTCTGTCTTAGTTCGCTTGCCTATTTCAGCTAGCGTAGAAAACATCTACTACATCACTCCGACCAAGGAGTTGCAAGCCCTTGATTTCACCGTTCGAGACGGAAAGGTAGAATTCATCACTAATCATTTCAGTACCTATGCTGTCGTCTATCAAGCAACTGGAACCAGCTCTAACACTGAGGATAAACCAAGTACTTCAGATGAAGAAGCCTTGGCACACGAGGCTGAACAACTTTCAGCTAGTCCTAGCCTTGCAAAAGCTGGAAATCATTCTCCTAAAGAAGAGCTGCCAGCAACAGGAGAAGCATCCAACCCACTCCTCTTCTTAGCAGGCCTCAGCCTAGCCCTTACAGCCACTTTTATGTTAAAAGGAAGAAAGGATGACTCCAACTAACCTTTAAGCACACAAAAACAGGATGAAGTTGTTCTTCATCCTGTTTTATTTTTTTATCAAAGGTTATTTTTACAGCAGGTATAAAAAGGCTAAGGTCAAGAGACTTGCTAGAAGCCCAACTCCCCAAAAGAAGAAGTCAACCTTCCACTCGCTCCAAGGATTGCCCTTACCTGAGAATCCTCCAAGTTCAAAATGGTGATGAACAGGCGTCATACGGAAAATACGCTTTCCACCACTAATTTTGAAGTAGGTAACCTGCATCATAACAGAGCTTGTCTCAAAGACATAGATAATCCCAATCAACAAAAGGGTCCATTCTTGGTGGAGGGCCATAGAGATTGCTGCTAGCATCCCACCAAGAGCCAAACTTCCTACATCTCCCATGAAGACCTTGGCAGGTTTGTGGTTAAAGACGAAGAAACCTAGCAAACCACCAATCATGGCAAGAATCACAAGAAGAATATCCAATTGATTTTGCATATAAGCAATCACACCGTAGGCCGATAAGCTAATCACCACGGAAATACTCGCTAAGCCATCAATCCCGTCAGTCAGATTCACCGCATTGGAAAAACCAACTAGCCAGAAAAGGGCAAAGAAAATATAGAAAAAACCCAAATGAACTTGGTAGCCAAAAACTGAAAGCATATCGCCACCACGCTCATAAAAGAGGTAGAAAATCACTCCTCCAAGGAGCTGGAGAGCAAGCTTTTGCTTAGGATTCAAGCCTTCGTTGATCTTACGAAAGACCTTGAGGAAATCATCCAGAAAACCTACCAAACCATACAACACCAAGATAAACAAAATCATGCCTACATTGTTGGTCAATTGTTGGGTAAAGAGAGCAATAAGAAAGCTCACAACTACTGCAACGATAAGGAAGACAAGACCTCCCATGGTTGGAGTCCCAGCTTTAGCTTGGTGTTGTTTGACATCCTCGTGCATCTGCTGACCCGTAATCTGTGCTTTTCGATAAAATCGGATAAAGGCTGGAATGCCAATCAAGGTCAATAGAAAGGCTAGAATTCCAGCACTAATGGAACTAATCATCTTAATCTCCTAAAGTTACTTTCATTTTTTTAATGTCTTTGAGGGCTGTATTGGCACGGACACTTTGTTTCTTGACCGTTTTGCCACTACCTTCCCACTCGACTTCTATATTCAGCCATTTAGCAAATGTTTGCACATTTTCATCTGTCCAGCCGTACATATCAGGCATTTCTTCGACCTTATCTGACAGGATCAAGATCTGCTGATTGGCTTCCAAATTATCTCCTTCAGAAACCGAGAGTTCCTTGATCTTGGTTCCTGTTCCGATAACAATTGGTTGGACCAGGTTTCGGCGCAATTCTTCTGCTAGGTCACCCGGAGTAAAGTCTTTGGTAGCCGGCATAGCATAGCTTGTCGTCTTGCTGACCTGATCCAAGTTCTTGGCAGTTGACTGAAGATTGAGGGATTCTTTCATAGCAGAAGCTCGCTCAAGGATTGGATTGGCAAACTCCCCAAGCTGAACGCCTGAATAATGCTCTGGCTGTTGCACCGTCACATAGAGGATAAAGTCAGGATTCTCTGCAGGATGCATCGACACAACAGAGAAGATATAGTTGGTTTCACCTGTCAGGTAGCCCCCATTCTTCTCATCGGCAATCTGAGCAGTCCCTGATTTCAGAGCGACATTCTGACCTGGAACATTGACATTTGGTTTTCCTGTACTGTGGTTGTACATGGTACCGTAGACAGGATCTGTTCCGACCATGACCATGTGCTCCCGAGTAGAGGACGCTGCTGTTTTTGACACAGGATTTCCGACAATTTCCTTTTGAGACTTACGAACAGACTGGTCATTTGGATCATAGAGGGCACTGATAAATTTCGGCTCCAACATAACCCCATCGTTGGCAATAGCTGTAAAAGCACGAAGCATCTGGGTCTGGGTAACAGAAATCCCTTGTCCAAATGAACTCATGGCGATATTGACAATGTTGTCAGCAGGCAATTGACCTGTGTACTCATCTGCCAGACCAAAACGGGTCGGTACCCCAAACTTAAAACGGTTGAGGTAGTCCAGCCAGGTTGCATCCCCCATCTTTTGCTCAAGCAAGGTCATTCCGATATTACTTGAGTGAGCAAATCCTTGAGAGAAGGTCATGGTGCCACCACTAGTCAATCCTTCATTGACGTCCCAGTCTCGAATGGTCGCATCTGCTATTTTCAATTCACTACTGTTAAAGTACTCGCCACCAGGGAAGGTATTGTTGTCAATAGCCGAAGCCAACATCATCACCTTCATGGTTGACCCTGGCTCGTAGTTACTTTGATAGAGGATATCACGCCAGACAAAGTCTTTTGTGATGCCATCCTTGGTATCTGCATTAAAGGTCGGCCGTTGGGTCGTAGCCAGGATTTCCCCTGTTTTAGCGCTAACCAAGGTAGCCGTCATATACTTGCCTTTTACTTTTTCCTGGAAGGCATCCATCTGGGTTTCCATAAAGGATTGCAAGGGACTAGAAAGGGTTGTGTAGACATCTTTTCCATCTACTGTTTGTTGAGAAGCTTGATCTGTACCCGGAACAATATTTCCCAGACGATCTTTCTCATAGGTGATGATCCCATCTGTACCCGCCAGAATGTTATTTAAAGAACTCTCCAATCCAGATGTCCCAATCAAACGTTTGGTCCCATCCTCATTTTCATGGAGTTGCGCTAAACCGATAAAGGAAGAAGCAAACTGTCCATTGGGATAACTGCGGTTAGGGCTAGTTGTAAAGTCAACTCCCTCAACACCAGCTGTTTTAAGGTCATTTTTAATAGCCATCATATTGGCATAGGTGATCCCATTTCCCTTGGTACCAAAAGACACCTGTTTTAGATCTGGCTGAGAAAGTTGTTCCTTGACATAAGACTCCTCCATATCGAGGTATTTATGGAAAATTTCAGCTACCTTATTAAATTGAGAATCTTCTACATAGAGAATTTTGCCTGTTGCTGACTTGTAGGTCTTGTCAATAACAGCATAGATATTATAAGAAGTTGCATCCTCAGCAATAGGCGTTCCATTACGATCGTAGATGGTCCCCCGCTTGGCTGGAATCGTCTTGGTTGTTTGGTGAACCTTTTTGGCCTCTTGAACCAAATCCTTACCAAATTTTTTACCCGTTCCGATAATAACCGCAAAGTTCACCAAAAAGACAGCGAAGAGTATGACAGCCAATAAACTCAGGCTTTTCCCTACTCTTCTGCGGTTTTCTTCTGGAGATTTACGATTACGAACGGCATAACGGATGATTTTTTCTTTCCACTGTTTCATTTCTTACTCCGTTGCTCGGATATTTTCGTTATTCAGCTGCAAATCCTTAGAGTTTGCAATTTCTTTCAAACGTTCTGAACGAATCAATTCATTAACCTCTTGCTTGGCATCGTCGAGCTCTGTTTTCTTTTCTTCGATTTGAGCATTGACCTTGGTCAATTCATTCTGAACTTGTAATAGCTTGGTCTGCATAAACACAACGCTAATTGCCAGGATAATCATTGTTGCAGCAATCGAAACATAGAAGGCCTTTTCCACACGTGAAAAACCTTTAAACTTCGTTTGCAATAACTGGCTTGTTTTTTCGATTCTTTCTGCCATGTTTTTCCTCTTACTTGTGAATTTTTCTAGCCACGCGCAACTTAGCTGAATGCGAACGGTTGTTGGCTTCTAGCTCTTCAGCACTTGGCAAGATTGGCTTGCGGGATACCAATTCCATCTTGGGCTTAAGGTCATCTGGAATGAAGGGCAAGCCTTTGGGAACTTCCACTGTTGAAGCTTCTTTAAATAGTTGCTTGGTCAAGCGGTCTTCCAGCGAATGGAAGGTAATGACCGAGATTCTCCCATCTAGAGCCAGCATGTCCATAGCCTGCTGGATGGATTCATCTGCTGCACCCAGCTCATCATTGACTTCGATTCGGATAGCCTGGAAAATCTGCTTGGCAGGGTGCCCCTTTTTCTTGAGTTCCTTGGCAGGCTTGGCAGACTTGATAATCTCTGCCAACTCCGTCGTCGTCTCAATTGGTTTCACCTCACGCGCTTGCTCAATCTTACGAGCAATCTGTTTAGAAAACTTATCCTCACCATACTTGAAAAAGATCCGAACCAAGTCATGATAGTCATAATGATTGACCACCTCATAGGCCGTCAGACTAGCTTCCTGATTCATCCGCATATCCAGTGGCGCATCCTTTTTATAAGAAAAGCCACGCTCACGCTGATCCAGCTGAGGACTGGACACTCCCAAGTCATAACAAATTCCATCAATTTCCTGGACACCAGCCTCCTGCAAACGTGCCTGCAAATGACGGAAGTTATCCTTGATAAAGGTTACCATCCCCTTTTCGATATAGGGTGCCAACCTTTTTTGCGCATTGTCAATGGCATTCTGGTCCTGGTCAAAGGCATAGAGATGCCCTTTTTCGCTCAATTTACTTAATAAATATTCGCTATGGCCTGCTCCGCCTAAGGTCGCATCAACGTAGGTACCGTCAGGTTTTACGTCAAGCATATCAATCGTTTCATGAAGCAAGACCGTTACATGATGAAATTCTTTTGTCATATCCTATCTATTTTACCACAAATCTGACCAGCTTGCACTTGTCAGACAAGGCTAAGTTTCTTCGAAAAAAATTCTCAAAAACATGTCATATATACTTGACATCTCATCTCCAAAAGAATACAATATAGTCAAATATATACGACACATCAGAAAGGAGACCCTATGAATCGTGTGAAAGAATTCCGCAAGGAACTGGGCATTTCTCAGCTCGAGCTCGCCAAAGATATCGGTGTCTCGAGACAGACCATCAACATGATTGAAAACGACAAGTACAATCCAACCCTGGAACTCTGTCTCAACCTCGCCCGCAGCCTCCAAACTGACCTCAACAGTCTCTTTTGGGAAGACGATTTTTAAAAAAGGAGCAAACAAATGAAAAAAGAAACTCTCACTGACAAACTCATCAAACGCACATACGGCATTTCTGGCCCCCTTGACGAACACAAACGGCGCGAGGCCGATCGTATCGGGAATCAGGTCTTTATCGTTCTCTTTTATCTCATGATATTTGGCAACCTCATCCCCTTTGTCCTTGCTTATAAATACCCACAAATTGTCGCTATCGGCTATCCTCTCGTGGTGTTTGGCATTTCGATGATGGCTGCCCTCTATGTGGTCTCTCAAACCAAGAAAACGGGCATCACAGCTATTGATCCCGAAATGCTGAGTCAAAAAGAAAGCAAACAGCTACATCTTCCGGGTCTAAAAGCTGGTCTAATCTATGGCATGGGCATGTTCTTTGGAATACCGCTTCTGAATGTCCTAACCGATGATAGCAAGGATTATCTTGGTTCTCTTTTAAATACAGGGCATTTTGTATCAACTATCCTAGCTACCCTCTTCTTCGGAGTGACCATACAAATTATCGTCTCTCTTCGCATTCGAAAAGCCAAGAAAGACCAAGAAGACGACTAGGAGGTCCCTTATGAAATCACTAGCTAGACTACTGATCAGTCATGTTTTTATCAGTATCTTTGTTACCTTTTTCCTACTTTCTGGACATATTGAGCATCCTTTCTTGATTATCTTTCTTTTATTCCTTCCTGTATTGAACAAGGGACAGAGATTCCAGAAAATCCAATCAAAAAAAATACGTCTTCTAAACTCATCTCTCTGTTTTATCCTCGTATCCTTTCCACAACTTTTAACAAATCCTATGGATTGGAGATACCTGGTATTTCTAATAATCTGTATCATTTTTAGTTTGGTTTACTTCTATACTCTCTATCAACTCTTTAAAGAAGTCAATCAAAAATCACTCATTTAGGAGATTACTCCCATGAAAAAAGAAGATTTCACCACTCGCTTACTCAAACTATTCTTTCACATACAAGGGCCTTTTGATGAATGTCGTCAAGAGATAATCTACAGGGCTTGTGCCCGTGCCTTGATCCAAATCGTTTACTCCTCCCTCCTACTCTTCTTGTTCTATCTCCTATTTGGACGCTTCATAGAGTTGGTTCGAGAGGCCATGCCCTACCTCTATTTTGGACTTATCTTCGTCCTCTCATCTAGGGCGAGACTAGCAGTTCGCGACTTACATTTGGACAAGGATGACCAGTCCGAAATCCATCACAAAAGCTACAGCAAAAGTCAAATCAAAGTTCGTAGTTGGGGTGTATTCATCAGTATTCCAATTGGCTTGTTTGTCTTATCAGCCTTTCACAAACTCTTTGTTCAGCATCTTCCCCTCAATACCTTTTGGGACAATCTCTCCCAGTTCGATAAAACGCTCCCTTTACTAGTCTTAGGTTTGGGAATTGGTGCCATCTTCGGAACCATGACCTACGCCTTTTTATCGGAACACGAGATGAAACACTCTGAATCAAGAATGCATAAGGAGAATATAGAAAAATGACCAGTATATATGATTTTTCTGTTTTGAACCAAAATAATCAAGCAACTCCCCTGGAGAGCTATCATGGCAAGGTTCTCTTGATTGTCAACACTGCTACTGGATGTGGTTTAACGCCCCAGTACCAGGGACTCCAAGAACTCTATGACCGCTATCAAGATCAGGGTTTTGAAATTCTAGATTTCCCTTGCAATCAATTTATGGGACAAGCACCCGGCAGCTCAGAGGAAATCAATAGTTTCTGCAGCCTACACTATCAGACCACTTTCCCTCGCTTTGCCAAGATCAAGGTCAACGGCAAGGAGGCAGATCCTCTTTATGTTTGGCTAAAAGACCAGAAGTCTGGCCCGCTAGGAAAACGAATCGAATGGAATTTTGCTAAGTTTCTCATTGGTCGAGATGGGCAAGTCCTTGAGCGCTTCTCTTCCAAAACAGACCCCCAAACCATCCAAGAGTCTCTTCAAAAAATACTTTAATTTCTTTTTAAAACGTATCCTTTCATTTAGTTTGATCCTTGAAAGGATGCGTTTTTTCTTTAAAAAGTAACTGACTTTCTTTAATTTATATTTATTTTTTTGCTTTTTGCTATTGCAATTCTTTCATTAATTTAGTATATTTGTTATATTAAAAGTTTTCAGTCATTTTAAGGGAGAAATGACCTTTTAAATTTTTTTATCTTAAAATGAAAGCGCTTTATAAAACAGGAGGTAAGGTGGCTTACAAATTATCAGAGAGTTTTTTCATTAAATCAAGTTGTAACCAAGTCAGACTTGGGCTTGGGCAGTAGCTGACTGCCTTTCTAAAAACTAGGAGTATATTATGAATCGATACCTTTTTGAAAAAGGGCAAACATTTAGCATTCGGAAGTTGACTGTAGGTGTGGCATCTGTTATCGTGGGACTGGCATTTTTTGCTTCTGGAACCGTGCGTGCAGACGAAACGTCTCCTGCCACGACATCCAATTTAGATCAGCAAATGAAACAAGTCGCAGATATAGAAGAGACCAAGGCTGAACCAGTCAAAAAAGAAGGTCGTGTAGAAGCTGAAAAACAAGAAACATCTGTTGCCGATACCAACAGTGCTGACTTGCTCCCTGAAGACATTCAGGACCGTGCCTATCCCGACACACCTGTCAAAGAACTCGATACGACTACTATCGTTGACCAGAAAGCTAGTCCAAAGGTAGAAACTAAGAGCATTCTAAAGGACAAGGAAGAAGCTCCAAAAGAAACTGAGAACGGAAACCGTGCCATCATTAACGGTGGACAAGACCTCAAACACATCAACTACGAGGGACAACCTGCAACTGCTGCTACTATGGTTTACAGCACTTACAATGCAGGACAACAACGCTACCTCGTTTCAGGCTCAGGTATCTTTGTAGCCCCTAACCTGATCCTTACCGTTGCTCACAACTTCCTAGAGGCCAATAAAGAAACTGGCGAAGGTCACATTCGTGGTGGAAAATCTGCCCAGTTCTACTATAACGTTGGTTCAAACAGCGAAAAGAAAAACTCACTGCCATCTTCTGGAACTACGGTTTTATTCAGAGAAAAGGACATCCATTTCTGGAACAAGAAAGAGTTTGGAAAAGGCTATAAAAACGACCTTGCTCTTGTAGAAGCTCCTATTCCTCTTCCGATTGCTAGTCCAAACAAAGCAGCAACCTTTGCGCCTTTAGCGGAGCACAAGACGCATCAGCCGGGAGAAGCCATCAGTACGATTGGCTACCCAACTGACTCGAGCTCAAAAGAACTGAAACAACCTATCCTAGCTGGTCAGCTTTACAAGGCAGATGGGACCATCCGATCTGTTGAGTCCTATGATGATAAGGGAACGACTGGTATCACCTACAAAACCACTTCTGTATCTGGTTTGTCTGGTGGCGGGATTGTCGATAGTCAAGGAAAAGTTCTGGGGGTGCACCAACACGGAACCGTTGACAATGGTGTGGCTGAAAAGGATCGCTTTGGTGGTGGACTCGTCCTTTCACCTGAACAACTGAAATGGGTGAAGGACATGATTGCCAAGTATGGTGTGAAAGGCTGGTACCAAGGTGATAACGGAAATCGTTACTACTTTACCGATGAAGGACGTATGCTTCGGAATGAGAAAGCTGTTATCGGAAGCAACGAATATTCCTTCAACCAAGATGGGATTGCTACCTTGACCAAGGGAGTTGAGTACGGCCGTGTGGTTATCCAACACGAAGACGAAGAAGGAAATCCTGTCAAAGATAATGACACCTTTATCGAACAGACAGCTGTTGATTCGCCATTTGACTATAATTTCAAAAAAGAAATCGAGAAAACGGACTTCTATCAGAAGAATAAAGACAAATACGAAATTGTATCCATTGATGGCGTAGCAGTCAATAAACAGCTAAAAGATACTTGGACTGAAGAGCACAATGTTGTCAGCAAAGCACCTGCCGGTACACGTGTCATCAAGGTGGTCTATAAAGTCAATAAAGGCTCCTTCAAAGTTTACTACCGTCAAAAAGGAAGCACTACTGAACTAGCGGAAGCGACAGTCGATAACAATGACGGTCAAGAGTATGACGTTTCCTTTGTCAACACCTTCCATGCAAAAGACATTGCTGGCTACCGTCCAGTCAAGGCTAGCCTGGAAGCAACTATCCAACAAAAAGGGGTGAATGAAGTCGTCTTTGAATACGAGCCAGTCGCTGATACGGCTAATCCAACGACACCGACTCCACCAGTGGCTCATCCAGAAGATAAGGAAACTGAGATTGGCAACCATGGACCTCTTCCAAGCAAGGCTCAACTCGATTACCACAAGGAAGAATTGGCAGCTTTCATCCACTACGGAATGAACACCTATACCAATTCTGAATGGGGAAATGGGAAAGAAGACCCCCGATACTTCAATCCAACCAACTTGGATACTGACCAGTGGATTCGCACTCTGAAGGAAACGGGCTTCAAACGAACTATTATGGTTGTTAAACACCACGACGGATTCGTTGCTTATCCTTCTAAGTACACCAACCATACCGTAGCTGCCAGCCCATGGAAAGATGGAAAGGGTGACCTTCTCGAAGAAGTTTCCAAGTCTGCTAGCAAATACGACATGAACATGGGTGTTTACTTGTCACCATGGGATGCTAATCATCCAAAATACCATGTTGCAACCGAAAAAGAATACAACCAATACTATCTCAACCAACTGAAAGAAATCCTTGGTAATCCGAAATACGGAAATAAAGGCAAATTTATCGAAGTTTGGATGGACGGTGCGCGTGGTAGCGGTGCCCAAAAAGTAACCTATACCTTTGATGAATGGTTCAAATACATCAAAGAAGCCGAAGGAGATATCGCCATCTTCTCTGCTCAGCCGACAAGCGTTCGCTGGATCGGAAATGAACGAGGTATCGCAGGTGACCCTGTCTGGCATAAAGTCAAACGTGCCAACATCACAGACGATGTGAAAAATGAATACCTCAACCATGGTGACCCAGATGGTGATATGTACTCTGTAGGGGAAGCTGACGTTTCGATCCGTTCGGGCTGGTTCTATCATGACAATCAACAGCCGAAATCACTCAAAGAGTTGATGGATATCTACTTCAAGTCTGTTGGTCGTGGAACCCCACTCCTTCTCAACATTCCACCAAATAAAGAAGGAAAATTTGCAGATGCGGATGTGGCTCGCTTGAAGGAGTTCAAGGCAACTCTAGACCAAATGTATGCGACTGATTTTGCCAAAGGGGCAACTGTAACAGCAAGTTCTACCCGTCAGAACCACCTCTACAAAGAAAGTCACCTGACAGACGGTAAAGATGATACTAGCTGGGCGCTCTCAAATGATGCCACAACCGGTAGCTTTACAGTTGATTTAGGACAAAAGAGGCGTTTTGATGTTGTTGAACTCAAGGAAGATATCGCCAAAGGCCAACGTATCTCTGGTTTCAAGATTGAAGTCGAAATCAACGGACGTTGGGTGACATACGGTGAAGGTTCGACCGTTGGTTACCGTCGCTTGGTTCAAGGCAAGCCTGTAGAGGCACAAAAAATCCGTGTGACCATCACCGGTGCTCAAGCAACTCCAATCTTGACCAACTTCTCAGTCTACAAGACACCAAGCAGCATTGAAAAGACAGATGGCTACCCTCTTGGACTTGAATACCACTCAAACACAACGGCAGATACAGCTGGAACAACTTGGTACAATGAATCTGAAGGTGTTCGTGGCACTTCTATGTGGACCAATCAAAAAGATGCCAAAGTAAGCTATACCTTCACAGGAACCAAGGCCTATGTCGTCTCTACGGTCGATCCAGGTCATGGAGAAATGTCCGTCTACGTTGATGGTCAAAAGGTTACCGATGTCCAAACTAAGAATGCTAGCCGTAAACGTAGCCAAAAAGTCTTTGAAACAGATGATTTAGCACCTGGTCAACACACCATTACCCTCGTTAATAAAACAGGTGAACCAATTGCTACAGAAGGAATCTATACCCTAAACAATGATAGCAAGGGAATGTTTGAACTCGAGTCTACCAACTACGAAGTCGAAAAAGGAAAACCAGTCACTGTTAAAATTAAACGTGTTGGTGGAAGCAAGGGGGCTGCTACTGTGCGCTTCATCACAGAACCTGGAACTGGGGTTCACGGTAAAGTTTACCAAGATACAACTCAAGATGTGACTTTTGAAGATGGAGAAACAGAAAAGACTGTTACCATCCCAACGATTGACTTTACAGAACAAGCCGACTCTATCTTTGACTTTAAAGCCAAGCTCACTTCTGTTTCTGATGGTGCCTTGCTCGGTTTTGCTACCGATGCAACCATCCAAGTGATGAAAGCTGAATTGCTAATCAAGGATCAAACAAGCTATGATGACCAAGCTAGTCAGTTGGATTACAGTCCTGGCTGGCACCATGAAACCAATTCCGCAGATAAGTACCAAAAGACAGAGTCTTGGGCTTCCTTTGGTCGCTTAACTGATGAGCAAAAGAAAAAGACAACCGTAACAGCTTACTTCTACGGTACTGGTCTTGATATCAAGGGCTATGTCGATCCAAATCATGGTATCTACAAAGTCTTTCTAGACGGCAAAGAAGTTCCTTACCAAGATGACATGGGAAATGCTTCAACCATTGATGGTAAGAAATACTTTAGCGGTCATGCAGCCCAACGCCAAGGCAATCAAACTCTGGTTAGCCTAAAAGGTCTTGACGAGAACTTGCACGCAGTCACCCTTCAACTCGATCCTGATCGAAACGATTTGTCTCGAAATATCGGTATTCAGGTAGACCAATTCATCACTCGTGGCGAAGGTAGTGAACTATACAGCAAGGCAGATATCATCCAGTCTATCTCTAAATGGAAAGACGATCTGTCAAACTTTGATCCAGCAGGTTTGAAAAATACGGCTACTGCACGCCAAGCTTTCCAAGCAAATCTAGAAAAATTGAGAAACCAACTCAGTGCTGATGCAGTGGATGTTCAAGAAGTCATGTTGACAGTCAGTGCCCTACAAGATATCCTATCCAAGGACGAGAACTATCAAAGAGGCCAAGAGGAGCCTAGTCCAGAGCAACCAGAACAGCCAGAAGAACCTGAGAAACCTGATCAGCCTGAGCAACCAGCCGAACCAAAACAACCGGAAATTGAGTACGATAAGGCTATGGACAGCTTGACGAAAGCTATCGAGAAAAAAGTCGCTGAACTTGGATCCAACAATGAAGCTAAGAAGCAATTGTTAGCAATTGCTGACCAAGCCATTGCTGCAATCCAAGAAGCTAAAACTCAGGAAGCAGTCAATCAAGCGCTAGAAACTGCTCTCGAACAAATCAGCAAGCTCGAAGCAGCTCAGCCTGAGAAACCTGCTGAACCTGAAAAACCAGTTCAACCGGAAAAACCTGCTCAGCCTGAAACTCCGGCTCAGCCTGAAAAGCCAGTTCAACCGGAAAATCCAGAGCAGCCTGAAAAACCGGCGCAACCAGAAAAACCGGCGCAACCTGAACAACCTGAACAACCGGCGCAACCGGAAACTCCAGCGCAACCGGAAACTCCAGCGCAACCGGAAAAACCGGCTCAACCTGAACAACCGGCTCAACCTGAGAAACCGGCGCAACCTGAACAACCGGCTCAACCTGAACAACCGGCGCAACCGGAAAAACCTGCTCAGCCTGAAAAGCCAACTCAACCTGAGAAACCAGTTCAACCTGAGAAACCAGTTCAACCCGAAAAACCGGCTCAACCCGAAAAACCAACTCAACCGGAAACTCCGACTCAACCGGAAACTCCAGCGCAACCTGAGAAACCAATTACTTCTTCAAGTCCTGAGGAAGGGGTTAAAGACCTTGTCTTTACACTTCCAAGCTTGGAAATCGTCAATAAGGTCGTACCGTTCAAGACTATTCGTCGCGAAAACCCACAATTAGACAAAGGAAAAGAGCAAGTTCTATCAGAAGGGAAAGACGGTCTCTTAGTCGAGTATGTTGAAGTGGACGGTGACAATCGCAAGGTTCTCCAAACAGAAGCAACTCCAGCTCAAGATCGAGTGATTGAGGTAGGTAGCAAACAAAGCTCAGTTGGAACAGAAGCGCCACCGGTTGTGACCCTTCCTGAGTATGCTTTCCCAAGAGAGACTGAAAAACCTGCTCCAGTCGTAACAGATAATTCATCATCAAAAGATGAAAAAGCTCCTGCTACAGCTACAGTCAAAGAAGACAAGGAAAGACTACTCCCTGCAACTGGGGAACAAGAAGCGAATGCCTTCCTCTTCTTGGCAGCTATTACTTCTATCTTGTCTCTCCTTATCTTCCAAAAGAATTTTAAAGACTAAAAAGATCTTTTATTGATTCTTTCCCATTATTTCAGTTCCCCCGTAGAGAAGACCAAATGGTCTTCTCTTTTTCTATCTCTAGAAAATAAAAAACATCCATAAATTAAACAGCACCCCAAAAGTCAGACAGAAAAATCTAACTTTTGCGGTGCTGTTCACTTATTTTAATCCGTTAGTTCCACACAGAAAGCATCCCATGGAGCTAAGGTCTGTTTTTCAACTGCTTCTTTAGCAGTAGTGTTTTCAATCAAGACAGATTTGACTTTTCCTCCTACCGAAAAATCTTGTTTTTCATTGGACAAGTTAGCCACAACTAAGAAACGTCGGTCGCCATCTTTACGGATATAGGCAAAGACCTTATCAGCTGCATCAAGCAATTCAAAGTCAGCTCGAATCAGCCAACTATTCTCCTTACGGATTTGAACGAGTTTTTGATAAGTATAGAAAATAGAATCTGGATTTGCCAGAGCTTCTTGAACGTTGATTTTTTCGTAGTTTGGATTAACTGCCAACCAAGGTTGACCTGTTGAGAAACCAGCGTTTTCGCTCTCATCCCATTGCATCGGAGTACGGGCATTGTCGCGACCAATAACACGGATACTGTCCATGATTTCTTCTATCGGAACACCTTTCTCAAGAGCTTCATGTGCATAGTTGAGGGATTCAATATCTTCTACTTGATCCAGTGTTTCAAACGGATAGTTGGTCATCCCAATCTCCTCACCTTGGTAAATATAAGGTGTCCCTCTCATCAAATGAAGCAAAATCGCAAAGGCTTTGGCAGATTTTTCACGGTATTCTTGGTCATTCCCCCAGATAGAGACGATACGAGGAAGATCATGGTTGTTCCAGAAGAGGGAATTCCAGCCGTCTTCAACTCCTAACTCTGTCTGCCATTTGTTGAAAATCTCTTTTAACTTCCCTACATTTAACTCTTTTTGGTAATGCCACTTAGGTTGCCCTTCCTGATATTGAAGACAGATGTGTTCAAACTGGAAGACCATAGACAATTCTTGTCCCTTTGGATCAGAGTAGAACTTAGCAATCTCTGGCGTTGCTCCCCAGGTCTCTCCTACTGTCAAGAGATTCTTATCTCCAAAGGTCGCCTGATTCATTTCCTTGAGATAGGGATGGAGCATGGGACCATTATTGACTACTTTCTCGTCAGGAATTTTCCCAATCATATCAATGACATCCATACGGAAACCGCCAATCCCTTTATCAATCCAGAAGTTCATCATCTCATAAATTTTCTGGCGGAGTTTTTCATTTTCCCAGTTGAGATCGGGCTGTTTCTTACTGAAAAAGTGAAGATAGTATTGACCTGACTTTTCATCGTATTCCCAAGCGGACCCACTAAAGATAGAATCTAGATCGTTAGGCTCATCCCGCCAGATATAGTAGTCTCGCTCAGGGCTGTCAGGATTTTCACAGGCCTCTACAAACCAAGCATGCTCATCCGAGGTATGATTGACCACCAAGTCCATGATGATACGGATACCACGCTTCTTAGCTTCAGCGATCAGTTGGTCCATATCCTCCATGTTCCCGAAAATAGCTGCAATCGCTTGGTAATCAGCAATATCATAGCCATTATCGTCCATAGGGCTGTCATAAACGGGAGAAAGCCAAATCGCTGTAATCCCTAACTTAGCTAGATAGTCCAACTTACTAGTAATTCCTGGCAAATCTCCAATGCCATCTCCGTTGCTGTCCATAAAACTCTTGGGATAGACTTGATAGACTACGGCATTATGCCACCATTTTTCTTGCATCTCTTTACCTCAATATTTTAATAATCTACAGTATATGATAGCGCTTTTTAAAACTTTGTGCAAGCGTTTGCCTAATCTTTTTGATTTCTTTTTTAGCTCCGTAGTTTCCTAACTCCCATTTTTTTTATATAATAGAGGTCAGAGGTAAAAAAATGAAAAAACAAGCTTTTAGTTCTGAACAATATTTGAATCTACAGCGCGACCACATTTTGGAGCGCATTAACCAATTTGACGGCAAGCTCTACTTGGAGTTTGGTGGCAAAATGTTAGAAGATTTCCACGCTGCTCGAGTCCTTCCTGGTTATGAGCCTGACAATAAAATCAAGCTCTTGCAAGAATTGAAAGAGCAAGTTGAAGTTGTGATCGCCATTAACGCAAGCAACATCGAACATTCCAAAGCACGTGGCGACCTAGGCATTTCTTATGACCAAGAAGTTCTTCGTTTGATTGATAAATTCAATGAGCTGGGAATTTTTGTTGGTTCGGTTGTCATCACACAATACGCTGGCCAACCCGCTGCAGATGCCTTCCGAAACCAGTTAGATAAAAACGGGATTGATTCCTATCTTCATTATCCAATCAAAGGATACCCGACGGATATGGACCACATCATTTCGCCCGAAGGAATGGGGAAAAACGACTACATCAAAACCAGTCGCAACTTGATCGTCGTAACCGCTCCTGGACCTGGTTCTGGAAAATTGGCAACTTGTATGTCCAATATGTACCACGACCAACTTAATGACATCAAGTCTGGTTACGCTAAGTTTGAAACATTTCCAGTTTGGAACCTGCCCCTTCATCACCCAGTCAATTTAGCTTATGAAGCTGCCACAGCAGACCTTGACGATGTCAACATGATAGATCCTTTCCATCTCCAAACCTATGGAGAAACCACTGTCAACTACAACCGTGATATCGAAATTTTCCCAGTGCTCAAACGTATGTTGGAACGCATCCTCGGTGAATCTCCATACGCTTCTCCGACTGATATGGGGGTCAACATGGTTGGCTTCGCTATTACAAATAATGAGGCTGCTATCGAAGCTTCTAAACAAGAAATCATCCGTCGTTACTATCAAACCGTTCTTGATTTCAAAGCCGAAAAAGTTGGGGAATCTGCTGTCAAGAAAATCGAGTTGCTCATGAACGACCTCGGCATCACACCTGCAGACCGTAAGGTTGCTGTCGTTGCTCGTCAAAAAGCAGAAGAAACTGGCGGACCAGCCCTAGCCCTTGAATTGACAAATGGGGAAATCGTCACAGGTAAGAACTCAGAACTCTTTGGCCCTACAGCGGCTGCCTTGATTAACGCCATCAAGAAATCTGCTGATATTGCTAAGGAAGTGAAACTAATCGAACCCGAAGTAGTTAAGCCGATTCAAGGTCTTAAAATCAACCATCTCGGTAGTCGCAATCCTCGCCTCCACTCAAATGAAATTTTGATTGCTCTCGCTATCACCGCTATGGAAAATCCTGACGCTGCGCGTGCCATGGAGGAACTTGGTAATCTCAAAGGAAGCGAAGCCCACTCAACCATCATTTTGACCGATGAAGACAAGAATGTCCTTCGCAAGCTAGGCATCAACGTGACCTTTGACCCATTCTACCAATACGATCGCTTGTATCGCAAATAAAAACTCAAACCTCTCCTTCATCGGAGAGGTTTTCTCTCTATCTCAAGAGCACCCTTTATGATATAATGAAAGAAGAAAACTGAAAGGATTTACCATGTCAAAAGAAGTTATTGTTGAAAGTTTTGAACTTGACCACACCATTGTTAAAGCACCCTATGTTCGCTTGATTGGGGAAGAAACAGGACCAAAGGGAGATGTCATCTCCAACTTTGATATTCGCTTGGTGCAGCCAAATGAGGATTCTATCCCTACTGCTGGTCTTCACACTATCGAGCACCTCTTAGCCAAACTCATCCGTACCCGCATTGACGGCATGATTGACTGCTCACCCTTCGGTTGTCGTACTGGTTTCCACATGATTATGTGGGGGCGTCATACTAGCGCTGAGATTGCAGCTGTCATCAAGGACTCACTCAAGGAAATTGCTGAGACCACTACTTGGGAAGATGTCCCTGGAACAACCATCGAATCTTGCGGAAACTACAAGGACCATAGCCTCTTTTCTGCTAAAGAATGGGCTAAACTCATCCTGGAACAAGGGATTTCAGATGATGCCTTTGAACGTCATGTCATCTAAACACAAAAGAACCAGTTACAATAACTGGTTCTTTTTTATTCTCAAAATTTTGTCTTATACTCAATGAAAATCAAAGAGCAAACTAGGAAACTAGCCGCAGGCTGTACTTGAGTACAGCAAGGCGACGTTGACGTGGTTTGAATTTGATTTTCGAAGAGTATTAGGCTTTCTCACGAATGACCAAACTCCCATCTTCCATATCTGCTTCCAAATGTTTGGCATCTAGATGATCCAAGTGGAAGTCTGTCACCTTATCACGAATTTGTTGTTCAACCACGCGTCGGAGCGGACGAACACCCATGACTTCGTCATAACCTTCTTCTGTGATAAAGTCTTTAGCTGCTTGGCTGACTTCCAAATCAATGTCTTTCTTAGCCAAGGTTTGGTTGACTTCAGCCAACATCAAGTCCACAATCTTAGAAAGATCTTCCTTATTTAAGTGTGAGAACTCGATAACAGCGTTAAAGCGGTTAAGGAACTCTGGACGGAAGAATGGTTTCAAGCGATCCATCAATTCTGGCTTATCCGCATCTTCTGTCAAGTTGGCTTCATAACCAAAGCCAGCATTTGATGTTGCAATAATGACAGTGTTTTTAAAGTTAACGGTATTTCCTTGGCCATCTGTCAAGCGACCATCATCCAAGACTTGGAGGAGAAGGGTAATGACTTGAGGATCAGCCTTTTCAATCTCATCCAAGAGAATGATAGAGTAAGGATTGCGACGCACACGTTCTGTCAAAGTATTGCTATTGTCATCATAACCCACATAACCGGCTGTTGTACCGATCAGCTTAGATACAGCTGTGCGGTCACTGTATTCAGACATATCCAAACGAATGATAGCATCCTTAGTTCCAAACATATCCAGTGCTAATTGCTTGGCAAGCTCAGTCTTACCAACCCCAGTTGGACCTACAAAGAGGAAGCTACCAATTGGGCGATTGCCTTCATCAAAACCAGCACGGTTACGACGGATAGCACGAGCTACAGCTTCAACCGCCTTGTCTTGGCCGATAACCTTGTGTTCCAAGCGATGAGCCATATCTTTCAAACGTTCAATGTCTGACGCTCCCATTTGTGAAACTGGAATACCAGTCATTCGTTCCACAGACTCAGCCACATCGTTGATGCTTGCAGTCACTTTCATGTCTTCTGTGTGGTTTTCGACTTTTTTCTCCAATTCTGCAATACGTGTTTTAGCATTGAGAGCTGCTTCAAAGTCTTCTGCCTCAACTGCTTTTTCTTGCTTGTCTTTTTCTGCCTCAATCTCCCGTTCAACAGCATGCACATCTGTTACAGGATGTTGAGCTGCCAAGTGAGCTGCCGTTACATCGACAAGATCGATAGCCTTATCTGGCAAGCTGCGTTGAGGAATATATTGGATGGAATAATCCACTGCTGCTTTCAAGACTTCATCTGGCAAGATAACATTGTGGTGTTGTTGATAGAGGTCACGAATTCCTTGAAGGATTTTAAAAGTATCCTCTGCTGAAGGAGCATTGACCTTGACTTCGTTGAAACGACGAGCAAGAGCTGCATTTTTCAAGATGGTATTACGGTATTCATCCTGAGTTGTTGCCCCAATGACTGTCAATTCACCACGGGAGAGAGCTGGCTTGAGAATGTCCGCAAGCCCCTTAGAGCCACTATCACCACCAGTGCTACCAGCACCAAGAATTTGGTGAATTTCATCAAAGAAGAGGATAATATTTCCGGCTTCTTTTACTTCGCTAACAAGATTTTGAATATTTTCTTCAAAACTACCACGGTATTGAGTACCAGCCTCGAGACCTGAGATATCAATGGAAATGATTTCCTTATTCTTAATAGCAGCCGGAACATCTCCATTCACAATCGCTTGTGCTAGACCTTCGACAACGGCTGTCTTACCAACACCCGCGTCTCCGACCAGAACAGGATTATTTTTCGTACGACGTGAGAGGATTTCAGATGTTTCTTGAATTTCCTTGTTTCGTCCGATTACAGGATCCAACTTGCCCTCACGAGCTTCCGCCGTCAAGTTACGACCTAGCTTAGCAAGGACACCGTCTTGTTTCATACCTGAAGCGTGTTGTTGCATTTGCACATCAGATTCTGCATTTCCTGGCAATTGACCAGTTGCACGATAATGAGCAAATTCCTCAGGTGTCACTTCGCGTCCATTAATCAAGTAGCGACGGTTTTCAGAACTGTATCCTCGCATACCACCCATCAATTGGTTAAATAAATCATCCATGTTGTTAAAGTTATTAAAGTTGTTGTTCATATTTTTTACCTCGTTTAATATTGATTATTTGCGACCTCTGATATTGACTATCTTTGACCTTTGTTTTAAAAAATTTAGACTAGCTATCTAGCTACTCTACGTATAATTTCTGGTTTTTCTTTTTTAAGTAAGCCTTTTATCATCTTCTTTTCAAAGTCTGTTAGATTTAACATAGGCCTCACCCCTTTCTAGGGTATCTATTATACATTTTCAAGAAATAGAGTCATTGAAAATGAAGTTTTCTAAGGAATTCATTTTCCTTATGTTTCTACTATATCACATTGGTCAGTAAAAGTCAATAACTTTTTGACCAAATTTGACTATTTTTTAAAAAATTTTTTTGAAGTACAAAAAAGTCCCTAGAAAACGAATTTTCTAGAGACTTTCTCTATCAAGTTTAAGAGAGAAGGAATATTCTCACTTACCAAGTTTCATGTTTCTCCTACGAAAGCCTAAGCTTTACGTTTTACGAAGAATACCAATCCACTCAATGCCAAGACTACAAATCCAAGCGCAGAAAGGATAGAGGTTGCTTCACCTGTATTTGGAAGTTCAGCTTTACCTTTAGTCTCAGTAGCTGGAGGTGCTGGTTTTGGATCCTCTTTTTTTCCTGGATCAGTTGGTTCTGTTCCTGGAGTTGGATTTGTTCCTGGATTATTTGGCGTTGGATCTGGTGTTGGTGCTGGATCTGGCGTTGTTCCTGGATTATTTGGAGCTGGATTTGGATTTGGTTCTGGCGTTGGTGTTGGAACAGTGTATTTATTTGTAAATACAACTTCTTTACCATCGGCATACGAAACCTTTGCAGTCAAGAGACCTTGACCATCCGCAACTACAGTGACTGTTACGGTATGCTCGGTCTTATCGTATTCAATACCCTCTTCAGTACCAACTTTTTCAACCAAGGTATAAGTATGAGTACCTGCTTCTTTGAATGAACGAACAAAGGCCACTTTACCTTCGGCAGTATTCTTAGCTTCTGCTACAACTGCACCATTTTCTTTCAATTCGAAAGTATAGGCATCAGCCGCAAGTTCTTTACCTTCAAGTTTCTTAGTTGCTTCAATCGTAGCTTCTACTGCTGGTGCTTTAAAGCTATTTGTGAAGGCACTACCTGCTGGGTATTCAACAGTTGCCTTCAAGGCATTTGTTGCTGCATCTTTGGTTACTTTTACCACTGCAGTCTTTTCTGTGTCGTAAGTAATACCAGTTGCTCCAGCATTCACTTCTTTTACAGTATAAGTATGAACACCTTCTGCATCATAGTTGATTGCATTAAATGTTACTTTTCCACCTTGGTTTGTTTTTGTATCAATTTTTTGTCCATCTTTGTACAATTCAAATTGGAACTCACCATCAACCAAAGCACGACCAGTCAATTCTTTCGTAAACTCAAGTGTTGCTGATGTAGCTGTTGGAGCTGGTGCTTTATAAGTGTTGGTGAAGACACGTTCTGCATCCGCATCTTCTACAGTCGCAACCAATTGTCCTTTACCATCATCCGCAACAGTGACGAACACTTCATACGCAGTTTGATCATAAGTGATTGTTTTATCGTCACCAGCTTTTTCAGTAATAGTGTAAGCGTAATCGCCTGCTGCTGAGAAAGTGACGTTGAAGGCAACTTCTCCTGAGGCAGTATTCTTAGCCGTAGCTATAAGGTCTGAACCTTCTTTCAGTTCGAAAGTATAAGCATCAGCTTCAAGCGCTTTTCCTTTCAAGACTTTCTTAGCTTTGATTGTAGCCTGCGCAGGTTCCGCTTTATAGTCATTAACGAAAACTGGTGTTTCACTTGTAACTGTCGCGACAAGTTGACCTGAGCCATTATCTTTCACTTCTACAGTTGCTGGATGTTCTGTTTTATCATAAGTTACACCAAGTTTATTGCCAACCTTTTCTGTAATAGTATAGTTATATACTCCTACTTTTGAATAGCTAATTTCAGAAAAACGAATCAATCCACCAGCAGCATTCTTTGTTGTCGCAACAACCTTATCACCCTCTTTCAGTTCAAACTCAAACTCATCTATCTCTAGCTCTTTACCGTTCAAAACTTTTTTAGCTTCAATAGCAATTTTTGCTGGAGCTGCTTTATAAGTGTTGGTGAAGGTTGGGTTGTTACCTGTAACAGTTGCAACAAGTTTTCCTTGCCCGTCATCTGTAACTTTTACTGTCACTTCATGTGTAGCAGTGTCGTATGTCACACCTGCTTCGCTACCTGCTTTTTCTGAGATAGTGTAAGTGTGGTCGCCTGCTTCATTGTATTCGATTTCTTTGAAAGTAACAGTACCGTCTGCAGCGTTTTTAGCTGTCGCAACGACTTTGTCACCTTCTTTAAGCTCGAATTCGTATTTATCAGCTTCAAGGGCTTTACCATCCAAGACTTTAGTAGCTGTGATCGTTGCACTTGTTTTAGCTGCTTTATAGGTGTTGGTGAAGGTTGGGTTGTTACCTGTAACAGTTGCAACAAGTTGACCTTGGCCGTTATCTGTAACTTTTACCTCAACTTCGTGTTTAGCAGTATCGTATGTCACACCTTTTTCACTACCTGCTTTTTCAGTGATAGTGTAAGTGTGGTCGCCTGCTTCATTGTATTCGATTTCTTTGAAAGTAACAGTACCGTCTGCAGCGTTTTTAGCTGTCGCAACGACTTTGTCACCTTCTTTAAGCTCGAATTCGTATTTATCAGCTTCAAGTTCTTTACCGTTCAAGACTTTAGTAGCTGTGATAGTTTCTTTAGCGGGAGTTGCTTTATAGGTGTTAGTGAAAGTTGGTTCTGCAGATGTGACAGTTGCTGTTAAAACTCCACTTTGGAAAGTTGCTGCTACAGTAACTTCCTTGGCTTCTGTATCAAATGTAACGCCAGCAACTGCTGTTGAAGTGTCTTCTTTGATGATGTAGTGATAAGTTCCCGCGTCTTTTACTTGGAGATTCTCAAAGGTAATCGTTCCATCAGCTTTTGATTTTGCTGTGGCTACAGGGTCCTTCAAGTTCTCTGCAGTAAACAGGTTAAAGGTAAACTCATCCGCTTTTGGAAGTTTGTCTGTACGTCCTTCTACTACCTTCTTAGCCGTCACATTGAATACAGCTGGAACAGGTTCGTCTTTAAGATGAATAGTAGAACCCGCAGCACCGAGTTTGACTGTATACTCTTTTTCATCTAGTTTATAACCTGCTGGAGCAGTCTTCTCTTTGATCTTAAACGTTTTACCTTCCCATTTCTGATCATAAGTTTTCGTAAGCGCTACTCCTTTTTCATTCGTAGTCACTTCTGTTGTTTCACTTGCATCATCTGCTGCTGTCACAGTATATACTGCACCCGAAACTGGAGCAAGAGTGAAGGCATCAGTCTTATGAATCTTAATTTGGTAAGCAGTAGATGCTACAATCGTACCAGAAATCAAAGATGTCGCCTCAGCTGTCATATCAAGGGCTCCCGGACGACTTGTATTCTGTGCTAATTTAGTCCCGTCAGCCAATGACAGAGCAACCCTATTTCCTACTTTACTTCCATCATTAGGAGTTGTTGTGTTATAAGATACTATATAAGAGGTCGTTCCATCTTTAAAAATGATATCAAATGAAGTATAGTTTTCGTTCCACGAAACGGTATAGTCTTGTCCCTCAGTTAGCAAAACTGCATCATCTGGAACAGCAGAAGTCCCAACAGTGATATTTGCCTTATACACTTTTAGAGTCTCAGGAATATACTGTGCGGGAGTATAACTAGTATCATCATTTGGTATAGTATCATGTAATACAATATTTTGCCCTAAGTCTTGTTTCTCTGTATTTACACGTACACGCCAGGTAGACCATGCATCTCCCTTGCTAACCGAACCAATCTCAGCCAATTTTGGAGAGTTCCAACTTTCAAGGGCAGCACGACCTCCAATTTTAGCGTAATTTTCAGTACCAACTTTGGGACCATCGATTGTTTTTGAGGAATAAATGTGAGTCACTTCTTGCTTCAATGAGGATGAATTAAAGTTAATGCGGGTTTTATTCTGATCTTTTAAGAATCTAAAAGAAACAGAAAAATTCCCTGACACATCTTTTACCTTATCTCCACCAGTTTTCTCAAGATATTTATCCAAGTTTTTCAAGGTGATTTTTGCTTTCCCACCTTGATCAGTACCATTTGAAGTCACTTCAGCTTCTCCAATAGTAACTTTTGTTGTCGGATCAATTAAATCCTGACTCCCCTCATAAACTGCCATAGGAGCAGGTATATCAAAGGTAAAATAATCTCCATTATTCAGGTGTTCATTATACTGTTTGAGATCAAAAGTCACGCGAAGCTTATATGCTAAATTCGTACGAAGCGAGAAATCTCCTTCTGAACTCACATTTTGCTTAGTATCTGAAGCATCTAACAGATCAATGCCTGTAATTACTTGTGTCAATTCTTTTGAAACAGGATTATCTGCTTTAACAATGCCTATCAAAACAGATGCTAGGCCTAAAATAGCAAAAGCTAACGCAGAAAATTTAGAAAGCATGTTTAACGCTTTGCTTTTCGACATTTCTTCTCCTCTTTTCTATATGAAATTTTTATTTCTAATCTCCCTAAGAGATTGCATCATACCATTTTGACAACCTCTATCACTAACTAGAATTTATCTATTGTATTATAACATCTCAATACAATCTATTCAAGTTTAATAACTAGAAAATAAGTTTTTATAAGATTTTATTATATTTTTCTTTTAAATTTCAACACATTGTCACCAGAATTAACAAAATCTCTCAGTATTTTTCATATGATATATCGAAAATTTACCTTTTAGATATAGAAAAAAGCCAGCCCTATAGACTAGCTTTCTTTCTATTCTAATTGAATCTTAGCTCAGTGCGTCATCCATTGAAAGAACTTCGTGGAAGACACGTTGTGTCAATTCAGTTTTTTGTTCTGGAGTGAGGTATTTAGTGTTTACACAGTATCCAGAGATACGTACGATAACGTCTTCACCTGACATAATCTTTTCGTAAACATCGTTCAAGTCCATAACGTTCAAGTTAACGTGTTGTCCACCGTTTTCGAAGTAACCATCAAGGATTGTTACCAAGTTATCCACTTGTTCGTCACGAGTCTTACCAAGAGCACGTGGAGAAACTTGAGTTGTCAATGAAATACCGTCAGCTGCGTAACCAAAGTCAAGGCTAGCAAGTGAGTTCAAGTTTTGCAACCATCCACCTTTAGCTTTATTAGATGGGTTCGCACCTGGTGAGAAGAATTCAAGTTTAGACAAGTTCACAGAACCATCTTCGTTGAGGTATACACCTTTGTGGACTGGTGAGTTACCAGTTTGTTTAGAGTAAGCAACGTTAGATGTGATTGTCAAAAGTGATACAGTAGCTTCTGCGTCTTTGTAAAGTTTGTGGCTACGTAGACGAGTTGTGTAAGCTTCGATCAACCATTCTGCCAATTCGTTTGAACGTGGGTCATCTTCACCCCAACGTGGGTATTCACCAATTGTTTCGTAATCGTAGATATAGCCATTTTCATCACGGATTGGTTTAACAGTAGCGTACTTGATAGCTGACAATGTATCAACTGTATTAGCGAATCCACAGATACCGAATCCCATGTTAGCGCGTTGTTTAGTTGGCAAGAAGGCCATTTGAACAGCTTCGTAGTTGTACTTGTCAGTCATGTAGTGGATGATGTTCAAAGCGTCTACGTAAGTGTCAGTCAACCAGTCAAGAGATTTTTCGAAGTTGGCTTTAACTGATTCGAATTCAAGAACTTCGTCACGGATAGGATCGATGTCAAATACTTTGTAGTCTTTGTGAACATCGTCGTAACCACCGTTCAAACCAGTAAGAAGGGCTTTCAAAACGTTTACGCGAGCACCGAAATACTGGATGTTGTGACGTTGATCTTCGTTTTCTGGGTCAAGTGGTGACACACAGCATGAGATACAGCTCATTTCTCCGTATCCGTCTTTAGCCATTGTTGTTACACCTTCGTATTGGATAGAAGAGTGTTTGTGGCTCATGTGCATACAGTAGCGACGGAAGTTGTATGGCAATTTGTCAGTCCAAAGAACTGTCAAGTTTGGCTCTGGAGAGTTACCGATGTTGTCAAGAGTGTTCAAGAAACGGTAGTCCATCTTAGTAACACGGTGACGACCGTCATTACCCATACCAGCCATAGAAGTTGTGATGAATGTTGGGTCACCTGAGTACAATTGGTCATAAGCTTTTGTACGAGCAAATTTAACTGTACGAAGTTTCATAACGAAATCATCAACGAACTCTTGGATTTCTGATTCAGTAAATGTACCACGAGCAAGGTCACGTTCTGCAAAGATATCCAATACGATTGGCACACGTCCTAGAGATGTAGCAGCACCATTGATAACACGGCAGACAGCCATGAAGGCGATGTTAACCCATTGGATAGCTTCTTTCGTGTTCATCGCTGGTTTGCGAACGTCAACACCGTAAAGGTCACCCAAGCGAACAACTTGTTGCAATGCTTGGTATTGAAGGTTTACTTCTTCACGAAGACGGATTGTTTCTTCATCAATCTCTTTGATCGCATTCCAGTCGTTTACTTTTTCTTGCATCAAGTAGTCTGCACCGTAAAGAGCAAGACGTGCGTAAACACCGATGATACGTCCACGTGAGTAGGCATCTGGAAGACCAGTTACAGTGTGAGCGTGACGAGCGCGACGGATATTTGAAGTATAGGCACGGAAGATACCGTCGTTAACTGTTGTTACGTATTTAGTGAAGATTTCGTGAACAGCTGGATCTGGTTCGTATCCATTTTCTTTCAAAGTAGTTTCAGCCATACGGATACCACCTTTTGGCATGAAGTTCAATTTGAAGAGTTCATCGTTTTGGATACCGAAGATAACTTCATTTTCTTTGTCGATAAATCCAGCAGGAATATCAGCAATAGATGTTGGACGAGTGTCCATTGGGAAACGAGTTTCTTCGTAGTGTGCTTTTGTTTCTTCTACGATTTTTTTGATGTGAAGTGAACGTTCTGTTGGTCCAGCAAGGAAACTTTCATCTCCATCGTAAGGTGTGTAGTTAGCTTGAACGAAGCGAGAAATACTTGCTTTTTCTTTCCAATCTACGCCTTTGAAGCCTTCCCAAGCTTTATCAAAAATATCTTGTGCTTCAACAACTGTCTTAACAACCATGTTAATGTCCTCTTTTTTCTAGTAACAGCCATCTGTTACATTCTTGAGACAAGTATACCATACAGTAACCGATTTCAACAAGAGAAAATCGGCATTTTAGACGCTTTCTTTTATAATACAGTCTCTTTTTTGCTATTATCTGTATTATATTTTTGAAAGTCAGGTTGAACTTTCCCATTTTTTCAGAAAAAAGGGTATAATAAATAGAAAATGACACTAGAAAGGGATTGGAATGCTCATATTTCCATTGATAAATGATCTGTCCAGAAAAATCATCCATATCGACATGGATGCCTTTTTTGCTGCGGTGGAAATAAGAGATAATCCCAAGTTAAAGGGCAAACCTGTCATTATCGGAAGTGACCCCAGACAAACAGGTGGGCGTGGTGTCGTTTCTACCTGTAGCTATGAGGCACGAGCTTTTGGTGTTCATTCAGCCATGAGCTCTAAAGAAGCTTATGAGCGCTGTCCCCAAGCTGTCTTTATCTCTGGAAATTATGAAAAGTATAAGGCAGTGGGGCTTGAGATTCGAGCTATTTTTAAACGTTATACTGATTTGATTGAACCTATGAGTATTGACGAAGCCTACTTGGATGTGACAGAAAATAAACTCGGTATCAAGTCAGCAGTTAAAATTGCCCGATTGATTCAACAAGATATCTGGCAGGAACTGCACTTAACTGCTTCTGCTGGTGTTTCCTACAATAAATTTCTAGCTAAAATGGCCAGTGATTATCAGAAGCCACATGGTTTGACAGTGATTCTACCTGACCAAGCCCAAGAATTTCTTAAACAGATGGATATTGCCAAATTCCATGGTGTAGGTAAGAAAACAGTGGAAAGACTTCATAAAATGGGCATTTATACTGGTGCAGACTTATTGGATGTTCCTGAAGTTACTTTAATTGATCGATTTGGCAGACTTGGTTTTGATCTTTATCGAAAGGCTCGTGGTATTCACAATTCTCCAGTCAAGTCCAATCGCATTCGTAAGTCCATCGGCAAGGAGAAAACCTATGGTAAGATTCTGCAAGATGAAGAGGACATCAAAAAAGAGCTGACTCTTCTCTCGGAAAAGGTAGCTCTCAATCTCAATAAACAAGACAAAACTGGAAAAATCATTATCCTAAAGATTCGCTATACTGACTTCTCCACTCTCACTAGACGAAAAAGCCTCCCACAAGCTACACAGGATGCTAGCCAAATTGCGCAAACGGCCCTACAACTCTACGAGGAACTAGATGAAAAAGAAAAAGGTATCCGTCTATTAGGAATTACAGTGACAGGATTTTAAAAAGCTTGAAGGAGTTTCCCTTCAAGCTTTTTCTTATACAAATAAACGCACAAAACTATAGAGCAACAAGACACTACCAAGTACGATACGGTATTTCCCAAAGAGTGTAAAGTCGTGCTTCTTCACATAGCTGGTCAAGAAACGAATAGCAACCATGCTGACCGCAAAAGCTACTCCCATAGCAACCAAGAGCAAGAATAGTTGGCCAAAACTCAATAGTTGACCTGCTTTAATAAATTTAAAAATCTTTAAGGCACTGGCTCCGAACATAACAGGAATTCCGAGATAGAAGGTGAACTCAGTTACCACCGAACGACTTGTTCCATTTAACAAACCACCAATGATTGTGGCACCAGAACGACTAGTTCCTGGCAAAAGGGACAAAACTTGGAAAAGCCCAATATACAGAGCTGTTTTATAAGGTAGCCTGTCTAACTCAGTAACTGTTGGTTCAATAGCTTGCGCCTTGTTACGTTTTTCAAGATAGATAAAGGCAACCCCATAAACAATCAACATGATAGCAACCGAAACCTTGTTATGGAAATAGGTAGCAAACCAATCATCCAACTTAAAGACCAATAGCAAAGGCAAGGTTGCAACGAAAACTTTGGACCATAACTGCCAAGTTCGACGAACTTCGACCTTATTTTTACCAGGTTTGAAAGGATTAAGCTTATTAAAGTAGATAACCACAACTGCAAAGATGGCACCAAGTTGAATGACTACGTTAAACAAAGACTTAAAAGCTTCAGTTTGGTCTTTATACTTGACGAATTCTTCCGCTAGAATCAAGTGACCAGTACTTGAAATCGGCAACCATTCCGTAATACCTTCAACAATCCCAAAAAAGATTGACTTCAAAATTTCAATAAAATACATACATTACTCCTTTTTCTGTCCTCTATTATAGCATATTTTCGGATGTTGCGATAGATTTTTTAGAAGGCACCGATGCTACCACCGCCTCCGCCCCCTGAGAATCCGCCACCCGAACTTCCACTTCCAGAAGATACAGAGTAGTTGCTAGCTGTATTTGCGACAGCTGTGTATTGCTTGATTTGTGCAGTTGAGGTGTAGAACTGTGAGTGCCAACCATAGGCTACATAAAGATTCAAATCTGGATTTTCAAGCTGAATATGGCGGACTTTCATTAACTTGCTCATCTTCTTGGCATAACCAAAGAGAGTCGCATAGACCAGTAGACGGTTCCAAAGGACGATGCTCTCTAGCTCGGCCTGATCCAGATGAGCGATGTCGCGAAGCATATTTTCAAAACTCGTCCAGAGATAGAAGATTTCTGCTCCTTCCTCTGTTAGAACTCCATCACGATAGGCTCCTCGCGTGGCAAAGTAAACCCAAAAACTAACCCCTAATCCTGTCAATCCTAAGAGTAGAAATGGGATCGAAAAGAAGCCATGTGTTTTCCAGCTATAGTAAAAGAATAGCAGTCCACCTAGAGCTGTTATGGCTGAACAGACCCGCATCCCAAGAGCAAGACGGCGTTCCTCACTTGTCAAGGGACGATAGTAGCTTGGGATACGAAGTACATGGACCTTATCCTTGACACAAGACTGAATGCGTTGAAGTCTTCCTTCAAAGGAGCGTTTAAGACGCGAGCCTGTTTCTCGGATATGTTTTTCATCTGACTCTTTGGCACCACGGTAAAGGGAAGATGAAACTTGGTAATCAGGGAAGAGCTCTGAAATAGCCAATTCTTTCTTATTCGACAAGGTCATGCGCAGACATTCCTTCTCAAAATTGGATAAGCCCTTTTCACTGATAATTCGTAGATGAGGTTCCTCATCCCCTTGGAAAATAGATAAATGGCCTCGATCTACTAAATCCAACAAGGTTGCCTGAATCAGACGTTCAAAAGTAAATTTACCAAACCCTGATTTGTTTAGGGGATTGACTTCCTCTAAGGAAGTTGAATACACTGCTTCTGCTAAAACCATTGGAGGCAAATCCATCGGTGGTTCGTAGAGTCGATGATCTTTTGGAAAGACCTTTTTAATGCTTGTACTCTGACGAAACATCCTATAGAAGAGAGGAACTAAAAGTAAGAGGCTCATAAAAATGACAGGGAACACCCATTTCATCATAATCTCACTTTGCGCTTTTTCTGTCGCTATATTGCTTTCAATCCGATTAAAATCGGTTAAACGTTCTTCCTCTAATCCTTGATCTGGAGCTCCTGCAAAAGCACTTCTCGGCCAGTAGGCATGTAATTCGATCTGTCGCTTTCTAGGAAGATCTTTCATCTTGACATGATAGAGATTATTTGCTTTTTCAACACTAGAGTCCCTTAGGAGTTGGCCTGCATGAAAATAGAGTTTCTCTGCTGGAGTATCTGAGCTGACCTTGAATCCAATCTCTTTGATGTCCCCAGTACTATCGGTCAAGGGTTGCCAATTTAGCTCTGCGATGTCCTTATATAAGAAGAGAAGGTTTGTTAGTTTCCAGGTAACCGTTACCCGAACAGTATCTCCGGCATATCCAGCATTGTAAATTTTTACCTTGTAGCCGTCCTCTTCCTCCATAGTATAGAAGGAAGCATTTTGAACAATTCTTCCATTTTTAGAGACCTGAACGGTCGGGTCGGGATCAATGTCAAATCCTTCTGGCATTTTCCCAGCTTTCCCTAGTCCAACCAACTGACCATTATAATCGTCTCCAAAGCGGTAGGTAATTGTTTCCTTAAAAATCGCAGTATTATCTGCATGAATATTCAAATCACCCTGATAGGATAAGATATCAAAGTCTACTGCAAAAACCAGGCTCGGTATAAATAATAAATAAGTAAATACCAAAGCCAACAGCCATCTTTTTTTCATAATCGGTTCCCTTTCAATCTTTTTACCATTATATCATTTTTTATAAGTAAAGGCTTACTTGTATTGAAAATCTCACTATTTTTAGATACAATAGAGAGAGTCATTTTTAGACTAGAAATAGGAGAAAACATGAAAAAATTATGCTTATCTATCCTTGCTAGCCTAGCCCTTACCTTAGGACTAGTTAGCCAAGTCCAAGCCGACGAATATTTACGCATCGGGATGGAGGCTGCTTACGCTCCCTTCAACTGGACTCAAGACGACGATAGTAACGGCGCCGTCAAAATCGACGGTACCAACCAATATGCCAACGGCTACGATGTTCAAATCGCAAAAAAGATTGCCAAAGACTTAGGCAAGGAACCTTTGGTCGTAAAAACCAAATGGGAAGGACTTGTTCCAGCCCTTACTTCTGGTAAAATTGATATGATCATTGCCGGTATGAGCCCAACCGCTGAACGCAAACAAGAAATTGCTTTTTCAAGCAGTTACTATACTAGCGAACCGGTTCTATTGGTAAAAAAGGACTCTGCCTATGCGAATGCCAAATCTTTGGAAGACTTTAGTGGAGCAAAAATCACGTCTCAACAAGGTGTTTATCTTTATGACCTGATTTCCCAAATTCCAGGTGCCAAAAAAGAAACAGCTATGGGTGACTTCGCCCAAATGCGTCAAGCTCTGGAGGCTGGTGTTATTGATGCCTATGTTTCTGAACGACCTGAAGCAATGACCGCTGAGTCTGCTAACGCTAAGTTCAAAATGATCCAACCTCAACCAGGTTTCAAAACTGGCGAAGAAGATACAGCTATTGCCATTGGACTTCGTAAAGATGACAGCCGTATCAACCAAATCAATGCGAGCATCGAAACCATCTCAAAGGATGATCAAGTAGCCCTCATGGATCGTATGATCAAAGAGCAACCTGTGGAGTCTACAACAACAGAGGAAGAAAGTAGTTTCTTTAGCCAAGTCGCTAAGATCCTTTCTGAAAACTGGCAACAACTCTTGCGTGGTGCTGGTATCACACTCTTAATCTCCATTGTCGGAACCATCATAGGTCTCCTTATCGGACTTGCAATCGGGGTCTTCCGTACTGCTCCACTATCTGAGAATAAGGCAATGTACGCCCTACAGAAACTAGTCGGTTGGATTCTCAATGTCTATATTGAAATCTTTCGTGGTACACCGATGATTGTTCAATCCATGGTTATCTACTATGGAACTGCTCAAGCTTTTGGTATTAACCTTGACCGGACACTAGCTGCTATCTTCATCGTCTCAATCAATACGGGTGCCTACATGACAGAAATCGTCCGTGGTGGTATACTGGCAGTTGACAAGGGACAATTTGAAGCCGCAACTGCCCTTGGTATGACCCACAATCAAACCATGCGTAAGATTGTCCTACCTCAGGTTGTCCGTAATATTCTACCTGCTACTGGTAATGAGTTTGTCATCAATATCAAAGATACCTCTGTATTGAACGTTATTTCAGTTGTTGAGCTTTATTTCTCAGGAAATACTGTAGCAACACAAACCTATCAATACTTCCAGACCTTTACCATCATCGCCGTGATTTACTTTGTCCTCACCTTTACCGTGACCCGTATCCTACGCTTCATCGAACGTCGTATGGACATGGATACTTACACTACAGGTGCTAACCAAATGCAAACGGAGGATTTGAAAAAATGACACAACCAATTCTTGAAATCAAACACCTCAAAAAATCCTATGGGCAAAACGAAGTGCTAAAAGACATTTCTCTCACCGTCCATAAAGGAGAGGTTATTTCCATCATCGGGAGCTCAGGAAGTGGAAAATCAACCTTCCTTCGTTCGATTAATTTACTAGAAACACCTACAGAGGGTGAGATTCTCTATCGAGGAGAAAATGTCTTAGAAAAAGGCTATAACCTCACCCATTATCGTGAAAAGCTCGGTATGGTTTTCCAATCTTTCAATCTCTTTGAAAATCTGAATGTCCTTGAAAATACGATCGTTGCCCAAACAACTGTACTCAAACGTGACCACTCTGAAGCTGAAAAAATTGCCAAGGAGAATCTCGAAAAAGTTGGTATGGGAGAACGTTACTGGCAAGCCAAACCGAAGCAACTATCAGGTGGTCAGAAACAACGTGTGGCTATCGCCCGCGCTCTCTCCATGAATCCTGATGCCATTCTCTTCGACGAACCAACATCTGCTCTTGACCCTGAAATGGTCGGAGAAGTCCTCAAAATTATGCAGGATTTGGCTCAAGAAGGCTTGACCATGATCGTCGTAACCCACGAAATGGAATTCGCTCGCGATGTCTCTCACCGTGTCATCTTTATGGATAAGGGTGTCATTGCTGAAGAAGGCAAACCAGAAGAACTCTTCACGAACCCTAAAAAAGAACGGACAAAAGAGTTTCTTCAACGTTATCTCAGCTAATAAACAAAGACTGCATAAAGAATGCAGTCTTTTTAATTTGTAATTGTAAAGAAAAGGCAGACTCGACTCAGGAATCTGCCTGTGACCACAGTTTAATCTTCAAATTTTTCATGATTTTTTTCATAGAAATCGATTAAACCAAGAGCTGTTTCAAATGAAATATTTTTAACTTTTGCGCGTCCTTGTGCTAGAGCAATGATAGACATTTCACGCGCATTCGTTTCTTTAGAGATACGGTAGCCTGTGATTTTCTTATCACGAACCCAGCCAACAACTGCTTCTACTTTTTCAAAGTTCGACTTAGCCATGTTCTTCTCCTAAATTATTCTTTACAATACTTAATTGTATACGTTTTTATTTCGTTTGTCAATAAAAAAACATATATTCGTCGTAACTATATTATTCTGCATATTTTTATTTGGCTTTTAAAGCCGATAATATATGAGTTCTTATGTCCTCAACTCCATTAGGATTCGCTGGTAAGAAGATTGTATTATTACCCTCTTTATCTGCAAAATTATTCAACGTATCTAAATACTGGTTCGTTAATAGGATAGACATGATTTGTTCTTCAGTTAGCTCAACATTGGCTCCCTTTAACTCTTGGATAGAATCAGCTAGTCCGTCAACAATTGCTTTACGCTGCTCTGCAATCCCTACACCATGTAGGCGATCTTTTTCTGCTTCTGCTTCTGCTGCGGTCACGATTTTAATCTTATCTGCTTCAGCAAGCTCTTGCGCCGCAACTCTCTTACGTTGAGCCGCGTTAATTTCATTCATTGATTGTTTTACTTCAGCATCAGGTTCAACCTTAGTAATCAGCGTTTTGACAATGATATACCCATACGTAGACATTTCTTCAGCCACTTGTTTTTGAACTTCTAAGGCGATTTCATCCTTCTTCTCAAACAACTCATCTAGTGTTAGCTTTGGTACAGATGAACGCAAAGCATCTTCAATATAGGATTTAATTTGGGCTTCTGGACGCATCAATTTATAATAAGCATCTGTGACATTATTTTCATTCACTCGATACTGAGTTGCCACATTCATCGTTACAAATACATTATCTTGCGTCTTTGTCTCTACAACAATCTCACTTTGCAACAAGCGTAGTTGAACTCTTGCCGCAATCCTATCAATTCCAAAAGGAGCTCGTAAATGAATACCACTATTGCTCAACTTTTGGTATTTACCAAAGCGTTCTATGATAGCGACAGATTGTTGTCGAACCACATACACAGAACTAACCATAATCACTGATGCAATCACCACTAAAAACAATAAAACAAGTAAAATTTGTAAAACCATGGGAATCTCCCCCTTTCATCACCTTCATTATAGCACTCAAAAATAGGTTAGGCAAATAATATGAGAAAAATTTTATAGGAAATTAAACTAGCATATTATACAATGTTTCATTCCCATTCAAATTAATATAAGATGGGTCAAACTTTTCCATCCGAAGAATCAAGCCATTATAATCATTCTTATCCGCAAGAGCAATTCCAATCAAGACTGGCCCTGTCCCCTTGCTGGCCCGTTTGATATACTCAAAACGAGTAATATCATCATGCGGTCCCAAGATATCATTTACAAACTCTCGGAGAGCTCCTGGACGTTGTGGGAAATTCACTACAAAGTAATGCTTGATTCCATCGTAAATCAAGGCACGTTCTTCCATCTCTGGCATACGGTTGATATCGTTATTCCCTCCAGAAATGATACAACAAATCGTCTTGCCTTTGATATAGTCTGATAAAACTTCCAAGGCTGCAACACTGGCAGCTCCGGCTGGTTCTGCTACAATACCTTGTTTGGAATAAAGATCAATCAAGGTTTCGGAAATCAATCCCTCGTCCACCCCAATCAGCGTTTCAACATTCTTACGAGTCGCTTCATAGGTTAATTGTCCAACCTTCTGTACGGCTATCCCATCAGCAAACTTATCAATTTCTTTGAGCTTAACTGGTCCCCCAGCTTCAAAGGCAGCTTTCATAGAGCGAGCACCATTAGCTTCTACTCCGATCACTTCAATGGTCGGGTTGGTTTCCTTGATGTAAGTTGAAACACCGGCAATCAATCCGCCACCACCTACTGGTACAAGTACTGTATCAAAATCAATAGACTCTTTACGGGCTTCTTCAAGAATTTCATAGGCTACAGTCCCTTGACCAGCCTGAACATGCGCATCATCAAAAGGATCGATGAAGGTGCGATTTTCTGTCAATGTAAATTCTTGTGCTGCCTTAGCAGAAGCATCAAATGTATCCCCAACCAACTTGATTGTCACGAACTCTCCACCGAAAAAGCGAACCTGCCCAATCTTTTGTTGCGGTGTTGTGATGGGCATAAAGATCGTTGCAGGAATCTTCATCTCATTACAAGTATAGGCGACACCTTGGGCATGATTTCCCGCAGAGGCACAGACTACACCACGCTCGCGTTCTTCTTTTGATAGTTGAGAAATGGCATAATAGGCTCCACGAATTTTAAAAGAGCGAACTCGTTGCGCATTCTCCTTTTTGAGATAAATCTTTGCTTGGTATTTTTCTGATAAATAATGATCATATTCTAGTGGTGTATCAACTACTACACCACTCAAAACTTTGTGGGCTTTCACCACATCTTTTGCACTTAGCATTGTCTCCTCCTCATATACTTTTCAAGATAAAAAACGAGTTAGGTCCCCCCAACTCGCCTTCTGTCTCTCTTTACAAGAATTAATTGTAGATTTTGAATGCGTCGTCGTCGTTTTTACCAACGAAAGGCATTGCTTTACGCAATTCTGCACCAACTTTTTCAATTTCAAGGTTAGCTGCTTGTTCACGATAAGCAGTTAATTTTGGACGACCAGCCTTGTAGTCATTTACAAAGTCATTTGCAAATTTTCCATTTTGGATATCTGCCAAAACAACTTTCATGTTTTCTTTCACTTGCTCAGTAATCACACGTGGACCTGATACATAGTCACCGTATTCAGCAGTGTTTGAAATAGATTGACGCATTTTCTTGAATCCACCTTCATAGATCAAGTCAACGATCAATTTCATTTCATGAAGAACTTCAAAGTAAGCCAATTCTGGGGCATAGCCTGCTTCTGTCAAGACTTCAAAACCTGCTTCGATAAGAGCAGTCAAACCACCGCAAAGTACGGCTTGTTCACCAAACAAATCTTCTTCAGTTTCTTCTTTGTAAGTTGTTTCAAGCAAACCAACACGAGCTGCCCCAACACCTTTACACCAGTCCATAGCAATGTTTTTCGCATTTCCTGTAGCATCTTGGTAAACTGCGTAAAGAGCTGGCACACCAAATCCTTCTTCGTAAGTACGACGTACCAAGTGTCCTGGTCCTTTAGGAGCACACATGAAGACATCTACATCTGCAGGAACTTTGATAAATTCAAAGTGGATATTGAAACCATGAGCAAATCCAACTGCATTTCCAGCTTCCAAGTTTGGAGCGATTTCTGCTTCGTACAATTCTTGTTGGATTTCGTCTGGTGCCAAAATCATGATAACGTCAGCCAATTTAGTAGCTTCTGCTACTGTGTAAGTGTCAAATCCGTCTTCTTTTGCTTTGTCAAAAGATTTACCTGGACGCACACCGATGATGACATCACGACCTGAATCACGCAAGTTTTGCGCATGCGCATGTCCTTGTGAACCATAACCGATTACGGCGATTTTTTTACCGTCAAGCGCTGCTACTTTAACATCTTTTTCGTATTCCATTTGAACTGCCATAGTTTTTCTCTCTTTTCTATTTTTATTGCCTTATAGGCTGGTTAAACAAATTTATGCTGGATTTTATACTCATTGAAAATCAAAGAGTATTAGTCGCGGGTAAATCCAGTTGCACCCGTACGAGCGATATTTTTAATACCATATGGTCGAATCACTCGTAATAAAGCTTCACTCTTCTCAGCATTTCCCGTCATCTGGATGGTGATTGAGCTTGGAGCCACATCTACTACCGTTGCACGGAAAGGTTGGATAATGGCCAAGATTTCTGCACGCTTCTCAGCAGGAGCAGATACTTTTACCAAGATAACTTCTCTTTCCAAGTGCGGTTTATCTGTGATATCTCGGATGCGAATCACATCAATCTGACGATTGAGCTGTTTAATGATTTGCTCTACTTCATCATGAGATGCTACATCAATAATGATGGTGATACGAGATACATTGGGGTTCTCTGTCGCACCAACCGAGATACTCTCAATATTGACTTGACGACGAGAAAGGACACCTGTAAAACGATTCAAAACTCCTGAACGGTTTTGCAATCTAGCTGTTAACATTCTACGCATGGAACTTCACCCCCAACATCTCATGATTGCTCTTACCAGCTGGTACCATCGGTAAGACCTGTTCCTTACGAGAAATATCCACCTCGATAAACATGGGCACATCCTCCAGAATGACTTCTAGATCCTTCTCTATCGTCTCTGGATTATCAAACTTGTAGTTTTTGATTCCGTAAGCCTGTGCCATTAGCTGGAAGTCAGGAAGAGTGTCAAAGACTGACTCTGAAGTCCGACCCTCATAGAAGGATTCCTGCCACTGACGAACCATTCCTAGTGAGTGGTTATTCAGCATGACAACCTTAATCGGCACCTTGTAGATGTTTAGGATAGCTAGTTCTTGGTTGGTCATTTGGAAACCACCATCACCGACAAAAAGAACTACTTCTTTTTCTGGATTGGCAATCTTAGCTCCAATAGCTGCAGGAACACCAAATCCCATGGTACCCAAGCCACCTGAAGTGACCAATTGACGTTCATTTTGATATGGGTAATACTGGGCTGTCCACATTTGGTGTTGGCCAACGTCAGTAACGACAATAGCATCCCCATTCGTCAACTCACCGATTCGTTCAATGACTGCCTGCGGTTGAACCACACGTTCTTTCTTATCATAGGAACGAACGCGGTTCTTGTCCTTAGTGACTTTGTCAATCCACTTTTCAGTATTGTTATGAACAGTTGGTTCTGCCAGTAGCATCTGCAAGGCTTTCTTAGCATCCCCAACCACTGGAATATCTGCACTGATAATCTTACCAATCTCAGCTGGGTCAACATCGATATGGGCAACCTTAGCATTCTTCGCGAAGGTCTTAGGATTTCCGGTCAGACGGTCATCGAAACGGCAACCAATACTAATCATAAAGTCTGCCTCGGTCATGGCAATATTAGCTGCGAAAGAACCATGCATGCCTCCCATTCCGAGGAAGAGTGGATGGCTTGTTGCAATTGTACCTTGCCCCAAAAGACTGGTCACGACTGGAATTTGATAGCGTTCAGCAAATTCATTCAGTTCTTTAGAAGCTTCTGCATAGCTGATACCACCACCTGCCAACAAAACAGGTTTCTTAGCCTTAGACAATTGTTTCAAGATTTTCTTGATTTGCATGTCATTTGGATCAAGTGTCGGTTGGTAACTTGGTAAATCAACTTCTGGTGAATAGATGAAATCTGTCTCTAGGGCTGATACATCCTTTGGCAAGTCAATCACAACAGGACCTGGACGACCTGTCGTTGCGATATGAACAGCTTCCGTAATGATACGAGGAATATCAGCTGTCTCACGGACTTGGTAATTGTACTTGGTAATGGGCATGGTAATGCCGACAATATCCGCCTCCTGAAAGGCATCCTTCCCAATACCTGCTCGAGCCACCTGACCCGTAAAGACCAAAAGGGGAACGCTATCGCTCATGGCATCTGCAATCCCTGTAATGGCATTTGTTGCTCCCGGTCCACTCGTGACGACGGCAACGCCCAACTTTCCAGTTGATTTGGCATATCCTTCAGCTTCGTGCAAACAACCTTGCTCATGGCGTCCTAAGATGTGACGAATACCTTTAAAATTGTATATCGCATCATACAAAGGTAAGACCGCACCACCAGGATAACCAAAAATGGTATCAATCCCTAAGTCCCGAAGTGTTTCCAAAACTAGGTCCGACCCCGTCTTAGGAGATTCTAAACTGATTTTCTCCATTGTTCCCCTTTCTCTTCTCTTAAAAAAATAGCTTGTTACTATCATACCATTTTTTCAAAAATTTTCAAGACAAAAGAGTCAATTTTCTGAATTTTCTATCTAAAAGTGTATTTATGAATCTTTCCCTTATTTTTATTAAGTTATCTACGGAATTAGGAACCTTTATTTACTTTAATTTATCAAATTAGAATATTTTCTTTCTGGATAAAATTAGTAACTCTCTCACTTAGCGATTAAATTCGTATACTATATTCAGTAAAAATGAATAGTTAAAGACAAAAAAAGGAAGCCACTAAGTGACTTCCTTCTAGAGTGAGGACTGATTAGTCTTCACCTTTGTTTTTCTTAATGATTTCTTCTTGTACTGACTTAGGTACATCTTCGTAGTGGTCAAATACCATCATGAATGTACCACGTCCTTGAGATGCAGAACGGAGAACTGTTGCGTAACCGAACATTTCAGCAAGTGGAACGTAAGCACGAACGATTTGGCTGTTACCGTGTGCTTCCATACCATCTACACGTCCACGACGAGCAGTTACGTGACCCATAACATCACCAAGGTTTTCTTCTGGAACAGTGATGGTTACAAGCATCATTGGCTCAAGGATAGCTGGTTGTGCTGATTTAGCAGCTTCTTTAAGGGCAAGTGAAGCCGCGATCTTGAAGGCAGTTTCAGATGAGTCGACATCGTGGTATGAACCATCGTAAAGCTTAGCTTTAACGTCAACCATTGGGTAACCTGCAAGAACACCGTTAGCCATAGATTCTACCAAACCTTTTTCAACCGCTGGGATAAATTCACGAGGAACCACACCACCGACGATTGCGTTTTCGAATTCGAATCCTTTACCTTCTTCGTTTGGAGTAAATTCAATCCAAACATCACCGAATTGACCTTTACCACCAGACTGACGTTTGAAGAATCCACGTGCTTGAGTAGAAGCGCGGAATGTTTCACGGTAAGATACTTGAGGAGCACCTACGTTCGCTTCAACTTTAAACTCACGACGCATACGGTCAACAAGGACGTCCAAGTGAAGCTCACCCATACCAGAGATAACTGTTTCACCAGTCTCAACGTTTGTTTCAACGCGGAATGTTGGATCTTCTTCAGCCAATTTTTGAAGGGCAATACCCATCTTGTCTTGGTCAGCTTTAGATTTTGGCTCAACCATCAATTGGATAACTGGTTCTGGAACGTTGATTGACTCAAGGATGATTTTAGCTTTTTCATCTGTCAATGAGTCACCAGTTGTTGTATCTTTCAAACCAACGGCAGCAGCGATATCACCTGAGTAAACAGTGTCAATTTCTTGACGACTGTTAGCGTGCATTTGAAGGATACGTCCGATACGTTCACGTTTACCTTTAGAAGTGTTCAATACGTAAGAACCTGATTGAAGAACACCTGAGTATACACGGAAGAATGTCAAACGACCTACGAATGGGTCCGTCATGATCTTGAAGGCAAGAGCTGCGAATGGCTCTTCGTCAGATGCTGGACGAGTTTCTTCTTCATCTGTATCTGGGTTGATACCTTTGATCGCTGGGATGTCAAGTGGGCTTGGAAGGTAGTCGATAACCGCATCAAGCATCAATTGAACACCTTTGTTCTTGAAGGCAGAACCACACAATACTGGGAAGAATTCAACATTGATAGTCGCTTTACGGATAGCAGCTTTCAATTCTTCGTTAGTGATTTCTTCACCTTCAAGGTATTTCATCATCAAGTCTTCATCAGTTTCAGCGACTGCTTCAACCAATTTTTCACGGTATTCTTGAGCTTGGTCAAGGTATTCAGCTGGAATATCTTCTTCAAGGATATCTGTACCAAGGTCGTTAGTATAGATTTCAGCTTTCATCTTGATCAAGTCGATGATACCGCGGAAGTCATCTTCAGCACCGATTGGCAATTGGATTGGGTGTGCGTTTGCTTGAAGACGGTCGTGAAGTGTGCTTACTGAGTAAAGGAAGTCAGCACCGATTTTGTCCATTTTGTTAGCAAATACGATACGTGGAACTCCGTACTCAGTTGCTTGACGCCAAACTGTTTCAGTTTGAGGCTCAACACCTGATTGTGAGTCAAGAACAGTAACCGCACCGTCCAATACACGAAGAGAACGTTGTACTTCGATAGTGAAGTCCACGTGTCCTGGTGTGTCGATGATGTTTACGCGGTGGTTGTTCCATTGAGCCGTTGTCGCAGCAGATGTGATAGTGATACCACGTTCTTGCTCTTGCTCCATCCAGTCCATTTGTGACGCACCTTCGTGAGTTTCACCGATTTTGTGGATTTTACCAGTGTAGTAAAGAATACGCTCAGTAGTTGTTGTTTTACCGGCATCGACGTGAGCCATGATACCGATATTACGAGTTTTTTCAAGTGAAAATTCGCGTGCCATGAGGTTTGTTTCTCCTATTTATTTTAATTTCTATTCTATTATAACACGATTTTAATAAAAACGGATAGGCAGGACCTACCCGTTCTCAATGTTTATCTTGTTTTTGTTGGTTTCAACTTGTGATATGGGAAGTTGAGTTGAACCTAAGAGCGGACCGAGCTCAATTGAACCCGGACTAAAAGCTCAAGTTAGCTGAGTTGAGCTCAAGCTAAAAGTCTGGAGAAAAAGATGAATCTCATTGGTTGCAATCGCAACCTGCTTTGATTCCCTATTTTCTCTGGGACTTTCTTAACGCTTTCGCATCCTATATTACCAACGGAAGTGTGCGAAGGCACGGTTAGCTTCAGCCATACGGTGAGTGTCTTCACGTTTCTTAACTGCTGCACCTGTGTTGTTCGCAGCATCCAAGATTTCTTTTGCAAGACGGTCTTGCATTGTGTGTTCACCACGAAGGCGAGCAATGGTTACCAACCAACGAAGTCCAAGTGTTGTACGGCGTTCTGGGCGAACTTCAACTGGGACTTGGTAGTTAGATCCACCAACACGACGTGCACGTACTTCAAGTACAGGCATGATGTTTTCCATAGCTGTTTCAAATACTTCAAGTGCATCGTTACCAGTAGCTTCTTTGATTTGCTCAAAAGCACCGTAAACGATTGAAGCAGCTGTACCACGTTTACCATCAAGCATAACGCGGTTGATAAGACGAGTAACTAGTTGTGAATTGTAAAGCGGATCTGGCAATACGTCACGTTTTGGAGCTCTATTTTTACGACTCATTTCTCTTTATCCCCTTTCCTTATGCTTTTGGACGTTTAGTACCGTATTTAGAACGGCCTTGTTTACGATCGTTAACACCTGCAGTATCAAGTGCACCACGTACGATATGGTAACGTACCCCTGGAAGGTCTTTTACACGTCCACCACGAAGAAGCACCACGCTGTGCTCTTGCAAGTTGTGTCCGATACCTGGGATGTAGGCAGTAACTTCGATAAGGTTGCTCAAACGTACACGAGCGAATTTACGAAGGGCAGAGTTAGGTTTTTTAGGTGTCATTGTTCCAACACGAGTTGCAACACCACGTTTTTGTGGTGAAGAAACGTTTGTTTGAACTTTTTTATGACTGTTGTAACCAACGTTCAAAGCTGGTGATTTAGATTTTTCTACTTTTGATTTACGCGGTTTGCGAACCAATTGGTTAATTGTAGGCATCTACATTCTCCTGTGTTTTTTTATTTTTGGTGATGATACACTTGGTGACAGCTACCATCTGTGTGTACTTTTGCAACATTTGTCAGCACGTCCCTGTACACTTTTGAGAGACCAAAAGTAAAAAGTACCGTCTATTATTGTAACACAATTTTTCCTTCATTGTCAAGATATTTTTCATTTTTATTCTGTTCTTTTCACTCTTTGACACTAGCTTTCACCCCTTTTCTAAACCAGAAAAGGAGGCAATTTGCCTCCTCCTTTCTAGTATGGTTTTCCTTTGATTCAAGTTGTCATTTCGGAATTTTTTAACCCTTCTTATCAAAGCCAACCAGACTCTTTTGCAATATTGGCTGCCTCTGTTCGATTACCTGCATCTAGTTTTGAAAGAATATTGGTGACATAGTTTCGGACGGTTCCGTTTGATAGATAGAGTTGGTCTGCAATTTCTTGGTTGGATAAACCCTGAGCGATTCCCTTTAAGACAGCAATCTCTTGTTCTGTCAATGGATTGGGATGGGTCATAACCACTTCCATCAATTCAGGCGAATACTCCTTGCGCCCTTCGAGGACAGTGTGCAAGGTTTGCATGAGGTCTGCAATGCTTCTTTCTTTCAAGACATAGGCATCCACTCCAGCCTTGACTGCACGTTCAAAATAGCCAGGGCGTTTGAAGGTCGTCACCACAACCACCTTTGTTTCTAGCTTTTCTGCTCGTATCCACTCCAAGACTTCGAGGCCTGTCTTAACAGGCATTTCTACGTCAAGAATAGCGATATCGACAGACTCTTTTTCTAAAAGTTGGATTGCTTCTTGGCCATCCTTGGCTTGTAGGACAGAATCTACATCTGGTTGAAAGGTAAGCAACTGGCACATAGCATCTCGCAACATGCTTTGATCTTCTGCAACAAGTAATTTCATCTTAGTTTCTCTCCTTATAAGGTAGCCGAACCTGCACTTCAGTCGGATGTTTCTGACTGATCACCTTTACTTCTCCTGAAAAAGGAAGGACACGGTCTCGAACGGTATGGAGTTCATCCCCTTTTAGAGAAGCAAAGCCACAGCCATCATCTCTCACTGTTAAAACGAGTTCTTTATCTGTCCGTTCTAATTTTAAGTAGACTTTAGACGCTTTAGCATGTTTGATGACATTGGTCACTAACTCAAGCAAAATCATGGAAGCCGTTGACTCCAATTCCTGAGTTAAGCTAGCTGTATCTAGTTGATTAGCTATTTCCACCTCGATTCCAGCAATTTCTAACATCTTTTTCACAGTCTCTAGTTCTGATGTCAAAGTTCTAGACTTAAGATTTTCCACAATGGTTCGAACTTCATTCATGGATTCTTTACTGATCTGATGAATTTCTTTTAATTCTTTTTCCACTTGAGGATAGGCCTGCATTTGGAGAAGCTGGAGGGCAAGGTCCGTCTTCACACTCAACATGGCAAAGGTATGGCCTAGACTGTCATGAAGATCCTGACCGATACGACTGCGTTCGTTTTCAGCCAAGAAAAGATTGAGCTTGGCATTTTGTTTCATCTTTTCTTCTTTTATTTCTTCTGACACTCGAATTCGATAAAGACCAAAGGTCAGTGCATCCGAAAAGACAAAGGTAACTAAGAAAAAGAGCAGTTCCCAGGGACTAACATGATTGACCATATAGATTCCGGTCAGAATGAACGGTTGCAAGACAACAAAACTGACAAAACGCCAAGAGTGAAAAGAAATCTCATCCAGCTCATAAATAAGGAGGTTGGATAAATAGAAGATAAACCATGTGAAACCCGAACTTAGCCAAACAGATGTATAAAAAATGTAGGCAAGCATGACCCACCAAGCCAGCCACTGCACAGTGCGATTCTGACTGATTAAAACCGAGTAGAAGGCAAGGACAAATAGTAGGGTCCAGAACAAGGTTAAAAGCGGGTAATCTCCAACGATGACACCCGCTATAGGAAAGATGATAAACACTATTGAAATATGAAACATATAATGAATGTTTTTAAATTTTTCCAACATAGATTTATTTTACCTCAATCCGTTTTTTCAGTTGAATGACCAATACACCAAAGAAAACTGTATAACCTAGTACAACCAAGGCAGCAAGAATGTTAAACTCGTGATGCTCCAAATAAGTCGAGACAACCTGCATCAGTTGATAGGTTGGAGTCAGCTTTCCAATAGATTGGAGCCATTCTGGGAAGGAATCCAAGGGGAACCAGAGTCCACCTAGGACAGCCAAAGCAATATAGGCAATATTTCCAACAACCGTCATCAGTTGAGCACTGGGAAGCAAGCTCACCAAGACACCCATACTGATAAAGACCACACTTCCGACCAGCAAAATAGCACCAATTACCAACCAGTCAAGCCAAGGTAGCGTCACTCCGCGGACAAAATGACCAACTGAAAAGACAACTGTAATTGATAACAAGAAAGTAAGCAGAGTGCTGAACAGTTTTGATACATAATATTCTACCATAGATACGGGAGAATGTTGAATCAATTTTTGCCAGTTGTTCGTCTTGTCGGATTCGAGTGTGCTAGGGATACTGAAAAAGGCACTTGACATGATACTAAAGAGCGTCATGGCAAAGAGATAGGCTTGAAGAGCAATTTCTGGAATATCTGACCCTGACATCATACCAGAAAAGATAAGGTAAAACACACTTGGAAGTCCGATGGATAGCAAGTAGTAGACTGCTTGCCGTTTCATCAGAATGATTTCCACTTTCATGAGACTTGTCATATTTTTCATCGTCAATCTCCTTTAGTCTTGAGTCGTTTCGAAGATACTGTCTAAGAGAGTTCGATTGCGAACTTCAATTTCTTCGATCATGCAGCCCTGTTCTTGCAAGGTTTCCCATACCTGGCTGGCTTCTTTGGTTGTGAAGGAAAGAGCATTTTGCTTGATTTCAAGCTCTTGAATCTGGTCCAAAGTGCTGATAACTTCCTGATAAGTTAGAGGAACGGTAAAGTGTTTTTCTTGTTCTTCACCACGCATGGCATAAGGCGTCGTATCGCGAATCAATTCTCCCTTATGGAGCACCAAAATGCGGTCAGCCGTATGTTCTACCTCTTCGATATAGTGAGAAGAGTATACAATGGTGACACCATTTTTCTTTAACTGATTGACAATTTCCCAAAAATGCTGACGTGTCGAGGTATCCATAGCAGCAGTTGGTTCGTCCAAAAATAGAATTTTCGGACGACCTATTAGTGCCAACACGAAAGAGAACAAACGTTTTTGCCCACCAGATAGCTTGCCCGCTAGCTGATTTTTCTGTTTGTCCGAAAACCTCAGCAAGTCATCAATTTCTTGATTGGAGAGACTGTTTGGATAGATTGATTGAAAGAAGGATAAGAGTTCTTTCACTTTCAAGTCTTGAACCACCGTATTTTCTTGAGGCAAGATAGAAATAAGCTGCTTTAATCGAGGATCTGTTGGTGCAAAGCCTTGAATAGCTATCTGACCTGAGCTCATGAACTTGTCGCCCAAGAGGCAATCAATCAAGGTTGTCTTCCCTGCTCCGTTAGGCCCGATCAAGGCGACACATTCACCATCGTTGATTTCAAAAGAGATGTTCCGCAAGATCTCCTTGTCTTTTATTTTCTTACTCAATTTCTCAACTTTAATCACAGTCATGAGATTCTCCTTTCAACCACTTCATTCCCATAGGGAAAACAACGAAAATCATAAACCCAAAACCCCAAGCACCACGAATAAATTGGCGAAGCACGGTTTGGTCAAACCAACCAGTAAACATTTCCACTAACCATACCAAGAGTGATAGGCTGATAAAGAAATAGATGATTGCTTTTTTCATTCCTCAAACTCCTTTTTCACATCTCTGACCAATTTCAAACCTTCTCTGACAAACCAAGACATCATTCCAAAGCCAGCAAAGAGCTCCCAAGGAAAATGGTAGAAACCCTCGTCCAATCCTGAAAACATGAGATAGGTCATAACTCCTGCTGCTACTAAACTCACTGCGACAATCATTTTATTTTTCATTTCTTCTTCCTCCATTTCATACTTCAATTATAGACTTTTGAAGTTGGCGGAGCTAGATGCTTCTGTCACTAGGAAATATGACAAATGTCATAAAAAAGAAAGTTGAACAATCAACTTTCTTTTTAATCGATTAAACTTTTATTCCACACTGAAAAGATATGGATATACGGGTTGTTGACCTTGGTGAATCTCTACTTCAACATCTTCAAATTCTTCTGCGATTTCTTGGGCAATTTCATTGGCAAGTTCTTCGCTTCCGTCTTCTCCGACATAGAAAGTCACGATTTCACTGTCTTCGTTCAACATATGTTTCAATGTTTCTGTCAAGGTTTGGTGCATGTCAGGATTTGACACGAGGATTTTCCCATCTACCATACCAAGATTATCATTTTCATGAATTACTAATCCATCGATAGTTGTATCACGAACGGCTGTTGTTACACTACCACTTACGACATCACCAAGGGCTGCAGTCATGCGTTCTTTGTTTTCTTCGATTGATTTGCTTGGGTCAAAGGCAAGAAGGCTGGTCAAACCTTGAGGAATTGTACGTGCTTCTACCACAACTGCAGGTTGTTCAAGCACTTCAGCCGCAGACTGAGCTGCCATAAAGATATTTTTGTTGTTTGGCAAGAAGATGATGTTGCGAGCATTGACCTGTTCAACAGCCTTGATAAAGTCTTCTGTTGAAGGATTCATCGTCTGACCACCTTCGATGACATAATCCACACCTTGGGCACGGAAGATATCTGCTAAACCTTGACCAGCTACTACTGCGATAAGGGCATACTCTTTTGTTTCAGCAGGCTTGTTGCCTTGAGTTGCTTCTTTTTCAACTTGCGCCTCGTGTTGGTTACGCATGTTGTCCACTTTTACCTTGATCAAGCTACCATATTTGAGACCTTCTTGCATGACAAGACCTGGATCTTCTGTATGGACGTGAACTTTGACGATCTCATCATCGTTGACAACAAGTAGAGAGTCGCCTAAGTCATTCAAGTAGTTACGGAATTCATCGTAGTCAAAGTCCTTAGAATAAGTTGGACCTTGTTTGAGGGCTACCATGATCTCCGTACAGTAACCGAAGGTAATATCCTCAGTTGCCACATGCCCTGCTACAGACTTGTGGTGCTCTGCATTGATCATTTCACTCATGTTGGCAGGAGTCGCTACAAAGTCTTCAGAAGCACTGTATTCACCAGTAAGAGCTGAAAGGAAGCCTTCGTAGATGAAGACCAAACCTTGACCACCTGAGTCTACCACACCAACTTCCTTAAGGACTGGAAGCATTTCTGGTGTCTTAGCCAAAGCTGCTTTCGCGCCTTCCAAGGCTGCACGCATGACCTCAACAGCATCATCTGTCTCCTCGGCTTTTTTCTTAGCCCCAATAGCCGCTCCACGAGAAACAGTCAAAATAGTTCCTTCAACTGGTTTCATAACCGCTTTATAAGCTACTTCGACACCGGATTGGAAGGCAAGAGCCAAGTCTTGACCTGTTAATTCATCTTTTTCCTTGATAGCCTGAGAGAAGCCACGGAAGAGCTGAGAAGTGATAACTCCTGAATTCCCACGCGCACCCATCAAGAGCCCTTTGGCAAGAATGCTCGCTACTTCTCCAACTGTAGAAGCAGGCTTGTCTGCTACTTCTTTGGCACCATTTTCAATGGTCATTCCCATGTTTGTCCCAGTATCTCCATCTGGAACTGGAAAGACGTTCAATGAATTGACATATTCTGCTTGCTTATTCAAACGAGTTGATGCAGCCTGCACCATCTCTTGGAATAAACTGGTAGTAATTTTTGACACGATTATTCTCCTACAACTTTGATATTTTGAATGTAGACATTCACAGTCTGAGCAGTAATTCCTAGTTGATTTTCTAGACTAAAACGAACACGCTCTTGAATGTTTTTTGACACTTCGCTTATCTTTACTCCGTAGCTCAATACGGTATAAACATCAACTGCAATGCTACCATCTTCGGCTGCTTTTATAACAACACCCTTAGAATAATTTTCCTTACCAAGAAGGGCTTGGAAATTGTCTTTGAGGGCATTTTTACTAGCCATACCGACCACACCAAAAATCTCAGTTGCGGCACCACCTACTACGGTTGCAATCACTTCATCTGTCAGTTCGATTTGACCATCTTTTGTATTAATTTTTACAGTCATTTTTTTTACCTCAACTAGTTGATACTCTATTTTATCATATTTCAGCCCAAGTGTAAAAGCAGAATGCTGTATCTGCGGATATTTACTCTATTTTTCAAATGGTTTTATCCTTAGAGCAAAAGAAAAAGACCTAAGCGGTCTTTTCATTTTTATTAAACGCGTTCAACTTTACCTGATTTCAAAGCACGAGCTGAAGCCCAAACTTTTTTAGGTTTACCATCGATAAGAACAGTAACTTTTTGAAGGTTTGGTTTTACGGCACGTTTTGTTTGGTTCATCGCGTGTGAACGGTTGTTTCCTGATACAGTCTTACGACCTGTAAAGTAACATACTTTAGCCATTGTGTTTTCCTCCTATTAGATCTAATATAGCGGATGTGCTAGCACCACATACCGTACTATGTTATCACACTTTCTCGAATTTATCAAGGGCCTAAACTATTTTTTTATTTAACGTAAACAACTCCAAGTTTACCAAAAGCAACTTCCCCACGGATAATCAAGGTTTTGTTTGTTGGCGCTACAGGAGCATCTGCCTTAGCTGCACCAAAGGAGGTTTCTACTTTCAAATCAACACGCCAGTGTTGTGGAACATAGACAGTTGCATTCCCGAAGGCCACTTCAATATTTAAAGTTGCAAAATCACCTAGCATCTCTGCATTATCATAGTAGATTTTAGCATCCCCAAAAGCGACTTCCACTTGGTCATCTACGAGATCTTGATCTTGCTTATAGAAGGTCCCGCTACCAAAAGCGACTTCCTTATCCGTGACGACTGTTTTTTTTCCATCGTACCACCATTTTTTTTCATTCCAGAACTTACTTGAATGCGTCAGATAACCAACACCGAGTACCACCAAGATGCTAGCCCAGATGAGAGAATGATTGGTAACTGGTAACAAGTCATAAGCGTAATTTGCAATGATGAGCGCCAGTAATCCTGTAAAAACTGCCGAAGTGAGATGGCGTCTAAGGATGGATTCAATGGACTTATAAGCCAAAAAAACAATTCCTAGCAAAGGCCATATCTTGCCATTCAAAGAAGGAATTCCAAAATTCCCTTGCAGCAAGATCCAAGCTGCTAAAACCAATAAAACAATACCAAATGCTTTCTTTTTCATGTTTTTTACCTCATATTTCTTAGATTTTCTTTTAGGAGGGATTGGTAATGTCGTGAGACATGAACCTCCTTATGCGTCTGATAAAAGGAAATAGTGCCAGTTCCTGAAAAGGACTTGTCCACTGAGTAAATCTGACGGATGTTTGCAATAGTTGACTTGGAAACTCGACTAAAATAGCGAGGCAAGATAGACTCCAACTCATAGAGCTTGAGGCGAACCTCATAAGCTTCCTTCTGGTTATGAGCGTAGATCTTGCTCCCTTCCGTTTCAAAGAAGAGAATTTCTGACAGGTCTAGATAATATTCACCTGTCCCCTTGTAAAAAGTCAACCTCGGAGCCTTTGACTCTTGCAAAAGCCGTTGCAAGTCCGCAATTTCATCTGTCAAAGCAGGTGTCTTGATGACAATTTCAGTTTCTTCTAAATTGCCGTCAATCTCAATTCGTAACTTCATCACATCTCCTTTCTGACTCTACTATATCAAAGCTAAATTAGGAAAACAAGGGAAAAAAAGCAAGTGGTCAATATGAAGCAGTAAGTGGTTGTTAGACTAGCTTGACTTACATGTCAAAAAAGGAAGAAAAGGAACCCCCACATGAGACCACAAGCGTAACCAACAAGCACATCCTTGGGATAATGAACACCACCTAGTACTCGGACCAAGGCTAAGAGTCCTGAGCAAATAAGCAAGATAGTTCCGATCGAAGTCCAAGCATGGAAACAGGCCATAGAGATGATAGTTGCCGAAAAGACATGGCGACTGGGCATAGACTGTCCCGAACTATCCTTTTCAAGAAGGGGACTGATGTCCCAAGTTTCATAAGGTCGCGGGTGATTGATTTTCTTACGAAAGAGGGACAAAATTACAAAGCCTGTAGCAGGGACAAGCAAATAGACCCCAACTTTCTGACCAAGTCCTAGCTGCAGGTAAGTAGTGACTAGCAAGGTTAGATAGACCAGGGGCATAGCTACTGTCATCAAACGATTAAAACTAATCAATAGAAACAAAAGGGTTGGATGGCTAGTTAGTTTGGAGCTAATGTTTCTATACCATTCTTGATAATTTTTCATTTATTCTTCTCATTAACACTTTATTTTTGCCTAGAAGTGAGGCACTTGTCTTCTAGTATAGTGCAGAAAAAGAAGGCCGTCAAGCCTTCTTTTGGTTTATTCTTCTGCTTGGTCTTCTGTGAACTGACTATTGTAGAGATCCGCATAGAAGCCACCTTGAGCCATCAGTTCCTCATGATTGCCCTGTTCTATGATATTGCCATCTTTCATGACCAAGATTAAATCTGCATTTCGGATGGTTGACAAGCGATGGGCGATGACAAAGGAAGTTCTGCCTTCCATCAAACGGTCCATGGCTTTTTGGATCAATTCCTCTGTCCGTGTGTCAACAGAAGAGGTCGCCTCATCCAAAATCAAGAGTGGTGCGTCCTTCAGCAAAGCACGAGCAATGGTTAAGAGTTGTTTTTGCCCGACAGACAGGGTCACTGTATCGTCCAAGATAGTATCGTAGCCGTCTGGTAAGGTCATGATAAAGTGGTGGATTCCCACAGCCTTACTAGCTTCCATCATTCGCTCATCGCTGATACCTGTCTGATTATAGATGAGATTCTCTCGAATGGTCCCCTCAAAGAGCCAGGTATCCTGCAAGACCATTGAAAAAGCATCATGCACTTCCGAACGCTTCATGTCCTTAGTATCCACGCCATCGATACGGATACTTCCCTTATCAATCTCATAGAATTTCATCAAAAGATTGACAATAGTTGTCTTACCAGCACCAGTCGGTCCGACAATAGCGACCTTTTGACCTGCACGAGCTGTAGCTGAGAAGTCATGGATGATGGTGCGCTCTGGTGTATAGCCAAAGGACACGTGATCAAAGACTACTTTCCCTTTCATGTTGTTCAATTGTCTGTCCTTATGAGATTCATCTTGCATCTCTGCTTCAGCCAAAAATTCTAATACACGAGTCATGGCTGCACTCGCTTGTTGCAGGCTCGTAATCCCTTGGGCAATCTGTGACAGAGGTTGGGAGAAGGTCCGTACGTAAACCATAAAGGCTACAATAATCCCTATCGTGATATGTCCTTCTAACGCCAGCGCGGCCCCAACGATGATGACTAAGACATAACTAAAGTTCCCAACAAAGAACATGGCTGGCATCATGATACCAGAGATAAACTGAGATTTCCAGATACTATCATGCAAGTCTTGGTTTAAATCAGCAAATCTCGCTTTGGAGGTGTCCACTGCGTTATAGCTGGTCACTACATTATGGCCAGAGTACATTTCTTCTACGTAACCATTGACGGCCGCTAGATTATTTTGCTGAGCTTTAAAATAACCCTGTGACTTGGCCATGATTACAGAAACCGCCGCAAAACCAACAAGGGTTGATACAACTGTTACCAATGCCAAAATCCAGTTCATCCCAAACATGGTCACCAAGACAGCAATCAACAAGAAACTAGCTGAAAGAACTGTCCCTAGACTTTGGTTGAGAGATTGCGCTGCTGTATCCACATCATTGGTCACGCGCGAAAGGGTATCTCCTTGTGAATGACGGTCAAAATAGCCAAGTGGCAAACGATTAATCTTTTCAGCGATAGCCGTCCGCAAGCGTTTTGAAAAATGTTGGATACTCGTTGAAAAGATATAGGCCTGTGTATAGTTAAGAATGGCGCCAAATACATAGAGAATCACTAAAAAGCTAGCAATGTTTGACACAGCTACCAAGTCGATTTCTGTAGCCAAGCCATCTGAAATCAAGTTAGTAATTTCTTTAATCTTAGTTGGACCATAAACGGTAATGATGCTTGAAATGACCGCAGCCACAACTGCTATTAGGAGAGGGAGTTGGAGGCCTGCCATATAAGGTTTGCACTGTTTCCAGACCGAAACTTTTTTATTTTCCATGTTCCAATTCCTCCTTCGATAGTTGTGAGTAGGCAATTTCTTGGTAGACTTCATTGGTAGCTAGAAGTTCCTTGTGGGTGCCTTGTCCCACGACTTTTCCTTGATCCAATACTAAGATCAAGTCTGCATCCATAATGGTAGAAATCCGTTGCGCTACAATGAGCTTGGTCATGGATTTTGTTTTCTCAGCTAGCTCTTGGCGAAGGACACGATCTGTCTTGTAGTCCAAGGCTGAGAAGGAATCATCAAAGATGAGAATCTCTGGTTTACGAGCCAATGCACGCGCAATGGCCAGACGCTGTCTTTGACCTCCTGAGAAGTTGGTCCCACCTTGGGCTACTTCAGAGGCCAGACCTGCTTCCTTATCCTCGATAAAGTTCTTAGATTGAGCCAATTCCAAAGCTTGCCACATGGCAGGTTCACTGAGAGGACTTTCTTGACTCTTACCAAAGTCCATGTTTCCCTTAACATCTCCAGAAAAGAGTACAGCTTTTTGTGGAATATAGCCGACCTTATTACGCAGCTCTTCCAAATCGTAATCTTGCACATCGATACCATCTACTAGAATTTGACCAGATGAGACATCATAAAAACGAGGTATCAGGTTGACTAGAGTAGATTTCCCAGATCCAGTTGATCCGATAAAAGCAACTGTTTGACCTGCTTCGGCTTTAAAAGTAACATGTTCCACAACTGCTTCTGAGTTTTGAGAGTAGCGGAAGATTACGTCACGGAATTCCACTTGTCCTTGAACTGAAGGATCTGCAACCTGTGCTTGACTCGGATTTTCAATAGAAGAATACAAGTCTAGCACTTGATTGATACGTCCTGCCGAAACCAAGGTACGAGGAAGAACGATAAAGAGTGCCCCCATGAGTAGGAATCCCATCACGACCTGCATGGCATAAGACATGAAGACCACCATATCACTAAAGAGTGGCAAACGGTCAGCCAAACTAGCATCGTTGATCAGATAGGCTCCAATCCAGTAAATAGCTAAGGTCAAACCGCTGGAAATCGCCATCATAATAGGATTCATAATCGCCATCAAACGATTGACAAAGAGGTTGAGACGAGTCACCTCATCATTAGCTTCTTCGAATTTCTGATCCTGATAATCCTCAGCATTATAAGCACGAACAACCCGAATCCCAGTCAAACTTTCGCGAGTGATGCTATTGAGTTTATCTGTTAATTTTTGGATGACAGATTGTTTTGGAAAGGCTAGAGTCATGAGAACAGTGGTCATCAAGACATTGACAATGACGGCCACCACTACTGCCCAGAGCCAGTATTCCGACTTCCCAAGGATTTTTCCAATGGCCCAGATGGCCATGATAGGCCCACGAGTCACTACCTGTAAGCCCATAGTAAAGAGCATCTGAACCTGCGTAATATCATTGGTTGTTCGAGTCAAAAGGCTGGGGATTGAAAAACGTTTGATTTCCGTTTGCGAAAAATCTAGAACACGATTAAAAATATCTCTTCGCAAGTGAGTCGTGTAAGACGCTGCAACACGAGAAGCAAAAAATCCAACTGTTACAGAAGACAGAAAGGCTAGGAGAGATAAGCCCATCATCTTGGTAGCAGGAGACCATAGTTGTCCTAACTCCGTACCCGGTGTTCCAATCAATTCTGTTATTTCTGAAATGTAGGTCGGTACCTCTAACTCGAGATAGACCGAGAAACAAGTGAAAAGAATCGTAAGGACAATCATCCCCCACTCTTTTCCTGTAATACGTTTAGCAAGTTTCTTCATTCTCTCCTCCTATTCTTTCTACATTAGCCTGTAGTTGTCCGAGAACTTCTTCAAAAATGGCTAGCTTTTCCTTTGAGATTCCTTCCAGTAGGCTACTGGCAATCCGATCAAAAAGCGCCTTAACTTCTTGCATCTGAGATCGTGATTTATCGGTCAAACGAACAAGCTTTGCTCGTTTATCACTTGGACTGGCCTCTAACTCGACCAGACCATTTTGTACCATACGCTTGACCAAGTTGCTAGCAACTGACTTGGTGATATTGAGTTCTGTCTCAATATCCTTGATAAGCGTTAATTCTTGATTATGCTCACGACGATCTAAAAACTGCAGGACCTGCCCTTGCGGTCCCCCCATAAATTCAATACCGCAACGTTTGGCTTCTTTCTGCAACATCAGGTGGATCTGGTACCCAAAACGTTTAAAAATCAACAACGATTTGTCCATGATTGCTCCCTTCTCATGATTTTATATAGTTCTCTGGAGAACTAATTTAGTTTCTGTGAGAACTATTTTATCACTTTCGGAGGAGATGTCAAGAAAAAAGTTTCCATGGGAACTATTTTGCTCTGAATTGACATTAGCAGCGATTTTCTCTATAATAAACACTAACTACTGTGGATTGATATCCATTCACACAAGGGAAGGAGAGAGCTTTCAAATGAAACCAGAAGAACAAAGAGTTTTAGGAATCTTAGCAACTATTTTTGGAGCCATCGCACTTTTAGGATCCTGGATCCCATTTATTAACTATCTATCATTTTTCATCGCCATCGTCGCATTTATCTTGGGGATTATCGGCCTTATCGTCAACCTCAAAAAACGAAAAACCATGGCCATTATCGGAACAGCTCTGTCAATTGCTTCTATTGTACTTTTCTTTACGACCCAGGTACTGTACGCTAATGTCTACAAAGAGTTTGTCAGGGAGTTTAACCGTTCCTACAGCGAGGCGAGTGCCTCAATGGAACGCGAAGAAGAAAGCGACTTGACAGATGATAGCGCCTATTCCATCCCAGAGGAGGAAGAAGACGATAACTTCACTTGGACCCAAAAAGAGTTCGACGCCTTAATCGAAGGTGACCTTGACAACAAAGGAAAGGGTGGTACCAACTACAAGGATATTATTAAAAAACACGGACTACCAGACTCCGAGTTTGACTCCACTATTGGGGGTTACAATACGAGAAAAGTCACCTATCTCTCCATTGGTGACAAAATCAAGACTGTTACCCTAACTTTTGCAAAAGATGACAATGGGCAGCTCTTGCTGGTCCAAAAACATGCAGTTGGTCTAGGTCAAGGAAAAAGCAAGCAACAAAACGATTCTGAAACTAGAGTCTAAGCTCCAATATAAAAAACGAACAGCTAGTAAAACTGTTCGTTTTTCTATTAGAATCCATCTACGTTTGTGTAGATCTTTTGTACGTCTTCGTCGTCTTCAAGAACGCTGTAAAGTTTTTCAAAGGTTTCAAGGTCATCACCCGACAATTCCACTTCAGACTGAGGAATCATTTCCAATTCAGTCACTTGGAATTCTTCGATGCCAGACTCACGAAGGGCAACGATAGCCTTGTGAAGGTCTGTTGGAGCTGTGTAAACCGTGATTGTTCCTTCTTCTGCTTCTACATCGTCCACATCCACATCTGCTTCGAGCAATTGCTCAAAGACTGCATCCGCATCTTCACCAGCAAATACGATAACCCCCTTGTTGTCAAAGAGGTAAGAAACTGAACCAGAAGCACCCATGTTTCCGCCGTTTTTACCAAAGGCAGCACGGACATTGGCTGCTGTACGGTTGACGTTAGAAGTCAAAGTATCTACAATCAACATAGAACCATTTGGTCCAAAACCTTCATAACGTCCTTCTGTAAAGGTTTCGTCTGTGTTTCCTTTTGCTTTATCAATCGCTTTATCGATAACGTGTTTTGGCACTTGGGCTTGTTTAGCACGGTCGATAACGAATTTCAAAGCAGTGTTTGATTCTGGGTCTGGATCCCCTTTTTTAGCTGCTACATAGATTTCTACACCAAATTTTGCATATACTTTAGAGTTAGCTCCATCTTTAGCCGTTTTCTTGGCTACGATATTGGCCCATTTACGTCCCATTAGGAATCTCCTTTTTTCACATTTTAATCTTTCTTATTATAACACAAGTTTTTTCGATTTTCACTAGAGGAAATGGATTTTATTCAGCAAATCCAGCTAGGATTGTCCTTTAACTACCAAGATTTCCTTGCCTTCTTTTATCAAGGGGTGACGGAAAAGCGAGAAGTACAGTTGGGTGGTCATGGCAACCCAGATAAGAGGTTCACAGAGGATGACTCCCCTATAGCCCGCCCAAGGGATAATCAAAACCACAAAAACGATTTTCCCGATTAGTTCTATAAAGCTAGAAACTAGAGGGAGGACTTTCTGACCCAATCCCTGCAAGCAATTGCGATAAATCAGCAAAAGGCTCAAAATCGGATAAAAGACTGAACTGATTTGCAGGTAGAGACTACCGTTTTCTACCAAGTAAGTATCTGTTGAACTGGCCAAGAAGGAAACCAAGGTCGGACTAGCAAAAATGAGGAAAATACAAACAAAACCTGCCCAGGACATGCTCAAACGACTCCCAATACCAAGACCTTGAACAATGCGGTCTGGTCGCTTGGCCCCGAGATTTTGAGAGGCAAAGGTCGTCATAGCAGAAGAAATAGCCGTCATCGGAAGGAGAGCAAAAGCCATAATGCGTCGAGCTGCCGTCTGGGCACTAATAATCACAGCTCCAAAGGTATTAACCGAAGATTGTAAAATCACACTACCGATAGACACAATGGAACTCATCAAACCCATGGCCAAACCTTGCTCCAAAAGATCCGCATACAAGGCCTTGTCCCATTTAAAATGCTTGAGTTGAGGAAGCAGTTCTGGAACACTCTTACGGATATAGAAAAAGCAAAGAACCGCTGACAAGCCTTGCGAAATGATGGTAGCAAGCCCTGCGGATTGAACTCCCAGATGCAGTTGCGTAATGAAATACAAATCCAGAACCACATTGACTAAGGCAGAGAAAATCAGAAAGCCAAGCGCAGCAAGACTATCACCAATAGACCGCAACAAACCTGCAAAGAGGTTATAGGCAAAGCTGACGCCTACACAAGTCACAATCATAGAAATATATTGATAGGATTGAGGAAGGATTTCTACAGGAGTATCTAAATATTGCAAGAGAGGATACAGACCGACAAATCCCATCAGCATGACCACAATACTCAAAAGAGCACCTAAAATCCAGGTGGCTGCTACTGCTTCCTTGATCTTTGTAAAATTCCGAGCCCCATAATAGCGGGCAATGACGATCCCCATGCCATTTCCAACACCAAGCGTAAAGCCTATAATCAAGTCAAAAATGGCAGTTGTCGCCCCTACTGCTGCCAAGGAATCTTGACCAAGAAATCGTCCAACAATCAAGACGTCAGCTGTATTATAGAGCTGTTGGAAAATATTTGACAGCAAGATTGGAAAGGCAAAGATTAACAGCGCAGGAAGAATAGGACCATGTATCAAGTCCACGGATCGTTTCTTATTCATAAAGCTATTATATCAGCTTTCTAAAGGAGCGACAAGGCTCTATCACTAAGTTTGCAATCAATTGCTTACAGAGAGACAATTTGCTATAATCAAGAAAAGGAGGTCAGTTATGAGTTTGACCAGTCAATTAATTACCGATGTATTTCCTGATCTGGATAAGGTTGAAAAGCTAAACAAAGAAGCTTTTCCCGAGGAAGAACGAGTCCCTCTGTCTGAGTTCTTGCGCTATCAGGACCGAGAAGACGCTCACTTTTTTGCCTTTTATAACCAAGAAGAGTTTGTCGGCTTTGCTTTTGCCATCTCCAATCCAAAGGCCTTCTATATCAGTTTTTTTGCCATCATGCCCCACCTGAGAAGCCACGGGTATGGGAAGGAAATCATCGAAAAGCTGACTGATTTTTACCAGCGAACCATGTTACTCGAAGTCGAGCGATTAGATGAAGAATGCGATAACTTGGAGCAAAGGAAGGCTAGAATGGACTTCTATCGACAAAATGGCTTTAAAACAGCCAACGCTTTCCTTGAGTACGATGGTTTGAGTTTTGAAATCCTCTATCGTGGCGACCATTTTGACGAAGAAGCCTATCGCGATATCTTCCAAAAGTTACAAAATGAACATTATTTTGACTTTCATATAGAGTATCGTCGTTTTAGTGACCATTAAACAAGACTTATCCATCCGGTGAAGAACCTCTCTTTTTCGATAGAAGCTACATATAAAAATGCATGCAATCTACGATTACATGCATTTTTTATTTTCAACTGATCAGAATAAACTTTTATTCTCTATGGTTTAAGCTTCTGCATTGCCTTCTGGAAGAAGGAAGTAGAGAATAGCATAAGCTAAGATTCCAGAACCACCAAGTAGGGTGAAGATAATCCAAAGTGCACGAACAAGTGTGTGGTCCATGTTAAAGTAGTCACCGATACCAGCACAAACACCAGCAATCTTTTTGTCTTGTACGTTTCGAACAAGGCGTTTTTCCATTATAGTAGTCTCCTTTTTATAGAATGATTTAATTTTATCATCAAATTAAAAAAATTGCAAGAGTTTTTTTAATTTTTTTGGTTAAATACTCTTTTATTACGCTTTTGAAGCTTCTGGAGACTTAATATTTAAACATAAAAAGCAGAGAAAGACTTCTCCGCTTTTATTTTTAATCTTCAATTTCGATTTCAAGTCCGTCGCCTAGGTCAAGCGTTACTTCTTGGTTAGGTGCTAGATCTTCCGAAACAGTGGTAGGAGTTGTCCCTTCTTCATCTTCAATCAAACCATATTGAACACGAACTTGATGGTCAATGGCATCAAAGATTTCTGGGTGATCCGCCAAGTATTTCTTAGCATTTTCAGATCCTTGTCCGATTTTTTCACCCTTGTAAGAGTACCATGCTCCCGCTTTTTGGATGATATCGAGATCACTTGCGATCTTCAAGAGCTCACCAGTTTTAGAAATCCCTTCTCCGTACATGATTTCAACAAAGGCTTCCTTAAATGGTGGAGCTACCTTGTTTTTAACGACCTTGATCTTAGTTTCCTTACCGACATTGGTATCTTTTTGGTCACCAGTTCCCTTGATTTGCGTACTTCCACGAACATCCAAACGGACTGAAGCGTAGAATTTCAGAGCACGTCCACCAGGTGTTGTTTCTGGATTTCCAAACATGACCCCAACTTTTTCACGCAATTGGTTGATAAAGATGGCAATTGTTTTGGTTTTATTGATAGAAGCACCAAGTTTACGCATGGCCTGGCTCATCATACGAGCTTGCAAACCAACGTGGCTGTCACCAATATCCCCATCAATTTCTGCACGAGGTACAAGGGCCGCAACCGAGTCGATAACGACAAGGTCAACTGCACCTGAGTCAATCAATTTTCCAGCAATTTCAAGACCTTGTTCACCTGAGTCTGGTTGTGACAAGAGCAATTCGTCAATGTTCACACCAAGGGCTGCAGCATAGGCTGGGTCAAGAGCATGTTCCGCATCGATAAAGGCTGCAATACCGCCTTCCTTTTGTGCTTGCGCAACAGCGTGAAGGGCAACCGTTGTCTTACCAGATGATTCTGGTCCGTAGATTTCGATGATACGTCCTTTAGGATAACCACCTGAACCAAGAGCAATGTCCAGAGCCAATGAGCCTGAGCTCATCACTTGAACTTTTTGCTCTGCACGTTCACCCAAACGCATGATTGAACCCTTACCAAAGTCTTTCTCAATCAATTTAAGAGCATCGTTCAAGGCTTTTTCACGATCAGCTCCAAATTTTTTCCCGATTTCATCTAATTTTTTTGTTGGTTTTTTCGCCATTTTGTTCTCCTATATTTTACTGGTCCTTAGACCTATCTTTTATTATACCAAAATTTAGTCACTTAATAAAGCCTTGCGAACTAGGTTAAAGGCATGCATAACCGCGATGTGACGTACATCTGCACGGCTTCGTCCTGCGATATTAGCCTTGATCACCTCTGTCCCTTTTTCATGTGCCAGTCCAATAAAAACTGTACCAGCTGGATGCCCCTCTAGGCTATCTGGTCCTGCCACCCCCGTCAAACTCACTCCATAATCTGACTGAGTCTTGAGACGTGCCTGCTCTGCCATTTTTCGAGCGGTAAACTCAGAAACGACCCCGTGTTCTTTCAGCTCTTGCTCGGAAATATCCAACATCTTAGACTTTTCTTCTAGGCTGTAAGTAACAAAACCGCCATTAAAGATTGCTGAAACGCCCGAAAAGTCTGCTAATGTCGCTTGAAAGAGACCTGCCGTCAAGCTTTCTGCCGCAGTAATGCTTTTCTGTCTCTTCTTTAGCTCTTCTACAACGACACTTGCGAGGCTGGTTTCTTCCCCATATCCATAGCAGATGTCTCGTAGAGAAATTCCCTCGAAAGTTTGGCGACTCAAGATTTGACTTTCTAGGATGTCCAGTGCTTGATCAGCCTGTTCTTGACTGACTGCTTTTGTAGACAAGCGCAAGGTCACCTCTCCCGTCTTGGCATAAGGCGCCAAAGTCGGATCGGTTTGATGGTCAATCAAATCCGCCAAAATGGTCACCAACTGACTCTCACCAATTCCAAAGAAACGGAGCACTCGTGAGTATAACTTGGTACCAGTCATTAACTTGGGTAAGAGTTGATTTAAGACCATGGGTTTCAACTCACTTGGCGGTCCTGGAAGGACCACGTAGGTTACGTCATCCACTTCCGACACCCCTCCTACTGCTAAACCTGTCTCATTTGGCAGTGGAGTTGCCCCTTCTACAATTTGGGCTTGACGCTCATTATTCGGTGTCCGAGCATAGTCAGGTCTATGAGCAAAGAAAATATCCAGCTTCTCTTGCGCTTGAGGGTCAAACACTAGATCTTTTCCTAAAAATTTTGCCAGGGTTTGTTTGGTCAAATCATCCTCAGTTGGTCCCAAGCCCCCGGTCAAAATCACAAGATTACTACGTTGACTCGCAATCTCAAGCAAGGACAAAAGACGAGCTTCATTGTCTCCAACAGCTGTTTGGAAGTAGACATCTACCCCGATTTCGGCTAGTTTCTCTGATAAAAACTGAGCATTGGTATTGACAATCTGCCCTGTTAAAATTTCTGTTCCAACAGCAATAATTTCTGCTTTCATGTTTCCTCCTACTTATCTATTCGAATTTTTTTGAAAAAATCGCAGGAAATTTCCCACGATTTGATTCTTTTCTTATTCTGCTTCTTCGTTTGAAGCGTTAGTACTGGTCGAAGGCGCTGTCCGACCAAAGGCTGTTTCGTACAGTACCGCATTGGTTTCCAATTCTGTCACTGGCTCTTTACCTAGTGAACTACGCAAGAGATTTTGCATTTCGAGCATATGTTCTGAAGTGACGATTTGATAAGAAATTCCCTGTAGCTCAGCATCTTCCCCACGCAATTGATGCGTTTCGATATTCTTAAAAGAATCTTGATAGCCGAGCAATTGTGGAATGCTCTTAGCTGACAAGTCCACATTGGTCTGCATGTTATCACTCAAAGCTTTGAGGATACCTTGATAATGGCTCACACTGTTTAGGCTCAAAACCTTCTCAACGATTTTTTGAATGACTTCACGTTGACGTTTTTGACGACCATAGTCTCCTTCTGGGTCTTGGTAACGCATCCGTGAATACACCAGAGCTTCCTCACCATTCAAGGTTTGTTCTCCAACACCGATAGAAATCTTATTAAACTCCTCTTGGTCAGCAATCGAAATTGGGAAACCGAGTGTATTGTTGACGGTAATTCCACCAACCGCATCCACCAATTGTTGAAGTCCCTGCATGTTAACCATGACATAGCGATCAATGTGGATATTCATCATCTTTTGAATAGTAGAAATTGCAAGTTCCGCACCACCATTAGCATAGGCAGCATTGAGTTTGGCTTCCTGAACTTGCCCATTTCCAGTCTCAATCTTGGTCAAAATATCCCGTTCCAAACTCATCATAGTGGTTTTCTTTGTTTTGGGATTAACAGTCAGGAGAATCATGGAGTCACTATTTCCCGCCCACGGGTCTGTACGTTCCACGTTTCCCGTATCTACCCCCATCAAGAGGATGGTCAGAGGCTCCGTCGCTTCGATAACGTTGGTTTCTTCCCCGATTTTTTTGTAAGTCTTTTTACTTAGGGTTTCTGTTCCCTGTTGGTAGATGGTATAGCCATAAACCGCTACACCTAAAACTGTTACTGCTAGGAAACCTAGCACCATTCCAATTAATTTTTTAATCATCTCGTTATTTATTTATCAGCTTGCCCATAAGACAAACATCTAAAAATATCCCTTCTGCTAAATAGGCTCCTCTTTCTTGTAAGCCTTCTGTGATAAATCCCATTTTTGAATAGAGGTGGATCGCAGCCTCGTTTCGTTTTTGTACACTAAGTTGCAAACGGCGCAAGACGCCACTGACTTTCGCCCACTCGATGCCTTCTTCTAGAAGTATAGTCGCCAAGCCTTGGTTCCAGAATTTCTTTCGAACTGCTAGAAAAACATCACCGATATGTCGAACTCTTAAATGTTGGTCTGCTGTGATATTTAAGACTCCTGCAATCTCATCATTCAGTAAGGCGAGGAGAGTAATTTGATTCTCTGATCCAGCTTGTTTTTCGATAAAAAGAGCCATTTCAGAAGCTGTCATCATGATTCCATTTTCATCCAAGCTGGTAAAATCTGTCTCTTGACCGACACAATCTAAAAATGCAATCAAGGCTGTAGCATCTGACGTCTCTGCCTCACGAATACACAACTCATACTCCATCTTGAAGCTCCTTGATGAGTTGTTCAGCCCGAGAGCCATGAGCCGTAAAATGAAGACAACGCCCCTCAACTTCTTTCAAAATTTCCAACTCCAAGTAAGAATCTGGTAAATCTTCACCCAAAAGATGCCCCCACTCAATAACAGTCACACCACCACCAAAGAGAAACTCATCCAAGTCAATAGAATCAGCATCCCCTTCAATACGGTAGACATCCAAGTGGTAAAGTGGCAAACGCCCTTCGTACTCTCTGACAATGGTATAGGTTGGACTTTTAATCATCTGACGGATATCCAAGCCCTTGGCAAGGCCTTTTGTAAAGGTTGTTTTACCCGCACCCAACTCTCCAGTCAAGATCAGAACATCGTCTTTTTGAAGCAAATGACCTAATCTTTCTCCGAGAGTTAGAAGCTCTTCTTCATTTTTTGTGTGCATGCTACTATTATACCAAAAAGTTTTCTTTTGTGTGAATTTTCTTTATGGACTTACTATAACAATTTTGAAAAATTCTCCTCTACTTAAAAGAATAGAAAAATCGCAAAAACAAACAGGATATCCCGAATCAGGTGTCCATAAAAGGAGATTTCCCTTTGAATACATTTTGGAAAAAGGAAACGTGCGCATAGAAAACCAACACTGATATAAAGGAGAATCGAGGAAATCACTAAGGGATTCCTCAAGAAAACCATCGTAGCTAGAACGGAAATGACGACTGTTTTCTTTTTATTTAGGTGATTTTCTATATCGCGAAAAATTTTATCAAAAGGTAAGAAAATCAATAGATCTACTCCTAGCAAGAAAAAGAAGGAGGGTAAAAAGAGGTCAACCAATTCTTGCTGCAATTTGCTAGTGGTTTGGATGCTTTCTGAGAGAACCAGACAGGTTGCCAGAAGATTGACTACTAAAAGGAGGCAATAAACAAGACTCACTTTCTTTTGAACATGTAAAATACTGTGCCTAGACTGGTTTACTGTATGGAAATAATTTATCCCAGCACACAGAACAGAAATTCCTACTATCAAAATCAAAAAATAAGCATTGGTCTGTTTTAAAGATAAAAAGGTTTCTTTCCATAATAGACAACTACTAAAACTAATCTGGACGACTGCAATCAGTAACAATAGGCGAATTGATTTTACCATTTCTTTTCCCTCCCTATATGGGATTATACCTTGTGAGGAGTTTGAAATGATTGTTTCCGCCTCAAGTGTTCTTTTTTTATGCTCAACTGACCAAAAAACAGCTCTGTTGTATACAGAACTGTTCTTTTACCAGTCTAATCCTTAAACCAGAGAGCAATTTCACGTTTTGCAGAAGCTTCCGAATCGGAGCCATGAACTACATTTTGAATGGCTTGATTGTCTCCTGCAGCCTTGGCAAAATCTCCTCGGATAGTTCCTGGCAGAGCTTCTTCTGGACGAGTAGCACCCATCATGGTCCGCCAAGTTTCAATCACTTTCGGACCTGATAGAATGCCCACCACTACTGGTCCTGAGGTCATAAACTGACGGATAGGAGGATAAAAACTTTTTTCAACCAAGTCTTGATAGTGCTGGTCAATCAAAGCTTCTGAAACTGCTGAACGCAACTCTAATTTTTCGATTTTGAAACCACGCTCCTCAATTCTTTTCAGAACCTGACCAACCAGCCCTCTTTTCACACCATCTGGCTTAATGATAAAGAATGTTTGTTCCATATGGACACCTCCCTGGCATTTTAGTTCTTCTATTCTACCATACTTTATGAAAAAGTGGGAAAATTTTCTGAAATAAAACAAAGAGAACCCAAAGGTTCTCTTGTTTGCTTTATTCTACTGTTTCTTCAACTTGGATTTCCACAACTTCCTCTACAGGAGCAAGTTCTGCCTCTTCTTGTTCTGGAGCCAGATATTCTGCTTCATTGACGGCTTGTGGTTCAAGGTTACGGTAGCGAGCCATACCAGTACCTGCTGGGATAATCTTACCGATGATAACATTTTCCTTGAGTCCAAGGAGATGATCTTTCTTACCACGGATGGCTGCATCTGTAAGGACACGAGTTGTTTCCTGGAAGGAAGCCGCTGACAAGAAACTATTGGTTTCAAGTGAGGCTTTGGTGATTCCCATAAGAACTGGACGACCAGTCGCTGGAACTCCACCTGCGATAAGAACATCCTTGTTGGCATCTGTAAAGTCGTTGATGTCCATGAGAGTACCCATAAGAAGATCTGTGTCACCTGGATCCATGACACGAACTTTACGGATCATTTGACGAACCATTACCTCGATGTGTTTGTCACCGATTTCTACCCCTTGGCTACGGTAAACTTTTTGTACTTCACCGAGAAGGTAGGTTTCAACTGACAAGACATCACGAACAGCAAGGAGACGTTTTGGTTGGATAGAACCTTCTGTCAATGCTGCACCGCGAGAGACTTGGTCTCCAACTTCGACACGCATACGGGCTGTAAATGGAACCACGTATTCGCCTTCTCCAGTTTCACCCTTAACGAAGACTTTCTTAGTACGAGTTGAAGCATCTTCTTCGATAGCAGTAACTTGCCCTTTGACTTCTGTGATGACCGCTTCCCCTTTCGGATTGCGGGCTTCAAAGATTTCTTGGACACGAGGAAGACCCTGAGTGATATCGGTATTTGAGGCAACCCCACCCGTGTGGAAGGTACGCATTGTAAGCTGTGTACCAGGTTCCCCGATAGATTGGGCAGCGATTGTACCAACTGCTTCACCAACTTCAACCGCATCACCAGTCGCCAAGTTGATACCGTAACAGTGACGGCAGACACCATGACGAGTGTTACATGTAAATACAGAACGGATAGTAACTTCCTCGATTGCATTTACAAGTTCACCATCTTCATTCTTGATCTTAAGATTTGCAATTTCAGCAGCTTTTTCTTCTGTAATCAATTCATTTGGACCGATGATCACTGCACCAGTTTCTGGATGTTTAACAGTTTTCTTAGTGTAACGACCGATAAGACGTTCTTCAAGAGACTCGATCATCTCTTTTCCTTCTGCGATAGAACGAATCAAGAGACCACGGTCTGTTCCACAGTCGTCCTCACGGATGATAACGTCTTGGGCAACGTCAACCAAACGACGAGTCAAGTAACCTGAGTCGGCTGTCTTAAGGGCCGTATCGGTCATACCTTTACGGGCACCGTGAGTTGAGAAGAACATTTCGAGTACTGACAAACCTTCGCGGAAGTTTGAAAGGATTGGCAATTCCATGATACGACCGTTCGGAGCCGCCATTAGACCACGCATACCGGCAAGCTGTGAGAAGTTTGAGATGTTACCACGAGCTCCAGAGTCCATCATCATAACGATTGGGTTCTTAGGATCTTGGTTGGCAACCAAACGTTTCTCCAATTTTTCACGAGCTGCACGCCATTCAGCTGTAACAGCATTGTAGCGCTCGTCATCTGTGATCATACCACGACGGAATTGTTTGGTGATTTGTTCTACACGTTTGTGTGATTCTTCGATGATTTCAGCCTTGTCTTCAACCACTGGAATGTCGGCAATCCCCACTGTCAAACCTGCAAGAGTTGAGTGGTGGTATCCGAGGTTCTTCATGCGGTCAAGCAGGGCAGAGGTTTCTGTCGTACGGAAACGTTTGAAGATTTCAGCGATGATATTTCCAAGATTTTTCTTCTTGAATGGAGGGTTGAGTTCAAGATTACTGATTGCTTCCTTGATATCTCCACCTAGTGGCAAGAAGTATTTAGCTGGAACACCTTCTGTTAAGTTAGCATTTGTAGGTTCTTGTAAGTAAGGTAGACCCTCTGGCATGATGTCATTGAAGAGGATTTTACCAACCGTTGTCAGCAAGACCTTGTGTTTTTGCTCTTCAGTCCAAGGTTTGTTGAGGCTGTCTGTTGCGATACCAACACGTGAGTGGAGGTGAACATAGCCATTGCGGTAAGCCATAACAGCTTCGTCACGGTCTTTGAAGACCATTCCTTCACCCTCACGACCAGCTTCTTCCATGGTCAAGTAGTAGTTACCCAAAACCATGTCCTGAGAAGGAGTAACAACTGGTTTACCATCTTTCGGGTTCAAGATGTGTTCAGCAGCTAGCATGAGGATACGAGCTTCCGCTTGGGCTTCTTCTGAAAGCGGTACGTGGATGGCCATTTGGTCCCCGTCAAAGTCGGCATTGTAGGCTTCACAGACAAGCGGGTGCAAGCGAAGGGCCTTACCATCAATCAAGACTGGCTCGAAGGCTTGGATACCCAAACGGTGAAGGGTCGGTGCGCGGTTCAAA